>JAJTFE010000277.1 GCA_021298375.1 Blastopirellula sp. | reverse complement strand
GGAGCGAATCCACCCTCATCGCCAACAGCCGTGTTGAGCCGCTTGTCTTTGAGGCCCTTCTTCAGGTGATGGAAGATCTCGACCCCGCAGCGGAGGGCTTGACTGAAATTGTCGAAGCCCAGGGGCATGACCATGAATTCCTGAACGTCGACCGAATTGTCTGCGTGTTGTCCGCCGTTGATGATGTTCATCATGGGGGCGGG
The DNA here is from genome assembly GCA_021298375.1 of Blastopirellula sp. GTDB lineage: Bacteria > Planctomycetota > Planctomycetia > Pirellulales > Pirellulaceae > BJ22. Next base: position 5,843 of record JAJTFE010000277.1, on the reverse strand, counting down.
GAGCACGCGGGCCGAGGCTCCGCCGAGGTAACGGTAGAGCGGTTGGTTGGTGTATTGGGCGGCGGCTTTTGCCACGGCGAGCGAGCACCCGAGGATGGCGTTGGCACCGAGGCGTTTTTTGTTGGGAGTGCCATCGACCTGGCAGAGTGCATTGTCGACAGCGACCTGGTCGAGAGCCGGCAGGCCGAGCAGGGCTTCGCACAACTCTTCATTGACGTTTTGCACGGCGAGGGAGACGCCTTTGCCGAGGTAGACATTTTTGTCGCCGTCGCGAAGTTCCCACGCTTCGTGAGCCCCGGTACTGGCTCCGCTGGGCACAGCAGCCCGGCCGAAGGAACCGTCTTCGAGGATGACATCGACTTCTACCGTAGGATTGCCGCGACTGTCGAGAATTTGACGGCCAATCACATCCGTAATCAGACTCATTCGCATTTACCTGACCTGACCAGACTGAACTAAGTTGCTTGGGTCTGGTATTCTGACAGAAACCGCGAAATCGAAAAGGTGGGGCGATCGCGAGCCGACTCGAGCAGATGTTGCTGAGTGGCTAGTGGCAGCAGGCGACTCGCCAAGTGGCTGGAAGGGCGTGCATGTTTACCGGATTGGTGGAAGAAGTCGGACAGGTGGTGGCGATTACCCCCCAGGGGAGTGCGAAGGAATTCGTCGTTCGGGCGCCGCTGGTCGCTTCCGATGCGGCGTTAGGGGCGAGCATCTCGGTCAACGGCTGTTGCCTCACGGTGACGCGGAAAAGCGGCGATGACTTGGCCTTCGACGCTGGTGAGGAAACTTTGCGGAGAACGGACCTGGGCGATCTGCAACTCGGCTCGCCGGTAAATCTGGAGCGGGCCTTGCAGGTTGGCCAGCGTCTGGGGGGGCACTACGTCACCGGACATGTCGATGGGCTCGGTTCCATTCGCTCGCGGGTCGACGATGGCAACTGGAGCACGATTTGGTTTAACGCGCCGCTGACATTGACGCGGCAGATGGCGAGCAAGGGCTCGGTCACCGTCGATGGCGTGAGCCTGACGCTGGTGGATGTTGCCGACGACGGATTCAGCGTGGCCTTGGTTCCCCATACGCTGGCAGTCACGATTCTGGGGCGAAAACAGGTCGGCGATACCGTCAACTTGGAAACGGATGTGCTGGCCAAGTACATTGAGCGCCAGTTGCTGAGCATGGGGCGGTTGCCGGGAATGGCGTGAGTGAGAGCCGCGGTCACTTGTCCCGACGGCGCAATTGTCCCGACGGCGCAATGGCCGATGACGAGGCGGGGTTTGAACAGAGGGCTCGTAGCCCGGGAAAGGTAATTGGAACAGTTTGATGACGAAAGCCAATCGGCAGACGATTTCGTATCTGCGACGACGTTTTTCTCAAGTCGGCCTGGAGCCCAACGCGCGGCATGGCCAGAATTTTCTGATCGACTTGAACCTGATCGAGATCTTGGCAGAGGCGGCCGAAATCGGTCCCCAGGATGTCGTTCTGGAAATCGGCACCGGAATGGGCTCTCTGACCGCCCTGTTGGCTGAGCACGCCGGTCGGGTGGTCACCGTCGAAATTGACCAGCACCTGCACCAGTTGGCCCGCGAGGAGTTGGAGCGGTACGAGAATGTGGTGATGCTCAAGGTTGATGCCTTGCGAAACAAGAATCACTTCGCGCCGCTGGTGATTGAAACCGTCCAGCAGGCTCTGCAGGCGATCCCCAATGCCCGCTTCAAGCTGGCGGCCAACTTGCCCTACAACGTAGCGACGCCGATCATCAGCAATCTGTTGACCGGGTGGAATTGGTTCGGCTACTGCCGCCGACGGTGTTTTGGCCGCGTCCCAAGGTGCACTCGGCGATTATCAAGCTCACGCTTGAGCCGGACCGGCGGGCGGCGATTCCCGACCTCGTTTTTTTTCACCAGTTCGTGCGCAGCATCTTCTTCCACCGGCGCAAGTTTCTCCGCAGCGTGGCGATTAGTGCCTTCAAGGACAAACTGTCCAAGGCCGAGGTGGATGCGGTGCTGCAGGCTCAAGGCCTGGGAACAGAAGCCCGGAGCGAGCAATTGTCCGTGGAACAGATGCTCGAATTGTCCGAGCGATTCCGGGCAGTGGCCGGGAGCATGCCTGAACCCTAGGATTGGCGTGGTGGACTTGCAGCCAGATTGGCGTGTGAACCAGATTTGCAGGGAGCTTCGCCAGGATGGCTTTGGCCACACATTCCAGAGCGGCACGAGCGGGGCGATTGCTGGGCAAGCAACGAGAAAGGCCGGGTGGTTGAATGGGTTCAGGGGATGTGAATCAGTTGCCCGATTTCATTGCCGAGACTCCCTTTCATGCGATCATGGTCGGGCTGCTGGCGGTCTTTGTGTTTGGCACAGTCTGGTTGCTGGGAAAGAAGCCACTGTTTCTGGTACTGGCGATCGTTTCTCTGGTGATGACGATCGGGGCTGTCTTGGCGGAACGCTGGATTGTGACCGACCGGGAGCAGATCAGCGCCGAGGTCAACGCGATGGCTGCGGCCGTATCGGCCAACAGCCCCACTTCCTTGTTGCTGCACATCAGCGACCGGTATCCGGCGATCAAGGATGCGGCCCGAGGGCATTTCAACCGCTGGCAGATTGAGTTTTGCAACCTCACCGCGCTCGAGCCGCCGAGTATCGACTGGAGCAAATCGCCGCCGCAGGCTGAAGTCCGGTTTACCGTCTTTGCCCGAGCGCACCAGAAGCAGGGAGATGGGCTCGGTGGGGCCGATATTGTCGGGGTGACGCTGCAGATGCAGAAGGAAGCTGACAGCCGCTGGCGAGTGATCAGCTACTCGCTGTTTAATCCCCGCGGCGGCCCGGCACCAGCTTATTGAGTTGAGAAGTGGCTGGGGCTGGTCGAAATTTCCGAGACCGGAATCTGGGGGAATGAGGGGCGGGCGCTGGTTGTCTCAGCATCAGCCACCTCGGAGTTTGGCAGCTCGGCGTTTGGCTGTTCGGAGGCGCTTGACTGACCAGTTGAGTTGCTGATCAGGACGGGTTTTGGCAAACCCAATTCGTTGTAGACATCGGCCACACCCGAGGCCATGCTCCGCTCAGAGAATTGAGCCCGTTGCCGTTGCCAGGCCGCGTAGCTGACCTCGTGCCAGATCGCCTTGTTGGTCATCACCTTCCGGATTTGACTGGCCAATTGGGCCGAGTTTCCGGGTTCAAACAGCAGCCCCTCGCGGCCATCGCTGATGGCCTCAGGAACGCCCTCGACCTTACTGGCAATGACGGGGAGTCCAACGGCCATTGCTTCCAGGACGACCATCGGCAGACCCTCGCCAAAGAGGCTGGGCAGGACGAGCAATTGCATCTCTTTCAGCAACTCATTGACGTTCTCGGCAAAGCCCGTCCATTCGATCAGGTGTCCGACATTGAGGCGCGAGGCGAGTTCGAAGATCTCGAGTTCATACTGCGGGGACTCAAAGGGACCGACGCAATGGAGTTTTACCGGGAGATTTTGTTCGACCAGCTTGGGGAGGGCTTCGATCATGACTTCCAAGCCCTTCCGCGGTCGGAACAGGGCAATCATGCCGATTTTCCAGAACGGCTTAACGTTGTCCAAAGAAGCGGCGAAATCATCGCAGGGGACTCCGTTGTGCACCACTCGCAGTTTTGCGTCAGCGTGTCCCAGTTTCCGCATGTAATCGCGGAGGCTTTCGGAAACGCAGATCAATCGGGCGGCGCTTTGCAGCGAGCGGGTTTCGGCCCAGGTATTGAGGAGGTTGGCCCAAGTCCGTTTTGAATCGAGGCCGACGGGACTGTGGATGTGATAAACGAGCGGGCAGCCCAGAATCTTTGCCGCGCCGCTTGCCACGAGAAGAGAGCGGGGGGTGTGCGCGTGCAGAATCTCGCAGTTCAGCTCTTGGAAGACTTTGACCAGCCGCTTGGAGGCGCCGAGGTCGAATTTGCCTCGCATCGGCACATTGGCCAGGGGTGTACTTTGCGACCGCCGCCGCTGCTCAAAGCTTCCCGGCTTCACACAGGCAAATGCAACTTCGTAGCCAAATTCGGGAAGGGCGCTCGCCAGCAGGTCTTGAACCCTTTCTGCACCTGAATAGTGTTCGCCGTTGATCACGTGCAGGACACGTGTCATTCGCTGGTATTGCTGGGGGAATTGAGCAGAGCTCGAAATCCCATCAGGCGAGTTGGAAGAGGGCGAAGACATGGAGCGGACTCTGGTTCGGATGCAGGGCGCTTGCCTTCCATCGGGCATAGCCTGCGGCCTGAAAACATACGTCGGTTCACGTATGGCATTGGTCTATGTCGCTTTTTCCATTGATTTTGTGGCCACTTCCGCCCGGGACTGGGACGGTTTTACCGTTTGTGACGACGAGCCGTTTGAGTTGCCCCAGTTCCGACCCCTGACTCTTTTAAAAGAAGAGCCGGTAGCGGCCCCACTGGCCTTCGTTCTCATCCACCGCGACGCTCAATTCGGTCAATAAAGTCGTCTGGGCCCGCACAATCGGCAGGATGGTCTGAGCGATGTACTCGGCCAGTCGCTCTGCGGTCGTGTTGTCAATCGGCAACAAGCGGCAGTCTTCGACTGGGAAGATCCAGCGGCGGTCAGCAAAACGGGCTTCGACTTCCCGCTCGCCGGGCGTGACCTGAATCGTCGGGTGCTTGGTTGGCAACAGGACATGATGGTCGAGTTCGGCCACCACTTTCTGCAACGCGTCGCGGAGGGCGATGAAGTCAATCACGTACGCTTGGTGGTTGAGGGCGCCGGTCACTTCGCAGGCGACTCGATAGTTATGGCCATGCAGTCGCTCGCAGATATTATCGCCAAAGGTAATGAAGTGAGCCGCACTGAAAATCAGCTGCTCTTTTTCCAGCGAAACGGTAAACGATGCCGACATGAGGAAGTTCCGAAGGGGGAGGAGGGGTGAAGGGGGAGGCCTTGATCGATTCAGGGGACTCGCCACTGCAATTGTCCCGAGAGCAGGCCGACAAACAAGCTGGCGGCGATCAGGTCTGCGGTCGCTCCGGGGTTGCGGCGATTGCCATCCGAGCGGAGCCAGAAGTCGAGGTCGGCCAGTTCGGCCTCGCCCGCCTCCCAGCCGGCCGTCATGATTCGATCGACAATCCGTTGGCAGCGGACTTGCAGTTGCTGCTCCAGTTCGCGCCCGCATTTGCGGCGCACGAGCGAGTCACCCAGCGTGCCGATCAGGCAGAGATGGGTGCTCACGATTGCCCGGACGAGCGAGTTGAGGCGAACCGTTTCGCTGACCAGAGTCGGCACTCCAAGGTCGAAGATATCGGCAAATCCGGTGCAGTATTGCCGGGCGATCAGATCGTGGTCTCGGGCAAGCTGCATCGCTTCGAGAATATGCGAAGGGGTAGTCGGACTGCGAACGTCGTGCTGGGCGGAGTTGCCCAAGCCACCCGGTTGGGCGAGACGGATTGCCTCGTAAATGAGCTGCGCGTCGCGCGCGGTGCTCGCTTCAAGAACATCGAGTACGGTGCAGGTCGAAAGGGCACCCTCGCGGAAGCACTTGGTCAACGGAGCGAACAGCAGAACAATGCCGAGGTTGGAGTTGGTTTGCACCTGCTGTCGCGTCGCTGAAATCGCCGCCAGAATCAGCTCGCCCAAGGGCCGCGTAGCTTGCAGCTCGAGCGTTTCGCCCAGCAGTTGGCCGCTGAGTAAAAAATCGTAGAGGGTCAGGTCGGAGAAGTCGGCGCCGCGATGCACGTTTCCCACTTTGGGTGCAGCCGCCTCAAGGCCGCAGGCGAACGCAGCTGCGTGGCCGATGGAGCGAAACGTGAGGGCGGGGGCGGGGGCTGGCATGAATTGGGTGTCCGCTGCGCTCGGTTCGGAAGGAAACGGAAGGAAAT
>JAJTFE010000276.1 GCA_021298375.1 Blastopirellula sp. | reverse complement strand
CGGCTTTGACTCCAACATCATCGGCACTTCGGACTACGCCGATGCGGCTGGTTCCGATGTCGTCGTGATCACTGCCGGGATCGCCCGCAAGCCAGGGATGAGCCGCGACGACCTCCTCTCGACCAACGCCAAGATTGTCACTGCCGTCAGCGAACAGGTTCGCCTGCACTGCCCGGATGCTGTGGTGATCGTGGTCAGCAACCCGCTCGACGCGATGGTCCAGCAGTGCCAGGCGGTCACCGGGTTCCCGGCTCATCGGGTGATTGGCCAGGCCGGCGTGCTCGACACGGCGCGCTACCGCACCTTCATTGCAATGGAACTCGGCTGCAGCGTCGAAGACGTCTCGGCCATGCTGCTCGGCGGCCACGGCGATACGATGGTCCCGATGCCCAGCTGCACCAGCGTCGGCGGCATCCCGCTGCGACAACTGCTGCCGGACGCGACGATCAACCGCCTCGTCGACCGCGCCCGCGTCGGTGGAGCCGAAATTGTTGCTCTGCTCAAGACCGGCAGTGCCTATTACGCTCCGGCTGCGGCCTGTGCCCAGATGGTCGAAGCGATCGTCAAGGACAAGAAGCGGCTCGTTCCCTGTGCGGCTTACTGCGACAAGGAATACGGCGTCGGCGGTTACTACGTCGGCGTGCCGATCATCCTCGGATCGGGCGGCGTGGAGAAGATCATCGAACTGGAGCTGACCGAGCAGGAACAAAAGGACTTCACCAAGAGCGTCAACGCGGTGAAGGAACTGGTCGGCGTGATGAATGGCCTGATGGCCAACGCCTAAGCTTTCCTGTTCATTACGTTAAAAACAAAAACGGGCAGCGAATCACATCGCTGCCCGTTTTTTTGTGCGGAGAGAAGACGAATCACTCATCAGCACTCATCGAAAGCAATCAACAACCAACCCCGAAACTCTCGATTTCGGTCACTGCTTCAATTTCTTCCTCCGTGCCTCCGAGCCTCCGTGAGAGACCTTCTTCCTACTTCATGTGACAAGACCCAGACAACGACCGCTATTCGACGCCATTGGCGCCATTAAAGTACCACGTGCCATCTTTTTTTATAAAGGAAAGGAAACCGATTTGAGGAACGCCTTTTGGACTTTTCACAGTCGGATCGAAACTCACTTGCACTTCCACATTTTCGTTGGAAGTAAGAGTTACCCAAAGTATGTCCGGTGACTTAATCAGTGTGAGTTGCAGGTACATCGAACCGGATTCCAAGAAGCCGACAAAGTCATTGTTCTACAGCAAGGCGATCCACTCAGAGATTCGGCCACGAAGCTCTTCACGCAATCGTGATTCGTTCACCCGTCCCAAGTCTTTGCCCTCAACCCGAGGAACAGCTAAATCCGGCGCAGTCACAGTCGGTTGCTCTCCAACTGGCGGCAAGCTCAGCGGAGAGACAGGTGGTTCAGGTAGACCAGGTTGGGAGCTTGATGGGAGAGGATAAGCTTTCGGATCATAACTGTTGGTGGGTGCTGAATATGGAGACAACAGCTGGCGGTTGACGATCGCCTGATTCGCAGAGCCGCTTTCCGGAAAGCCAAGCCCATCGGCCTGACTGAGGACCATCTGCAGCTTGAGCTCAACAACTCGCTCTTTGGCCGCGCGACGCTTGTCGAGTTGTTCCTTCAGCTTTGCCAAACGGGCTTCCAACTCCTCAACCTGCTTTGACTGTCCCTCGACAAACAGGTCGTACCGCTTCTCAAGGTTGGCCTTGAGTTCAGCGGAAGCCTTGCCCTTGGCGGCATCATCAGCAGCGGCCTGATAAGCCTGATAGGCCTGCCGATAAGCAGTCGCCAGTTCAGCATTTTCAATCGGCTGATATTTCAGAACCCAACTTCCATTCTCCATTTCCCATGCGGCGATCATTCCACTGGAATTAAAGGCACCATTGCCTTGCGCCGGGGGGGCTGGGGGAATCGGCATTTGGCTGGCAGGCAACGCAGGTAACGTTCCTGCTCCCCCGCTGTAGTCGACTTCGTAACGCGTGCGTTCCGTGTAGCGGGACAATGCCGGAGAGCTTGACGAACCACTTATCTTCCGTGTTGTCGCCGGAGTCGGCTCCTGAGCGAAAAACCAATTGCAGGCAAACATCGAAGCGACCAGCCCGGTGGTCAAAAAAACGAATTTCATCGTTTACTCCTGAAATTAAAGAGGTAACAACTTGGTGTATTTGCACCGTTCACAGCGAACGCGTGCCTGAGGATTCAGACAGAACGAGAGTCCCTACGCAGGACTTTGGCTAATCGCAACTCTCGCAATTGCAAACGAGTCTCGACTGTATCAACTTGAGGATTAAAGACGCTTGCGGCAGGTCTGAGTCTCGTGGCGAGGGCTCAGAAGCAGAGGGATTCGAGCCGGGTAACGGATCGTTCTGCCTGGCTGGTAGCGGCTCGAAATTTTGCTGTTCCAGCCAGAGCATTTCTTTATCGAGACCATCCAGTTCGGCTTGCAGCGGATCGGTCTCGAACTCTGTTTTCAACTCCTTCAGCGGCGTGACTTCCACTGCCCGGATCGAAGATTCCAGCTGGGAAAATTCCTCGACCCACAAGTTAACCGGAGCCTCCAGTTGCTGGAGCTCCTGCTGATATTCGGCGATGCTCAAGCGGGGCGGCGGGGCAGGAGGGACGGGGGGGGCAGCGAGCCAATTGGCGAGGCCGTAGCCGAGACCGCCGAGCAGTACGCAACTGAGAGCGGCCGCTGCAGCCCAACCGATTCGGGTCCGAAGGCTGCGCCGTGAAAGCCCCAGCCGCGGCTGGTCATGGGCCAGCGGCTGGTTGAGATGCGCGACGTACTGTTCGAGCAGCTGATTCACTTGCTCGGCCGACTGGTAGCGATCCTCGGGCCGCTTTTCATGCAGCCGTTCGATCAGTCGCGAAAGCGTCCGCGGCACATCGGAGTTGACTTGCTCGGCCGGAGCGGGTCGTTCGTTGACGATCTTGCGGAGCACGGCCAGCGGCTGATCGCCGCGAAATGGCTCGCGCCCCGTGGCCATGAAGTAGATCACGCTCCCGAGGCTGAACAAGTCGCTTCGTTCGTCGACCGGCTTCCCCTCGGCCTGTTCCGGCGACATGTAGAACGGAGTTCCAGCGAGCCAGCCGGTCTGGGTCAGCGCCGCATCATCCGCGGCCCGGGCCAAACCGAAGTCGGTGATCATCGCCCGGTTCAGTCCATTCTCCAGCAGAATGTTCGCCGGCTTGATGTCGCGGTGCACTAGCCCTTGGCGATGCGCGGCGAGCAAGCCCGCCGCAATCTGCTGGGCAATTCGCACGACGGCCTTAATTGGTAGTGGCCCATGCTTCTGGACATAAGCTTGCAGGGATTGTCCGGGGACGTAACCCATCACCAGGTAAGGACAATCGCCCTCCGATTCAATCGCATGAATCGGCACGACATTGGGATGGCTGATTGCCGCTGCAGCTTGAGCTTCGCGGGCGAAGCGTTTGCGGGCCACGCCGCTGGCGGCAAGGTGAGGGGCGAGAACTTTAATTGCCACAGCCCGGTTCAGCTCGGGGTCGTGCCCCTTGTAGACGACGCCAAAGCCACCTTGGCCGATCCAGCTTTCGATGTCGAAGCGTCCCAGCCGTCCGAGCATTTCCGGATGACTCGGGGGCTGCAGGGCAGGGGATGGTCGCGCTGCAGAACGGCTGCGATTCGACTCCAACAGATCGCCGCTGGTCGGCTCGCGCGTCGTCCGCAGGGCCAAGGTCCGCTCGATCTCATCGCTCGAGAGATGTTCCTCGGCGGCTCGCCACCAATCGCCGCCCGCAGCCAGCGACTCCAGCCGCTGTCGACACTCGGCACATTGCTCCAAATGCCGCTCGGCCGAGTCCGCTTGCCGCGTGGCAACCTGACCGCTGAGCACCTGTTGAAGTTCTTCTCGACTCAGGCAAGGTAATGTCTTCATTGGTTTGCCTCATTCACCTGAGAATCAAATTCAGTTTGCTCAATCAGCTCTCGCAGCCGAGCCATCACGCGGCTGCGGGCGATGTAGACCGCGCCGGTGCTGAGCCCCAATTGTTCGGCGACCTCGCTGGGGGACCGCTGCTCGACCGCCGTCAGCCAAAAGGCTTGCCATGTGGTCGGCACAAATTGATCGCGGGCCTTGCGCGCCGCCCAGCCAAACAGCTCGCGTTGCTGCTCAAGCTGAAAAATCGAATCGGCGTCGCGCTGGAACTGTTCCAGCTGGCCGCTTTCGGGATTGGTCAGCGGACGGCGGGCACGGGTCCGAAGCTGTTCAATCGTCAAGTTGCGAGTGACGCGAGTGAGCCAGCCGCGAAACGTGCCGCGAGCCGGATCATGTTCCCATTCCGGAATCGCCTTGGCGACCCGCGTGAGGACTTCCTGCGAAATGTCTTGAGCGTCAGCCGGCTGCAAACCGTAGCGGGTGACAAGTCGTTCGATCAGCGGCTGATAGATTTCAACGAATTCCTGCCAGGCGCGCTCGTCGTCCGGTTGCTGCAGTCGCAACAACAGGCTCGCTCGGGTATCGGGCGCATTTCTCATGGCAGGGTTCCGGCGGGACAGGGTCGAGTTAGTGTGGGCCGGGCGAATGTCGCAGGAATTCCATCCCGCAGGAGATAGTCGCTCGCCAGCCTATTCTCACGAATCTTAATGGGCAAACTTGGCCACACTAAGCTTCACGGGCCGCGAAGGGGAATCTTTCAAGCTATTTTCATTTTTTGGCAGAATGCCCAAAAACCGAGGAAGAAGAAGGCGAACCATTCATCAGCACGAATCAAAATCAATTAACAACAAATCCCAATATTCATGATTTCGGCCACTGCTTCAATTTCCTCCTCCGTGCCTCCGTGCCTCCGTGAGAGACCTTCTTCCTGCTTTCGTTCGCCAAGCAAGACAGGGTGGATGGCAGCCACGCGGTGCGTACCCACCGGAACCGCCAGCAGGGTTCGGTGGGTGGCGGGGCGGAGAATGCTCGACTCAGCCGCAAAATCAACCACCGCCCCGACCCACCCTACAAATTCCTCCTGCGGGCTACGGGCCAAACGATCATTCCACGTTCCCCCTGCCATCTCTTCCTCCCTCGACTTCCTCCGCGCTCTTTGTGCTCCCAGCGTTTCCCCTGTTTCCGCCCCGCGCATCACGCATCCATCAACCACCAGCACCTTTTACAGTGCTAGCAGTTCGCTCGCTGCAATTGACGAAAGGATCGGCGCTCACTAAAACGTGTCGATTCATCTCACGGTTTGCTCCGAATTCCTTATCCCCGGAAGCCCCCAAGCGAGCAGACAAGCCGACACTCACTCCAGCCGCTGCCCAAATCGCCCGCACGCTGAAAAGCTTCGCTACCCCCACCGCGTCCCAACCCAACTCTGCGGCGATCGCGGCACCTGCGTTGTTTACGCCAATGCATTATGAACCGGGTTACGCTTACCCGCTGATCGTTTGGCTGCACTCCAACGGGGATGACCAGACTCAAGTGCAGCGGATCATGCCGGCAATCAGCCTGCGAAATTTCATTGCCGTCGCACCCCAGGCGAGTGTCGGGGATGCGGCTGCCGGGTATTACTGGCAACAAACGGCGCATGGAATTGAGGAAGCTCAGGCTGCGGTGGTGCAGGCCATTGACCATGCCCAATTGAAACTCAATGTCGCGCCGCATCGAATCTTCCTCGCTGGCTATGGGGCCGGCGGAACGATGGCGTTGCGAGTCGCACTGGAATTATCGCAATCGCTGGCGGGCGTCGTCTCAATCAACGGACCACTGCCCAGTGGACTGACGCCACTTCGCGACTGGATGAGTTGCCGCCAACTGCCGATCTTCTGGGCCCATTGCCGCAAGTCGCGAGACTTCTCTGAAACACTGCTCTGCGATCAGCTGAAACTGCTCCACGTGGGCGGCTTCAGTGTGACCCTTCGCCAGTACCCGGCGGGCGACGAACTGCCAGCTCAGTCGCTGAGTGATTTGAACGGCTGGATCATGGAGTCGTTTGCGTCGACCGTAAAGTAGTTGGAGCGAGCAGGAGTGCCGAATTCAGATTGCGGAAGGGGATTTGCCACCGCTCACCGGAGTGGCTGATTCCGGGCTTGAGGCTGTATCCGCGTGGAAGACTTTCCAGATGACGGGCCGGGATTTTGGCAGCCTGTGACCCGCAGGAGCCGGCTGTCTCACGGTTGATTGTTTGAATTCGGCAGCCAAACTCCGCATGCGTTCGCTCGTATCTGCTGCCTGCACGCATCTATTTCCTCTAGTCCCAGCGCCGTGGACCAACTCCCCACCTTTTCGGCTCCCGAAAAGCAGCCCTCTGGAAACTCAGACAGCAGAACGCTTAGCTCATGAGCCTTCCTGCCTCAGCCCCGGCAGCGTTCTGCGAGGGCACTTGAGTGCTGGCCCAGTCTTTTCGGCCGTGATCCCTTTTCGGCCGTGATCCCTTTTCGGCCGTGATCCCTTTTGGGAAGTAAACTCTCGTCCGCCGTGCGCTGCGGCAGCCTTGACACTTGGCGCAAAGTTCAGCTACAAGTCGCCTCACTGCCGATGGCCAATCACCTCCGAGGGTGTGGCTCATCAGCAGGTTCATTCATCGCCTCGCCGTCATTCTTTCGAAATCACTCCTGCCTTGGCTCACGCATGATTCCCCATCATTCCTCCGGTTCGGGCCATGCCTCTTTTTCAGGCTCATCGGGAACTCCCGAGACAACACCCGCTCCGCGCTGCTCAATCGCCCAATGCGTCAACCTCGCCATCCGCAATGAACTGCCGACGATTCAGCGTCTGGCTCTCAGCACGGAAGTCGATCTCGACGAAGTTCCGGGTGAGTCAGCCAACCCGCAGTCGCAACAGGCGATTCACCAGTTCCTCCATGAGTTAATCGAAATCGCCAAGCCGCAAAGCCATCTGGCGATTACGTTGATCAACGGCAATTCGCAATGGGAGTTGGAAGTCGCCGCTGAATTCAATGGCGTTCGAACTTTTCACCAGCCAGGTCCGAGCCCAACCACCAGCCCCACTTCCATCCAGGGCAGCGCGCACCTCCGCGAAGTCGCTTTCGCCTGCGGTGGCGAACTTGAACAGTGGGATTGCCCTCAGGGTGGGCAAGCGATCGTGCTGGTGGTCGCCAAGCATCGCCGCGGGGAGGGGACCTTTGGCCCTCATCGCCGCGCCGCCTAGGAAAAGCTTGAATCGCAGCCCCATCCTCAGCCAATTCGTTTCGCATCCGAGCCGCCGACATGTCCCAAGCAGCCCCCCCTCCGACGGTCGCCAGTCTGGCTCAACGTCTTCGCGCTCTCCCTTTGATGACGCGCTTGGTTGGCTGCCTCGCGGTGGCCCTGTTACTCGGTGCGGCCGCAATGAGCAGCCGGCCACGGGGTCATGCTCAGCTGGTTTCCCTTCTCGCTGAGACGCGGCTGCAACCGCTCGACCTGCAGCGAATGCGGCTGGGCTTGGCTCGCGCCGGAATCGTCGAAGCCGAGGTACGAAACCAGCAACTCTGGCTGCCGAAAGAAAAATTATCGGCGGCCCTCAAGACCATCCAAGAGCAGAACCTGTTGCCGGGAAACCTCCAAACCTCGGCGCTCACAGCTCCCCAATTTTCTCCGTTCGTTTCCCGCTATCAGCAGGAACTGCAGCAGCAGCACCAAAAGAAGCTGGCCATTCAGGCATTGCTCCGGCGACTCTCTTTTGTTGCGGATGCCTCACTCGAAATCGACTTTCTCGATACCAATAAAACTCAGGCCAACGGTCACACGCGCTGCACCATCACGATCCAGCCGCTGGACGGGCTCTACCTCGAACCGGCTCAACTGGAGACCATCCGTCAAATTGCTTTGGGCTCCCTTTCCCAATTGAGACGAGAAGACTTGGTCATCGTCGATCTCGCAGCCGGGATGGCATTTGATGACCAGCTCATGGCCCAGCCGCAAACGGCCGAGCAACTGAAGCTGATCAGCCAACTCCGCAGTCGCCAGCGGCTCGACCGGGATATTCGTCAGGCACTGGCGGACCTCGGGGAAATGGAGATCATCGTTTCCAGTCCGTGCCTTGATGCGAGTGTGCGGACGTTTAATCCCGGCTCGATCGCCGAGGCGGGTTCCGATCGCGCGCGCGGACTACTGCCTGCGGCCCAGCGGAATCTGCCGGGTACCAATGGGACCGCTGCCGTCTCGACTGTCGCGGGACCGACGAGTCCGAAATCCAACCTCGTTCCCGGGGCGTTCGAGTCTGTCGCAGATTTGTCCAGCTTCCAGCCGCAAGTGAGCATTCGATTACCGAGTTCGACGGCGGCCTCATCCTCAGGTTCGTCCGCCTCGCTCGCCCGAACGATGGAGCAGGAGCAACTCCGTCAGGAAATTCTGCGGCGGCTTCGTCCGCTGCTCCCTGAACCGGCTTTCGGCGCGGCGGACATTGAATTGGTGAGGATTGAGTTCCTCGCTCCCGCGAATATTCCCGAGGGCCAGACCGGACAGAACCTTGCCTGGGAGACAATCCTCGGCTCGCGGCAGAGCGGAATCTGGATCGGCGTCCTTTCGACAGCTGGCTTGGGGTTTTTGTTGATCCTCTCGCTGCGTCGCCGCAATCGACTGGAAGGGAGCGGCAGTGGAGACGAGCCGCTGGCTGGTGAAGGGAATGGCCGCGAACAACAATTGCGCGCCCAGATTGACGAGTTGTTGCGGGCGCATCCCGATACTGCTGCCAACGTGATCCGGGACTGGATTCAAAAGGCAGCCTGAAGACTGCGAGCAAGAGTTTTCGTCGCTCGGGGCTGGCGAATCGGGGGCAAGCAGGGCGATTCGAACCGCCCAAAAGTGGCCTTCGCCAGCAGATTCGACAACTTCCAGAAACTGGGCTTGCGTGAGATTGAAAAATCCGCGACAAGCCCCGATGCTCGCGGTCAGTCCGCGGCGGGAAACGGATTTCCACATTATCTTTATCGGCAGTTGCCGCCCATTTTATGCAGCGGATTCGCTCAACTCGATGCACTTCCCATATCGCTGGCTCGATTTCCCCACCCTCCCCATCGAGTGCCCCTCCAATTGGACAAGGTTTCGGAAAAGAACCTGGCGTCATTCAGGACCCGCAGGTCCGAACGACTGATTTTCAATTGACGGCGCCTGCCGGGTCTCCTGGAATGGCGTTGACTCCGGCATTGCCATCGACAGCCTCACTTCCAGCAAACTCAGTTTCAACAACCGCAACAGGGTTGCCAATCGCTCCGCCGCTGGGGGATGCCAATCCACCACTGGCCAACGCGATTCGCGAATTCATCGAACCGGACGCCGGCAAACCTGAAGAGCGAACCTCCGCCAGCTTGTTTCAACTCTCCGCCCTGAAGTTCGACCAACTCGACTGGCAGAAGATGGTACTCAGTTTGGCGGTTGTGATCGGTGGCTACCTGGGCCTCATGATGTTGCTCCGACTCTGGAATCCCCAGGGATCATCCGCCTTGCCCCGGGAAGTCGTTGAAGTACTCGGCACGACCCCGCTGAACTCTCGCCAGAGTTTGCAACTGGTGCGACTGGGCAGCAAACTGCTGTTATTAATTCACAGTCCTGAAGGAACTCAGAGTCTGGGTGAAATCAGCAACCCCCATGAGGTTGAGCACCTCGCGCAAATCTGCTGCCAACGCCGTGGCCGGAAAGCTCCCACCGCATTCCGCAAATTCAGTGAGAGTCCGTCTCGCGAGCCCCAATCGGCTCCCCCGCTCGATGCTCTGCTGAAAAATCTTCAACTGGCATTGCAGCGTTCGCCAGGTCGGACGGAGTACGAAGCCTGATGTTGCCGCGCAAACCCGGCTGGCTGTGCCTGGCCTTGATCATCGGGGTCGTGAATGGTCCGGTCGGCCAACTCGACTCGGCATTCTCGCAAGAGCGAGTGCAGGGGAATTGGTCGCTGAACCAACCGGCTGCGGTCAATCTTCCTGAAACCACACGCGTCGATTCCGGGGCAGCGCGAGCGATTTCCGGGCAAAGCGGCACAACCGCCGCGTTACAGTTCGCCTCGCCA
>JAJTFE010000275.1 GCA_021298375.1 Blastopirellula sp. | reverse complement strand
CTCCGGACTGGAGGCCCGCGAAAACGAGCGGCTCGCCGGCGGGAAATGGCTGCTGCGCGGTTGCTGTGCAGATTGGCGCATCGATAAGGGGGGTGAACTGAAGCGCAAGCGTTGGAGTCGGCTGAATCTGGACTTTTGGAGCGACTTGCCCAGGTTTTTGAGGCTGAGCTGTCGCTTGCCCTTTCAGCGATAGAGTTGTAATTGGGAAACGCGCAGCCGCCCTGAGCGGTGGCTTGCTATTTTCCCAGTTGGTAGGGGTCGCGGTTTTTCTTGATCCGTTCCGTTTCTTCTTTCCAGAAACGATTGAGTTCCTCGTCGCTGCCGAAGTTCAGGTCGCGGAGGGTTTCAGACCAGGCTTTGATCAGCCACTCTCGGGCGTCGGACTGGCTGGCATCGTATTTGACGTGATACTCGATGATCTTCTGATACAACAATTTTCGCTGCATCTCGCCCTTGAGCCAGAACAAACGGGCTTCGAGCGGGTCGGTTTTTCGGAGCAGGAATTTGTACTCGCGGACGGCCGCTACCCGCTGGCGAGAGTCGCCCGAGTCCCACATCACATCGGCCCGCTCCAACGCCTTGGTCGGGTCATACCAATTTCGGTAGACGATCCATCCACCGATTGCCAAACCAAGGATGAGGAGTGGAAAGACGATTCCCGAACTGCGGGACGCAAAGCGAGTTGATAAGTTGAGTAGCAACGGCAGTCCTTTCGGGAAGAAGCGACTGTGTTTAAGGGGATGAGCGATTTCGGGGGGACCAGGACGCCGCCACAGCTGCATGGCGCAAGCCGGCAGGCTGGAGAGCAACCCATTCAGCCAACAGAATAACAAAAAAAGCCTGCGACCCCAATCAGTTCGCAGGCTTCAGGTTCAAATCAATTCAAAGAGAATCGCGGGGCCCGCAGGGGCAATCAGCCTTATTTCGGACTCGCCCTGTGTTCGCCGCGAATTCATCCCTGCTCGCTGTCGGGAAGACTACTTGTCTTCGGCCGGAGCGGGAGGAGTCGACTCGGCAGCAGCGGCCGGAACGGCAGCAGCGGTCGGGGTCGAAGCGCAACCGGTGCAACCGGTCGAGCAGCCAGTGCTGCAGCCAGTCGAGCAGCCAGTGCTGCAACCGGTGTTGCAGCCAGTGTTGCAACCGGTGCTGCAGTTGTTGCTGCGGCGATTGAAGACGCGGAAGCTGCGGGTGCGGCCAGTGTTGGAGCAATCATTGCAGCTGGTGCCGCAGGTGTTGCCACAGCCAGTGCTGCAGGAGCTGCAGTCGTTGGCAACTACGGTTCCGCAGCCGGTGCAGTCGCTGCTGGCGGCAGGGGTGTAGTTGGTGTAGGTCATGTTGCTGCTGCAAGGAGCGGCGGCAACCATCGAGCCGCAGCAATTGTTGCAAGCGGTCGCACGACGGTTGTTGAAACGGCCGTTGCAGGCAGTTGCACAACCGGTGTTGCAACCAGAGTTGCAAGCAGTTGCACAGCCGGTGTTGCAGCCAGTGCTGCAGGGAGTCGAGGCAACGACCGTGTTGCAGCCAGTGCTGCAGGGGGTCGAAGCAACAACAGTCCCGCAGCCGGTGTCGCAGCTGTTGGCCGGGGTTGCACAGCGGGCCGAGGTGCGATTGGCGCGCCAGGTGGCAACGCGGCCGGAGCGAACTCGGCCACCAATCCGACTGCCACTATCGCAGTTGGTGGTTTCGCAACATTGAGCAAAAGTTGTCGCGGTCAGAGCGACCAGCGCGACAAACGAAAAAACAGAAGACAAACTTCGAACCATCACGTTTCTCCTTGTGACTGTACCGTTCGACAAAACGCAAGAACCTCAAATTCCGTTAGCTTGCGAGAATGAGAAGGTTTCCTTTTCTCGAATCCAAGTTCGCTGGGGTGAAGGGCACCCTGATTGGGAACGAACTGGACTTCCCTGCTTCCTGACCAACTGAAAGGCAGTCCTTGCGCCAAAAAAATTGGGAAAGCGGCCAGTCATTACGGCGACTCTGCCTATCCTTTCCACACGATAATCCTGGGTCAACTCGCTCCAAGTCCCTTGGCCCGAACGAAACCGTCCGAGAAAGAGTGAAGCGAATTTCGCGTGAAATCTGCGGGATAATCGAACCGAAGGGGCGATTTTCCCGACAAATCTCAAATCAAGTTACCGGCTCCACCGGGACTGTCAAGCAGTGACCAAGCGGGCTGGGGAAGATTTGCCGGTTGCAAATCAGGCCCGCCCTGTGAACGAGAGCCCGGCAGGATTGGTTCTGCCAAGCCTCGGAAAAGGCCTGAAAACCCCTTTTTAAAGGGGTGTATCCTCCCCGCAATGACGCAATCGGGAAAACTCGGCGAATGGAACGGAGGTGACTCCGTTTTGGACTGTCCGCGGTTTGGCGCTGCAGGCGGGAAGGTTTTCGGGAAAAAGGAAAGGGGCGGTTGCCCGCCCCCCAAACTGATCCGCGGGGTGGGCCGGCGGCATTCGAGCACCGCGCGAAGCGACTCACCCGACCCCGAAAGCCGGTCAAGCATAATCAGGAATTGCTGAGCCCATAGTGGCGATGAATCTCAGCCCGAACCTCGGGAGAGAGCCGCAGGCCATGGGCCAATTCCTCGAGGTACCTCGCCTCGGCCGGTGTTTTCAAGTCCATCGCCATGATCGAAATGGAGTAAACTTTTTGCTCCATTCCGACCGGAACGGACCAAGCAAAATCGCGCACGTCCAAGGGCTTTTGGATTTCCTGGCGAAGGTAATTCAGCACTTCCGGCGTGGGATCTCCGATTTGCTGAAAAATAGCCTGTTGCTCGGTTTCGGAGATTTGCTGGTCGCATTTTGCAGCATTCAGCATCGCCTTAATCAGCAACTCAGCTTCCTCGTTGGCGCTCAGTTTTTTTCCTCCGGTCGTCGCGGGGGGAGGTGTTTCGCGACGCGGCGTGGAAAAGGGGCTGGAGCGGTCAGTCGGGGCGATGGGTGGGGGGGCGTCCGCCTGACGCGTGCCCCCGAAAGGGCCGCCCGAGGGAAAGCTGCGGCCAGCGCTGGTTCCGCCGCTGCTGCCGCTGATACCACCACTGCTGCCGCCCCCAAAATTTCCGGGGCGAGACTGTGAGCGGTTACCCGCCACGTTCAACAGGTCTTCCAACTCTTTCGCCTGACCGGCAATGTCCGAGCGCCCCGCGGTCGTTACTTCCGACGACCGTCCCCGGGACGGGCTGTTGCCACCCAAGATGTCCTTGAGGATTTTGCCTCCTCCCGAAGGAGCTGGACTGCCAGTTTTTTGACCCAAAATTCCGCCCAAAATGTCAATCATGTCCATCGAGACAACTCCCAAAAAACGAGGCAAGGGCAAAGGCGGCCAACCGACTTCCGCGAGGGGGCTTTGAGCAAGCCAACCAAAACGCCGCCGGAAATCCGATCGCCGTCGCCAAAATAATTACCAAAAACAAGAGGGATGCTACCTGCCGAGCGAGTCCCTGCCGAGTGATAGCTTTGGACGCAAGCAGGAGCAACTGCGTTGAAATGGGTTGCAGTCCCCGCGTGAGAGAATGCTAAACAATCGCAGGTCTTAGTCAACTGTCGGGGAGCCGCTTGCGGGGGGCGGACCGGCAGCGGACTCCCCGGGTTGCTTTCTTCAGTCCGTTGGGCGACTGGCGACCGGTCAAAAGCGGGCTTTTCGCGGGGCTGTGGCAAACAGTCGGATGAACAGGAGGTTGCAGGGCCGATATTTGAAACGCGGGAAAAGTTCTCGACTTGCACGAAAGGGAAGTATTTCATGTCCGATGTCGCCAGCTTGTTCTCCTTGTCCATGGACCAGCATCGGTTGGGCAACATCGCCCTCGCAGCTCAAGGGTACGCTGCCGTGCTGGCGGTCGAGCCAGAGCGCGCTGAGGCTTGGCATTTGGCGGGATTGGCTGCTCATCAGGCTGGGCGTTCGGCGGAAGGACTACAGCACCTGTTGCGGGCGATCGACTTGGATGCCAGCAACCCGGAGTTTCACTCCAACCTCGCGGCCGTCTGGATGGCTTTAGGTCAAGCTGTCCAAGCGGAGGCTGCGGCTGACGCTGCCTTGGCCCTGGTAGCAAATCATCCGGCGGGCTTGTTCCGCAAGGGAGTTGCTCTGTCTGGGCAG
>JAJTFE010000274.1 GCA_021298375.1 Blastopirellula sp. | reverse complement strand
CAAGGCCGACCCGATCATCGCAACGAGCGTCAGCGAATTGGGCTCTGGAACCGCCGTGAAATTCGCAGTCAGGCCGTAGAACTGGGTCTTGATCGCAACCGCATCCGGATTGTTGACCCCGGTTACCCGCAAGTATTACTTTCCTGCCGCCAGCAAGTTGAAAGCGAGCGATTCCGAGCCCCCCAGCCCGGTCAGGTTAGCAAAGGCCAGCAGCGTTGAACCGTTGGTGTCGAACAAGCCCAATGCCAAGTCGCTGCGGTTCTTGGTGTTGAAGCTTTGATTGTTGGCAGTGTAAGTGAAGCCGAGCGAATCGAGGACGACATCGATTCGGCCGGCGCTGTTGACATTCAAGGAGTAAAAGTCAGTATCGCTCGCGTGGTCGATACTGACAAAGTCGGTCGCTGTTGCCGCGACCGCGAAGGTCCGGGCCGAATTGCCCAGCGAGAGCGAGGCATTTTGGGCGAGTGTGCCGAGATGGGTTGCCCGAGTTGCGATGTCATTTCCCAGCGCTCCAAAGCTCTTTTCGTTGAAGTCGCCGTAGCCGCGATGAGCCATCAGGATGTCATGATGCTGAGGACCGTCAAAATTGCCATTGTAAATCGGGTTCATGAGCTGGGGGGTCGATGAAGGAGTTTCGACGTGAGGCATGCCGATCCCATGCCCATGCTCATGGGTAACGACATTTCTCAAGCGTATCGAGTTGCTGGCGGTGTTCTCGAAAAAGTTGTCGTTGGTGTCGATCACCATATCGCCGACATTCGGATAGAAATTAAAGGCCAGAACATTCGAGTTTCCGTCAATGTTTCGGCCCGCGATGCGGACGTCCGCCCGGACCCCTGATACTCCGCGATTCGCAGTCCCATTGGTGCCGCTGAAGGCGACACCATCATCGGCCGCCTCGTATACATAGCTCAGGCCGCTGATCGAGCTCCAGCGATTGAAAGTGCTTTGATACAGCGAGAACCAGGGCCGCTGTGTCAGATTACTGCCTCCCGGCCCGGCACCGTAAATGGCATCCATTCGAGCGATCAGATTGTTCGCCCCGGTTGATCCGGCCCCAAAAGACGGAATACTCGTCCCAGTGGCCGCAAAGCCCCAGGTCAATGTCAGCGGATTGCCCATGCCATAGCCTTGGGCAGGCGTCAGGGCCGTTTCACCGCCCCAACGAATGATGTCTGAAGGTTGAGCGAGCGCCGTCGAGATGGACGACAGCAACGCCGCGATGGCCACGAATCCAACAGAAAAACTCAGCCTGCCCATTTTGGCCTCGAGCCCGAAAAAAGGTCGTTACAAGGGAAGCAAGCGACACTCCCCGAGGTCAGCTGTTCCCGAACAATCCGTCGGAAATACTGGAATCGGGGGGAGGATGCCGTTTCCCTTTTGAGGCTAGTTGGCGACCGCTTGGGATCAAGCAAAATCCGACCATTATTTTGTGGGCGGACCGATTAATCGCCAGCCAGGAACCGTGCTGACTTGCTGCCACCCCCGGTCGGTAGACTCAACGGGATGGATTGTTATTCGGGCCGACAACGCGCTGGCCCAACGAGTTGCCGGGGCGCGGATTTGGGGCCTTTTGGAGCGTTCGGGGACGTCTCCCAGAGAAAGTATCCACCTCGATTCGGCTGGGTGGGTCCGGCTCAAACAACCACGGCTTCAGCCAATCCCTCGCGTTTGCCTGCTCCAATTTCGGCCAGCTCCTGCAATCTGGCGGCCAGCTCGCTGAAGACGGCGTCGCGGGGCTTGCCGGAGAACATGGAGGCGCCTGCCAGCATCGAAACGGAACCCTGCCAACCCAGTGTGTGGAGCAGCTTCATCAGCTGAACAGCCAACGACCCCGGCTGCGAGCCTGCCAGCTGGACTTGTCCGGAGCTGACTTTGGCGAGTTCAACGCCGGCAGGGAGGTCACCCAAGCGAACTTCCACGAACTTGTCGGACTTGAGCGCTGAGACTTGTTCGACGGTCCCTTTTCCCAACTGCCAGTTGAACGTATTCAGGCAGAGACCGACGTTGGCGTGCCCCGTCATTCGCAACAGGGTCAGCAATTCTTCGGCTGAGCGGACGAACTGGTAAGTCCGTTTGCACTGTTGCACGTTTTCCGACAGCCCGATTCCGAAACGGATCCCCGCCTCTGCCAGTTTTCCGCCGACGATCCCGAGTCGAACGCGGTGATTTTCAAAATTCTCGAGGAAGGTGTGACGGTCGTTGCCCGATTCAATTTCGAGGTAGCAACGGCTGCAATTCAATTCCTTGGCCAAGTCGATCACTTTTTCCAGCTTGGCGAGTTGGGTCGGGAATTCTTCGGCTGAAGCGCCCAGATTCAGTGGCAGGCGAAAGGTCCCGATTTTGACCCGAGCACTTTTGAAGAACTGAAGGGCAAAGGCTTTGCCCATTGCTTCGTAGCGGGCCAGCAGGTCGGCCATGTCAACTTCGATTCCGTCGAACCTGTGGGTGAGAGCCAGCTCAATGATTTCGCTTTGTCGACTGCCGGCACCCAGGCCGCACTGATTCAGGACTTTCTCCATGCTTGGTTTTACCTTTCAGCAACTATGTTCGGACGAGTGTTGATATCGTGGTGAATTTTTGAGGCAGGGCCGAGGGGGGAAAGACCTCGAGCGCCAATCAGGACCGCGTAAACCAATCCAGCTCAACAGTTTGGGCAGCCCCGAAAAACCGAATTGCCCCAAAAAATGGGCTGGTGGGGTTTGTTGAATGCGGTTTTGGATGATTGGTACCAAACCGGCTGGGCAACAAGACCGGGGCGAAGCCGAATGCTGAGTTTGGCAGAAAAACCACCAAAAATCGGGCTGGCTGGTCGGCGGAAGAGCCGCTCTGCGATGCCGCGATTATGCCAGAATCAGGCGTTTGATTCCAGTGCGTGCTTGGCGCTGTTCGGTCAAACAACCTGCAAAAAAGAACCCGCAGGCTAGCACTCAACGCATAATCGCTACAAGTGCGTCCCAGCCGGCTTTAGAGCCAATCGCAAATCGTCCGCCTTCTGAAAACCTGAGGCTCGCGACATGCATTTTCAGTCCGCAGGCAGACAACCACCGCACGCCCTTGCCTGTGTCTCCCCCCCACCACGGTAGCTCCACCCCCTCGCCGTTCCTTTCCCTTCTTCGCTTACTTTCTCGTCAGCCGTCTTCACGGAAACTCCGTCTGCATCCCGCCGTCGTTTCGCCCCTGTTCTTCCTTTCGCGTCCCCGGTTCCCCGTCAGTTCGCGAGCTGATTCCGCAACTTGCCAATCAAATTCACCTTCCTGAGTGCCGATTAGGGGGTCATTCTTCCCCGCCGGCTTTACTTTCAGTTTGCCGGGTGAATAATGTGCTCGAACACTTGCGTTCAGGGGGCGAATTGGAATCGACCGGATGCTGGACGTGTCAGTGGCGTGTCGTGGTTGATCAGCAGGCCACGTAAAAAGCTGATTAAAACAATAATTGCCAACAACAACTTGGCTCTGGCTGCCTAACTAAAACGGGCAACCCGAACTGCGGGGCTTTGCTGAAGAGGCCCAAAAGTTCGTCGCCAAATTCAGCTCGGTGCGACTCACGCCTGGTACAGTCGCGCCTAAAAAATGTTCCGGGCTGGCTGTTTGACTCAGCCTGCCGTGGGCGGGGTCGACAGCGAGAAATAAATCAACGGCTACACACGTAGAGGCTGGCTCGAAAACACCACGGGACCCGGGTTCAATCCCCGGCGCCTCCATTGGCCAACGGCCAATAGAGAGTAGAGATGAGAGCAGCAGAACAGTAGATCTTCGCTTCAAGCAAAACCTTGCCCAACAGCGAAACCATCCACTCAGTTCAGCCGCTCTCATCTCAACTCGGTCTACTGATCCACTGCTCTCCTCTCACTGGCCCTTAACAGCCGTCAAGAAATTAGATCAGTAGAACAGTAGAGCTAACCTACGGTTGACAGGACCCAACCTTGAATCCCAAAGGGACTTTTTACCCTTTTCCTTCAAGGCCCTCCCATGCCGTTCCTATTCGAGAATTTACTCGTCTATCAAAAAGCGCTCGACTTCGCCGACGAAGTCTGCCAGTTCACTTCCCGCTTCGATCGCGGCTTCGGCTTTCTCGCCGACCAGCTCAACCGAGCCGCCCTCTCCATCAGCACCAACCTTGCCGAG
>JAJTFE010000011.1 GCA_021298375.1 Blastopirellula sp. | reverse complement strand
CTTTTGGTTCGGCAGAAGAAACGCCCGATCGGAGAAACGCGGGGCCAAGGGACGTTGCGGATGGGCCAGCCAACCACCGACAAAAAAACGCGTCGCTGCGGAGCAGGACGCGTGGCTGGTGATTTCTTGTTTTCGGCCAGTCGTCGCCCGGACCGGACCACTGAGCGAGAGCGTCACTGAGCGAGAGCGTCCAGTGGCGCCAACTCGCAACCGAGCGATTGGGGTGTTAAACCATTCAGCAGGGAGGAGATTGTCCCGGCTCAAATCGCAGCGAAGTCGAGATGCCCACGGGGTCATCGGTCCGCAGCGAGCTTCACGGTTAAAGAATTCGGCAAAAAGAGTGTTCAGCGAGGAAGGAGTTCAGCGAGTCAGAGTCCCCCTCGCGAAGTTCAGCCGCTTACTTCTTTTTCTCGGCGTGAAGCGTGTGCTTCCGCAGCCGCGGGCAGTACTTTTTGATTTTCAGCTTTTCGCCACCCGATTTGCGTCGCAGGGTGTAGTTGTAGTCGCCGGTTTCCTCACAGACGAGGTGGACTACTTCGAGTTTCTTTTTGCTTTTAGCCATGGATGTCGTCTCTCCCAAGAAAAAAATCGGCCCCGCGGGGAGCCGATTTCAGTGTTTCGTCAGGATTTCAGTTTAGCAAAACCCTGCGGGCCATGTAAGGCTCGATTTTTCGGGCTGCGCTGCGGCGGGTTCGCGGGAAAACCCTGCTTTTTCCCGGATCAAAGCCAATCTGGACGGGCGGTCAGGAAGACCCAGGATGCCCGAGACGGACCGGTTGCCTTTCTGGAACCGACTTTCTGCAACCCAGGCCGGAATCGGGCAGGTGGGGCAACCCGGAAACACGGCTGGGGAACGGCCTTGCCTCAGCCGCCCAATGGACTCCGCGGGTTCTGAATCGCTCTTGATTAAGGCATTTCCGCGGTCGTGTTGGGCACGTAACGGGAAATCGCCTCGGGACGACCATAGTAATAACCTTGGGCGAATTTGAATCCCATTTGGCAGATGGTCTCATGGCACTCCTTGGTTTCGATTCCCTCTGCCAAGGTATTGATTCCCAAGTCATTGAGCATGCGTGCAAAGAGCGATACCAGTTCCTGCCGCTTGGCCGAAGCGGCGTGAATGTTGTTGGTCAGCTTCATGTCGAACTTCAGGTAATCGGGCCGAATCTCAGCCAACTCCAAAAGCCTCGCCTCGCCCACGCCGAAATCGTCGAATGCAAGTTGGATGTTGAGGTCATTCAAAACGACGCTCAGTTCCCGGATGGTGTCGATATTGGTGACTGCCCCCTCGTGAATTTCGAGAGTGAGCCTGCGGTTGGGATCGGCTTCGCGCAGCAACCGCAGGGAGGTATGCAGCCGGCTGGGGCCAAGTTCTTTCGGATGAGTATTGAGAAACAGGTTGATTCCAGAGGGGAAATCACTGCCAACTTGAACGCCCCGCATGCGGAACACTTCACTCAGTTCCGCTTCCATGTTCAATTGCGCCGCTGCCAAAAACATCTGAGCGGGCATCTGCAGCCCGAACAGCCGGCTCCGACCGAGAACCTCGTATCCGATGCAGGCTTGGTCGGGCAGGCGGACGATCGGCTGGTAGTAGGGAAAGGCATTGCCGTCATTGATCAACCGGTCGAATTGCACCAGTGCCATCGCCTGGTCCGAAGAGTCGTTGGCGACCGTTCGGCTTTCATTTCGTCGGGTGGATTGCCCGACCCGGAAGACCTCGGT
Organism: Blastopirellula sp.; assembly: GCA_021298375.1. Lineage (GTDB taxonomy): Bacteria > Planctomycetota > Planctomycetia > Pirellulales > Pirellulaceae > BJ22. Next base: position 32,575 of record JAJTFE010000011.1, on the reverse strand, counting down.
GGCAAATTGGACGAGGTCACCCCCGTGCACTTGAACCTCTCCCTCCAGTCGCTGGCCATTGACAAATGTTCCATTGGTGCTGTTCAAGTCGCGGACGATCAGGCCCGCTTCTGTCTGCAGGAATTCGGCGTGATATCCCGACACGCTGTGCGAGGGGATCGAAAGCGAGTTGTCAGGCTTACGGCCCACTGAAAACACAGACGCGTGAATCGGAAACTCTCGTGCTGGATCGCGGGGGGTCAATTGACCGGCCAAGTACCAATCGCTGACTACCGGTTCGCATTGATGGGGAAAGGGATCAGAAATCATGGTGGGATTGGCTTCGAAAAAAGAAGCGAACTGCTGAGACGACTTTCGCTCCTTGAAGAGAACCTGCGGCCCGACCGCTGCTGCGGCGGGCGTCAGTACCTCCGCCAAGGGGCCCTAAATGAATAGGTCATGGCGTTTGCCAAGTCCGGTTCGCTCCAGAGATTTTCCCGACTTTCCTATTTCAGGAGCAAACCGGTCGTGCGGCTGGTAACGATTGTCATGACTGCTTCGAAAAAATAGATAGGGAATTCTGATGTCCCCCAAAAGCTGAGCTACAGTTTCCCGGTTTTACGCAATCGATATCACCCCCCAGCCCCGCCTCCCAACCATGAGCCATTCCACCAGCAGTGCCATACTCGCATCGATCTTGGCGGATGAGTCCTTTCATCCGAATGAACCACCTTCGCTCGCGGAGATCGGCTTGCCCATCAGTCTGATCGAGGGCTTGATCGTCAAGCGGTTGGCGGTCATTGGACAGGCCAGCGGTCGCCAGTTGGCTGGGGACTTGTGCCTGCCATTCGGTGTTTTGGAGGAGGTGTACCAAACCTTGCGTTCCCAGCAGGTGATGGTGCACCGCGGTTCGGCTCCATTGAATGACTACTACTACAGCCTGACCGAAGCCGGCCGGGAACGAGCGGCAGCCTTGCTCCGCAGCTGTGCTTACACGGGTCCGGCTCCGGTACCTTTGCTGGACTACGTCATGTCGGTCGAGGCCCAGACGATCCGGGACGAACGTCCCCGCCGCAATCAGCTGATGAAGGCTTTCGAGGACATCACCATCGACGAGGCCTTGTTTGAGAGCCTCGGACCGGCAGTGAATTCGGGCGCCGGGTTGTTTCTTTACGGCGAACCCGGAAACGGCAAGACCACGCTCGCACAGCGAATTACCCAGTGCTTTGGCCAGGCGATCTGGATCCCCTGGGCGATTTATGAGGACGGACAGATCATCAAGTTTTACGATGCGGCCTATCACCGGCCGTACCGGAATGAAGAACATGTTCACGACCTGTCTTGCGACCGACGCTGGCAGAAAGTCCATCGCCCCACGGTAGTCGTCGGTGGCGAAATGACCCTCGACTCACTCGAGATTCGGTTCGATCCGGTCAGTAATACCAGCGAGGCGCCGCTGCAGTTGAAAAGCAATGGCGGCTGCCTCCTCGTGGACGATTTTGGACGGCAGCGGGTCGAGCCCCAGGAACTGCTGAATCGCTGGATTATTCCGCTGGAAAACCGGATTGATTTTCTCACGCTTTCGACAGGCAAGAAGATTCAGATTCCGTTTGAACAGCTCCTGATTTTTTCCACCAACCTCGACCCGGCGGTGCTGGCGGACGAGGCCTTTCTGCGGCGGATTCCCTACAAGATCGAAATCACCGATCCCTCGCCGGAAGAGTTTCACGAGCTGTTTGCCCGGAGTTGTGAGAAGTTCGATTGCGAGTACCGCGCCGAGGCCGTGGATTACCTGCTGGAGAAGCACTATCGCCAGACACAAAGACGGCTTCGTCGCTGTCATCCACGCGACCTGTTGCAGCAAATCCGGAACTATTGCGCCTACAACGAGTTCCCGCTGGAACTCAAGGAAGCCCACCTCGACCGCGTGGCAGGGACTTACTTTACCGCCGGACAACAGTCGTTTCGGCCCAGTTCCGGTGTCAGTGCAGGGGGCTCGGCAGTTCCCGCGCAGCCTGCGAGCCAGCTCACTTGAGCGAACTTCAACCGGCAGCGACTGTCCTGCTGCCTGACTAGAACCACTCCTCGGCAATCATCCAAGTCTTGACGACGAACCAAATGAACACGGGCATCGATAAACAACTCGACTCCATTCTGGGCTACCGACTCGTTCGGAAGATCGGCTCGGGAGGATTTGGCGAAGTCTGGCAGGTCGAAGCTCCGGGAGGGCTGTCGAAAGCCGTCAAGATTATCAACGGCTGCAACACTGACCGGCGGGCGAGTCTGGAGATGCGCTCGCTGGAACGGGTCAAGCTGTTGCGGCACCCCTTTCTGCTCTCGCTCGAGCGGATTGAGGATGTCGACAGCCGTCTGGTGATTGTCACCGAATTGGCCGACCGTTCTTTGGCAGACGTTTTTGAAAGCTACACCAAGGACGAGGCGATTGGCATTCCAAGGCAGGAGTTGCTCGAATATCTCCTGCAGATCGCCGAGGCACTCGACTTTCTTGCATTTGAGCATGGCCTTCAGCACCTCGACGTGAAGCCGGAAAATGTCCTGTTGGTTGGTCAGCACGCCAAGCTCGCTGAGGGCATGACTCCCACGTATGCGGCCCCGGAATTGTTTGACGGAAGGCCCAGTCGCTTCAGCGATCAATACAGTCTGGCCATCGTCTATCAGGAAATGCTGACGGGCGAGCGACCATTCAATGGAGGATCGACCGCGCAGCTCGCCGCCCAGCACATGCACGGAAAACCCAATCTCGGGCGATTGCCGGCCAACGATCAGAAAGTGATCGCCCGGGCCCTCAACAAGAACCCGGAGAAACGATTCAAGTCCTCCCGGGACCTGATTAGCGAACTGAAGCAAAAGAAGACCCTGGTTTTGCCGGGTCGGAAGCAGGTCGGCGGCCGCCGACCAATGGCAGCAGACCAGACGGCGAAAGGCGATCGCTCATTTAATCCCGCGGTCACCCAACCACTTTCGCAACCGGTCCGCAAGCAGTCCTGCCCCCTGAAGATCGTGGACGTCCCTCCACAGACCAATTCCCAAGCCCGCTTCGCGCCCCTGCTGTTGATCGGTGTCGGCCAGCTCGGAGCCCAAGTGCTGAGCAGTTTCAAGATTCGGGTTACTCAGCAGTTTGGCGACTGCAACGAGTTGCCGGCAGTTGATGTTCTCGCCCTCGACTCAGACCGACCCGCATTGGTTGACATCAGTCAGCCGGGGCAAGCTGGCAGTCTGGAAAATAGCCAGACCATTCATCTGCCACTGCGGCGGCCGGAAGCCTATCGCGACAGCAATCAGGAATTCAGCAAGTGGCTGAACCGCCGCTGGATTTACAATGTACCCAAGTCGCTCCAAACCGAAGGCTTGCGGCCTCTCGGGCGATTGGCCTTGATCGATAACTTCGACAGCCTCTGGGAAGAGCTGAAACATCGGCTCGAACAGATCACCCGACCCGACGCGATTGCCCAGACAGCATCCCGCCTGGACCTGATGCCCAATGCCGAAGCACCGCGGATCGTTCTAACTGGCGCAATCAGCGGTGGGATTGGCAGTGGCACCATTCTGGACCTCGCCTATCTCGCCAAGCTGCTTCTGCTCGAGCAAGGCTACTCCGGAGATAACGTCCATGGAATGCTTTTGCACTCCAACGAGAGTGCGGGCCGAGATGCGGGGCTCAATACGGCGAACACCTTTGCCTTTTTGACGGAACTCCGGCAGTACATGCGCGACGGCTATCCCGGCGAGGCGACCTGCGGCATTCCTCAACTGCCGGCTGAATCTCCATTCGGGCACATTTATCTGCAGCCCCTCGAATCATTTGAATCATCTGACCAACTCGCTGCCAAGCTCAATACGCTGGCCAACTATCTGGTGCTCTCGAATCTGACACCCGGACAGCCTTTCTTTGAAAGCTGTCGGGAGCTGGACAAGGACCGCAACTCATTCAGCTTCCGAACCTTCGGAATGAGCATGTTGGGGCTCGGCTACTCGGCTGATACTCAAAGAATTACGGCCAGATTGGTCCAGCCAATTCTTGATCGCTGGTGTGGTCAAGACCCGCAACCGCCAAAGCAGAAACCGGACCTTGAGCAACTCCTCCCCACTCGCGAAAACGCCGAGCGGAGTCTGGACGTGGTCAATCGTCGCATCCTGCCGCGACACCTCGTCAACAAGGCACTGGCCGAGACGATGCAGAACTCGACTAGTGGTGGCTCGGCCTGGAGAAAGTCGATCGACCAGTTGTTCGGCTTTCAGGATGATGAACATCCGGAAGTCTACTTGGGCAACGGACAAGTCAATACCCAACAGGTCGTCGAGGAGGTGTTTCGCGACCTCTATCTACGGCTCCGCCAAAGCACTCAGCAGGATTTCAATGATTGCCGGCTCAACCTCGAGTCGGTCTCCTGGAAGTGGTCCGAACTCCTGCGACGGGCTCAGCGGCAATTCAACGATGCCCCGGTCCAAATCGAAAGAGCCACCCGGCAAATGCTGGAGCAAGAGGAAATTGTTGCTCGCCAACTCGCCGCGCGAGGCAATGACAGAATGGTTCTGATGAGCGCGCTGGAGAGCTACATTCAGGCCCGATATCGCCACTTGGCAGCGGTCTGCAACAAGGACTTACAGCGCCGACTCTGCCGGGCAATGGAGGAATGCCGCGCTGACATCGAGAGAATCCGCCTTCGGATCTCGGCCGGCGTGAAGTCGTTTCAGAAGGCTTTCGGCGTTTCGACGGAACTCGATGCAGACGCCGAATTGCAGCTGAAAATCCTGCAGACTTATGAGCGCGAACTACTCTCGAGAATCGAGTTGCGTTTTTACCATGAAGCAGTCGTTCCCCGCGGCAACTTCTGGGAAATCGCCCGCGACCCGGCGATCTTCCAGGCTCAACTGCTGCCCGCACTTTTCAATGCTGCCGCGCAGGAAATCGCCGAGGCCGGTCGCACAATCCGCCCCGAGCACCTGAACCAAGTCACCGATACCGAAGAGTCTCTCTGGACCGCGCCGGTTCGTCAACTTCTCGCCAAGTGCCAGCCGTTCAGCGACCAACTCGGGGGAGATGCCCGGTTGCTCCTCGGGGTCCCCAAAGGCAACGATCCCCAGCCAGCCCGCCAAGTGCTGGAACAAGAGGCTAACGCCAAAGTTACCGCAGTCAATCTGAACTCCAGTGACCTGGTTCTCATCTCGGAAATCGACCAGGTCTCGTTTGCCGACTTTGCACTGAATCTGCTTTGCGAGCGCAGCGACTGCGCCGAGTTGGCCAGTCGATTGCATGTGCGGGCCGATGTTCGTTGGTCTTCCTTGAAAGACCTGTTCTAATCGGGCACTGTCCGGCTACGGCCGTTGCGATTGCGATCGGATTCCGCGGCGCAGCCCCGCTGACCGCGTTTGGCCGTTCCGCCGAGAGCTTGTACCGCAGCTGATGCTGCCCGGCGAAGGCTCGATTCTCTTTTGCTCCCCCACGCTCGGCCCCACGGTGCCCCGAGGGGGCCTGAGCCTTTTGCCCCGCGGAGACACGGCTGCCGCTACTGCTCGCTGCTGTCGCCTGCGGCTGGCAACCGGTCGCGTCTCTCCCACTGGGGCACAGTGGCGAGACGAATCTGCAGGTTCAGACCGCACCCGGGCCGCGGCCCGGGTGCTGAATCGACTCAACAGGACTCAGCTGGACTCAACATCGCAGTCAGCGAGATCCCGCCTCCCTGGGGCTCTGGCCGGCAGTGAATGGACGCCGCTTGATCCGCCCGCCGGGCAGACCAAGGTCGCCCCCAGCGTCTCTCCATCCCGCTCGAGGATTCCGCCGCCCCGGCGTTTTTTTGCTGATTGGGCCCAAAAGGAGTGGTCGTTGACTCGACGCCTCAATGCAGACTTTTGGCTGCATCACGTTGCATTTCGGCAACGCCAGAGGATTTCCCTGAGCGTTACACGGAGGCCGCTCAATTAGGCGCAAGTTCCCATCAGACAGGCATTTGCAGCAATCTTGCCATCGGTTTTCGCGGGCCGAGTTTTTCTTCTCGCCGAATTTGGCTTGGCATCTGCTTCTCAGTCTTCTCACCAAAACGGCGGCCGGCTTGTTCACCTCCGACGAACAAGCCGGCCCGGGGCCTGAAGCCCTTTGAAGACAAATCACTCCTCCAACGACATTGCTTACCATGCACGCCCGACAACAAGCTGAAATCGCCGCCTGGCTCGCCGTTCATTCGCACGCTCTGCTTCAGGCAAACCGCAATCAAGACGCGCTCCTCGCCCAGCACTACTGGACGAATTCCAAAGTCCGCTCCAATCGCTGGAATGCGGCACTGAAAGTCTTTGCCGAGGACTTTGCCGACCCCAATCCTGAACACAATCCCTGGCCCGCCTTCGAAATCATTGCCGAGGAGATCTTCCTCAGCGAAATGCTGACCCGGATCTGGGCTGCGTACCTCGTGAGCATCGATGTGGAGCAGCAGCGCGAGGAGTATACCGGCCTCGCTTCCAGCACCTTTATTGCCCACGTCGAGACCAAGAACCGGGTCTTTCGGCTGCTCCTCTCAGCCCAAGGCAAAAATGAGTTGGCCTTCGAACGGCTCAACCAACTGCGACGTCTGGTGGAAAAATGGACAGACCTGTTCCTCGCCTGGTTTCCCAACCAGGAAGTTGCCCAGCGGTTTGTCTACGATCGCAAGCGGCTGGCGGATTTTGCCCAGGAACGCGGATTCTACGATGACGCGCAATCAGCCCAACAGCAGAGGGTCCTGATCAGCTCCATGCTCAGGGGTTTTCAGCAGTCGCCCAACAAGTGGTCGGCAAACCCGGAACTCAATCGGAGAATTGTCGACGGGGTCCTGGCCTGCCTGGAAAACGAGGCTTTCGACCGGGTTGGCGTTCCCGGATCGCTCAGCCAAGTCTGGGTGGAGAAGGCCCACACCGACACCCAACTGCTGGTCGAGCAGCTCAATCAGCTCGACGGCCGGCCCGTCAATCTGCCGGCTCCCCACTTCATGAAAATTGCCTATTGAGCAAGCTGGGCTCCGGCCAAACCGGTTAGAGCAAGGCGTCGAGTTGGTCCACCAGCTCGCCGAAGTAGCGGAGTGCCGTATCCACGGGCTCCGGCTGCTCCAGATCAACCCCGGCACCCCGCAATAAATCGAGCGGATACTTGCTGCAACCTCCGGAAAGGAAGCCGAGATAGTCGGCCAATTCCTGCTGACCGCCCTTGAGCACACGCTGGCTCAGGGCGATCGCAGCCGATAAGCCCGTGGCGTACTTGTAGACGTAGAAAGCCCGGTAGAAGTGGGGAATTCGCAGGCACTCCAGCGAGAGTTCCGGATCGATCTGAAAGTCGGGGCCAAAGTAATCGGCCAGCAACTTGCCATAGACGCTGCGGAAAGCCTCGATCGTTAACGGTTCTCCCGCCTCGACCATGCCGTGAGTGATCTTTTCAAATTCGGCAAACATCGTCTGTCGAATGATCGTTGCCCGGATGTCATCGATCAGATTGTTGATGATGTAGGCCCGCTGCCGATCATCCGCGGCCCGCTCCAGCAGATGTCGAGTCAGCAATTGCTCATTAAAGGTGCTCGCTACTTCCGCCACGAAGATAGTGTAGTTGTAGTATTCAAACGGCTGCTTGTTTTTCGACAGCCAGGTATGCATTGAATGGCCAGCCTCATGGGCCAGCGTGAAGACATCATCCAGCACTTGAGGCTTGTAGTTCATCATGATGTAAGGCTGACCGTCGTAGGTGCCAGAGCTGAATGCTCCGCTTTGCTTGCCTTGATTCGGGTAGCGGTCACACCAGCGGCCGCCCAGTCCGGCCCGCAAGGTCGAGCAATAAGCGGGGCCGAGCGGGGCGAGCGAGTCGACGACCAGTTCAACCGCCTGATCCCAGCTGTTTTCAACCACGATGTCGCTGAGGATGGGCACGTAAGTATCGTAGTGATGGATGTCCGGCAGCTTCATTTTCCGCCGCCGCAGATCATAGTACCGGTACAAGGCGGGCAGATTCTTGCGAACCGCGGCAATCAGATTGTCATACACGGTCTGAGGTACATTGTCCGCGAACAGGGCTTGCTGAAGCACGCTGTCGTAACCGCGGGCTCGGGCATAATAAACGTCTTTTTGAATCGAACCATTGAGTGTCGCCGCGAGCGTGTACTGGTGCGATTCGAACTGGGAATAAAATTGATGAAAGGCGGTCCGGCGAACATCGCGGCTGGGGGACTGCAGCAATTGGCTGAAGGTCGCCGGCGAGAGCTCGACGGAATTGCCATGCTCGTCGGTCACCTGCCCGAACTTCAGGTCGGCATCATGCAGCTGATGGAAGATGTGGTTCGTCGCCTCGGCCATCTCGCCCTGCATCGCCAGCAGTTTCTCTTCCCGGGCCGAGAGCGTGTAGGGCTTGTAGCGAAGCAGGCGATCCAGCAGCAACTGGTAGTGAGCCAGAACCGGCTCTTTCAAAAAACTGCTCATCACGTCATCGGGAATGGCGAGAATCTCGGGCCGCAGGTAACTGGCAGCCTCACCGGCCCGCGTCGCCAGATTCTGGAATCGCCCGACCATCCGCTGATATTCTGAATTGGTCTGATCTTCTGTCGACCGCAGAAAGGCATAATTCCCCAGTTTCTCTGCCAGCCGTTCGACGCCCGTGTCAAACTTCAGGCATTCCGCCAAGGTCGCTGCCGAACTGGCCAGTTCTCCGCGATACTTCGCATAACCCGGGATCAGGGATTCGAGTTCCTTGAATGCCGTTTCCCAGCCAGCATCGTCCGCAAACAGGTCACTCAAATCCCAAGTGTCGCCGACCGCCACTTCGCTCCGCTTGGGAAGACGGATCACTTTATTCACTGCCGCTTGATTGACTGCCGCTGCCGTGCTCATCGCCGCGTGCTTTCTCGGATTGAAGGCTGAAACGGAAAAAGGGATGCCGGGGATGGCCATTTCGCACGATTCGCATCGAATCCCGAATCAGCCCAGGCCAACTGCCACTGAAGGCGGGAATCAACCTACAATAGAGAGGCTTTCTTTATCAACAGGAGTCCGGGATGTCGCAGCCGTTTCCTTTTGCCCTCGGCGGCTTTGGCCAGTTCGTTTTCGGTTTGCTTCTCTTGGTTGCCGCAGAGGCCTCTCTCGCCCAGGAACCTGCGGCCCCGCCGCCAGAGCCACCCCGGTTGATCGACCTGAATGAAGAGACCGCCCGCCAAGTCTTGGTTGATCGTCAGCCGGGCCAATACCTTGGTCACCCCACCACCTTGCTGCTGGAAGACGGAACCACCATTCTTTGCGTTTATCCGCAAGGTCATGGCAAGGGCCCCGTGAATTACAAACGCAGCCACGACGGCGGGCTGACTTGGAGCGAGCGCCTGCCTACCCCGCAGTCTTGGGCGAGCTCCAAGGAAACCCCCACGCTGCATCGGGTGATCGCTCCCGATGGCCATCGCCGCGTGATCATGTTTTCCGGTCTCTACCCCGCCCGCATGGCAGTCAGCAGCGACGATGGTGAATCCTGGTCGGAACTCGAACCAGTCGGAGAGTGGGGCGGAATTGTGGTCATGGGCAGCGTCGAGCCGCTGCGCACGGGACCGGGACATTATCTCGCGATGTTTCACGACGATGGGCGCTTTCTATCCTCTCGCAACGAACAAACCAAACCAATCGAATTCAAATTGCTCCGAGTAAATTCCACCGACGGCGGACTGACTTGGTCCACGCCAGTTACGGTGCTCAGTTCCACCAAGCTCCACCTTTGCGAGCCGGGAGTTGTCCGCAGTCCTGACGGAAAGGCGCTCGCCTGTCTGCTGCGCGAAAACACCCGCACCGCGCCCTCGCAGATTATCTTCTCCAGCGATGAAGGGAAAACCTGGACCGAACCCCGGGCTTTGCCCGCTTGCCTCAACGGAGATCGGCATACTGCCAAGTATGCTCCGGATGGTCGCCTGCTGATCTCGTTTCGCAAAGTTTCGCCCAAAGGGACGACTTCCGCCTACGAAGGTGACTGGGTCGCCTGGGTCGGGACCTGGGAAGACCTCGCCGCAGGCTCGCCGGGGCAGTTTCTGGTCCGACTGAAAGACAACACCAAAGGGAGCGATTGCGCCTATCCCGGAGTCGAGGTTCTCCCGGACGGCACCTTCGTGCTGACCACCTACGGGCATTGGACCAAGGACGAGCAGCCTTACATTCTCTCGGTTCGGCTGAAATTGGAGGAGCTGGACGCGAGGTGATCGAGCAAACGCGCGAGGGAACGGAATGGTTTTGCGCGCTGGCCCGGTGCAGCGGCCCCTGATGAGGAGCGGTCAATTTCATCGGCGACAGGATGAGTCAGGATTCGGTTTCGGTTGTCCATGAGTGGAAAGTGAATCACTTGAAACGGCTCCGTTTGTATCTGCTGTTCCTGCTCGTCGCATTTCCAGCCGGCCGCTTCACCGGCCTGCCTGCCCTCGCGCAGGATCAGCCAAATGCGGCCAGCACGCGAGAATCTCTGGACGAGGAATTTCAGCTGCGACTCAAGGAGCTGTCGGACTGGTGCCGCGAACAGGGGCTGGACGAGGAGCGGACCGCGACCGCGCAAACCTTGTTCCCCCGCGATCCCCAGCGGCAATACCTGTTTCTCCCCGAAGGACCGGCCCCGCAGCCTCACGCCGCCCTGGATGCCGCTTGGCGCGAGAAGCTCAGGACCATTCGATCCAACTATGCCGAGCAATTATTTCAGCTCGCGGGCCGCTTGGCCGAGGGCGAGCAGGGGGCTCCGGCCTATCAGTTGCTGCACGAAGTCTTGTACTGGGACCCGGAGCATGTCACCGCTCGCGAGGCGCTGGGGCATCGACGCGGCCCCGATGGCTGGCAAGCCTACAGCGAGCGTTTGACTGTCCGCGAGGCGCCCAAGGACCATCCCGATTTGAATTGGCCAGCCCGCAGCTATCAGCTGGTGACGACCGAGAACTTCGAAATCGCTTCCCGCGCCGACGAGGCCACGACGCGAATGCTGGCCGAGCAACTGCAGCGTTGGCAGTGGGTCTGGCGGCAAGTGATGTTCGATTACTGGAGCAGCCCGGCGGCGATCCGTTCCTGGCTCAGCGGCAAGACCAAGGCCCGCCCCGCCGCCAAAAAATACCGCGTGGTCCTCTTCCGCAGTAAGGAACAGTACATCGCCGAACTCGGCAAGCAGATTCCCGGGATCGAGGTTTCGACCGGTTACTACAGCGACCAACTCCGCTTGGCCTGCTTCTTCGCAAGCCAAGAGTCCCAGGACTTTGCGACCTGGCGTCATGAGCTGACCCACCAGCTCTTCCAGGAGACGATTCGGACGCGCAAGTCACCGTTCAGCGAAGAGCGACTTTGGCTGGGCGAGGGAATCGCGATGTACTTCGAGGGACTTTACGATTTTGGAGACTTCGTGACGCTTGGCGGTTTTGATACCCGCCGCTTGCAGTACGCGCGACTTCGCTGTCTGCAGGAAGGTGTTTACCTCCCTTTTGCCGAGCTCGACGCACTCAGCCAAAATCAGCTGCAAGCTCACCCGGAAGTGCGCCAACTGTACAGCCAGTCTGCCGGGCTGACCCAGTTCCTGATGACGGCAGAGCAGGGGCGGTATCGGGCGGGGTTGATCGAATTTCTAAAAGGATTTTATTCCGGCAAACCGCGGGCAGATGCCTGGAGCAAGACCGTCGGCATGGAAGCTGCGGAGTTAGACCGGCTCTATCCCGAATTTCTGCGCGTCGAGCCAGGACAACTTCAGCGCGATCTGATCGCTCCGGAGGCGGTCACCGAATTGGCTCTCCCCCAGTGCGAACTGACTGACCGCGATTTTGAGCAGATTGGCCGCTGCTCCGCGCTGCAATGGCTCGAGCTCGGGGGAGTGGAGCTGACCGCCGAGCGGCTGCGGAGGCTGGAGGGATGCGGGAAGCTGAGGCAGTTGTTTGCCAGCGGCAGCCGCATCGAACGCGGAGCGCTGGCTGGACTTCAAGGTTGGCCGGAATTGACGGAACTTGACCTCAGCGGCTCAGAGTTGACCTTGGACGATTTGCGCTCACTGGCTGGGCTGAAGCGATTGCGGATTCTCAGCCTGAGGCAAGTCAGTTTGCCCGAAGAGGGGGCCAAGGAACTGGCAGCGGTTTCCGCCCTCGAGCAATTGGACCTCTCGGGCAGTCGTCTGGCAACCGGTTTTCTCGAGCGGCTGCGGACGCTGCGCCCAGAGCTCAAAATCATTCGCGATTAACTTCAAACGGAGTTCGAACTCATGGCGGAATTGGAACGCACGGCACCCCGGGAGTCCCGCCCTTGGGAATTGGCTGAGCTGACCTATGCGGAGGTCAAGCGGCAGCAATTTGAAGTCGCCGTCTTGCCGCTGGGCGCGACCGAGCCACACAACCTGCACCTGCCTTACGGAACAGACCTGTTTGAAGCGACGATCATCGGTCGTCAATCCTGTCAGGCAGCAACCGCTCAAGGTGCAAAGGTGCTGCTGCTGCCGACCATTCCCTTCGGAACAGAGACGAACCTTCGCGAGTTTCCCTTGGCCATCAATCTAAATCCCTCCACACTCGGTCTGGTCATTGAAGACGTGGTCCGTTCTCTGGAAAAAACGGGGATTCGCAAAGTGCTCTTGCTCAACAGTCACGGCGGCAATGATTTCAAACCGCTGCTGAGGGAGCTTTACGGAAAGACGAGTGTGCATCTGTTTCTCTGTAACTGGTACCAAATGGTTGCCGATGCCTGCCGGGAGATTTTTGAATATCCCGACGATCATGCCGGTGAAATGGAAACCAGTCTGGCGCTGGCCTATTTTGGACATCTCGTCGGCCGCAACCCGGATGGTACGCTCACCGCCGATGAGGGAACCAAACGGCCGGTCCAATTCTCCGCCGTGGAGCGGGGTTGGATCTCGATCACCCGTCCCTGGCATTTGTTGACAACCAATTCGGGTGCCGGCTACCCGCACGCGGCATCGGCCGACAAGGGTCAACGGCTGATGGGGGTGATTGTCAGCCGGCTGGGTGATTTTCTCCGCGAACTTTCGGCCGCCCCGATCGGTCCAGAGTTTCCCTTCTCAGATCGCTCCTGATTTGCTCGAGCGCTCAGGAACGTTTCGAGCACAAGTTATCCGAGCAGGAAGCTTGTCCGCGCATGCTCTCTCTGTCCGGAAACGACCTGTCCGAGGGAGCTCGCGTGCGGGCCGCGAATGGATGCACTTGCTTCTGCGCATCGGCTCCAGATCGAGGCAATGGAATCCGGGGCCGCTTGCCGCGTACTGAGTGCAAGTATGGGAGGACCGCTCTGAGCCGAGCCGAACGGACTTCCGACGGGGGCTGGTGCGGCAGGCGTGGTTGTCCTGAAGAACGCGGGGGATTTCGTGGTCGTTGACCGTTTTTCAGGCTCTGTTTAGAATCGGACGTCTCAAACGCGGTGGTTGTAGCTCAATTGGTTAGAGCATTGGATTGTGGCTCCAAAGGTTGAGGGTTCGATCCCCTTCAACCACCCTGATACAAGATGGACGCTGTTTCGGTCAGGAATGACTGAAACAGCGTTTTTTTGTCGGCTTTTTTGCGGGGTGGCTTCCGCCTCAATGGGGAGGCATTTCAGGGCGCTTGTGGGGCCTCAGTCCGTTGCACTCGCACGACCAGGCCTTGTTTTACCTGATCGCTGGGATAAATCACGACTTCGCTGTCTGCTTCCAGCCCCTGGTGCACCTCCGCCATTAACTGGTTGCGCTGACCAATCTGGACAACTTGCTGCTGGGCTTTACCTTGCTTGACGGTGAACACGCACCACTGGCCGGACTCCCGGAACAGCGCTGCGGTTGGTACCTGCAACACATTCTCCTCGTCCCAGACGACGATTTCGGCCTCGACCCGATAACCGTCTCCCAAGCGTCTTCCTTCGTCTCTGCTGCGGTTCTGAAAGTCGCCGATCACGTTGACGCGTTGCTCTTCTACCCCGAGAGCGCTGACTTTCGTAAAGGCTGCTGGCTCGACGACGCGGACCGTGGCGGTGAGGGGTTGCTGGCCACCCCAATGGACAATTCGAATCTCGTTTCCCGGTTGAATTTTGACCGCATCGCTGCTCAGGACATCCACAACAATCTGCAGGTCGTTGGGGTCTCCAACCTCCAACAGCGGCTTGCCGGCAGTCACGACCGTCGAGCTCTCTTCAAAAAGCCGCAGGACCGAGCCGGAGATCGGCGATCGAATCTCAAAATTCTTGGTGAACTCCTGATTGTTGGGTTGAACCAGGCCGAGCGCCGCTTGAGCCTGTTCGTATTCAAACTTGGCAATCTCCAGTTCAAAATTCGTGACCCGCATCTCCTCCTGCCGGGCGCGAAACAGAGCTTCAGCCGCATCAAATTCATCCTGGGCGATTGAATTGGAACTGCGCAGTTTCTCAGCCCGGCCGAATTGGATCTCGGCCAGGTCGGCCGAGACCTTGGTTTGACTGCGACGGGCTTCGGCGCGTTCGACAGCCGCCTCGGCAGCGGCAGCCCGAGCCTCGGTCTGGGCGACTTCGCGGGCATCGAGCAAGGTGGGGTCGCTGGGGCGGATAGTAGCCAGCAACGTTTCACCCGCCTTGATCCGATCGCCGCTCCGCAGCTCGATGCGAAGCAGTTGACCGGCCACCGGCGAGGAGACTTGATAACGCTCGCGCACCTGCGTGGTTCCATCCTCATCGACGGTGACCTGCATTCGCCCCCGCCGGACCAACATCGTCTCGACGGCAACGGGCTGTGGCCAGAGCGAATAGGCTACGCCGGCGACTAAAGCACTTGCGAGCAGAATCCAGACGAACCAGCGTCCCCACCCCTTCACGCCACTTACTCCTGTGCCTTGAGGACCGCAATCAGGTCCAGTTTGCGAATTCGCCGTTGTACCACCAGCCCTGAAACCAACGCCGCGAGGATCACGACCAGTGCGGCAAACAGATACGTGGTACGCTCGATCACCAATGGAATGCGGTAGATTTCCGTGTCCATCGCCTGCACAAACGAGGCGACCAGGCCGTAACCAATTACCCAACCGACTGGAACCGCAAGCAACGTCAATATCGCCAGTTCCCCGAGCAAAATGGCGCTGACCTCGAAACGGGAGAAGCCCATCACACGCAGCGTGGCCAGTTCCCGACTCTGCTCCGCCAGCGAAATCCGGGCGCTATTGTAGACGACGCCGAAAGCGATGATCACCGCGAACAGGATATTGAAGGTCCGCATCATCAGGATGTTCTCGGCAATCGTATTCTGAAAGCTCTTCAAGACCGCATTTTTGACGGTGACCCCGGCGACACGGGGCGTTTCCTTCAGTTGGCGATACAATTTCGGGGCCAAGGCCGGTTCAACCCCCAGAAAGGCCCCGGAGACAACCTCCGCTTCTTTCAGCAGGCGGTGGAGTGCCTGCCGATTCATGTAGGCATTCAGCCCGCCATACTCCGTGATCACCGCGGAGACAACGACATCCAGCACCGGTCGTTCTCCCTCGAGCACGGCCATCGAGATCACGTCACCTTTCTTCACGGCGAGCAGCTCAGCCAGTTTGTCAGACAGGACAAGGCCCTCGGGCGGCAGCTCGACTGGTCGCTCCCGCACGTTCAAGAGACGGACCAACTCGGCTCCCGAGTCCAGCCCCAGGACCGAGACCCTTCGCCAGCGATGACCATTGCGGAGCTTGGTAGCGAGGCTGCGAAAAGTCTCGACGCGATTAACACCCGGCAATTGGGTCAACTCATGCACGACGTGGGGCGATGTCTTCTCGAGCAGGGCGACGGATAACTGCTGTCGCTGGGCAATGCGGAACTGGAAATGCATGATGTAGCGAATGGCATCGAGCGAAAAGCTTCCCAGCATCAAGATCGCAACGGCCATCCCGATCCCGAGGATCGCCGTTCCGCTTTTTACCGGTTTGCGTTCGATCTGCCGCAGAATCATCCGCGTGACCTGCGTCAACAGGCGACCGACTCCCAACCGCTCCACGAGCGTTGGCCGGTACTTCAGGGGCGGCTCGGCTCGCATCGCCTGGGCGGGCGGCAAAGCGACCGCCCGGCGGACCGCATTCAGCGCGCCGAAAGCGGCTGCGGCGAAACTGATGGCAACCGCACCGGCAACGATCCGCGGTTGCAGCCCGACACTGAAGCTGGGGAACTCATAGAATTTGGCATACATTTGGGTCAGCGTGCGACTCAGCAGATATCCGCCCACCGTTCCCAGCAGCGAGCCCAGAGTGGCAATCAGCAACACCAGTTTGAGATAGTGCCAGCCCACTGCCCAGTTACTGTAGCCAAACGCCTTGAGAGCCGCGATCTGTTCCCGCTGGAGGCCGACAATCCGGGCAATCACCACGTTCAGCAGAAATGCGGCCACGCCGAGAAAAATCGACGGCGCCACCAGGGCCATGGTGCTCAATTGGCGGATCTCGTCGCTGATGTAGGAATGAGAAGTCTGCTGCGCCCGCCCGTAAGAGCCAGTGCAGCCATAAGGCTCGAGGAGGTAGTCCAGCGAGGCGATCACCGCCTGCTCGTTAGCGGCCTTGTCCAGGAGCAGCGAGACATCATTGAATGCGCCATTCATGTCAAAGGCCGCTTCCATTTCCCGCTGACTTAACCAAAAGACGCCAAAGCGCTGATGATCCGGTACCAGATTGCCCGGCTGGATCTGAATCACGTATTCGGGCGTCAAGGCTACGCCAACAATCTTGAATTGTTGCTTGCGACCGTTGATCACCGCCTGCAGGGAATCCCCCGGCCCAATCCGGTGAGCCTCGGCAAACGACTTCGAGATCAGCAACTCCCCGCTGCGCTCGGGATCAAGCATTCGGCCCCGCACCAGAAAGAGATCATTCAAGGCTGGACGCTCATACTCCGGGAGCGAAATGAAACGCCCCTGCGCCGGCTCATCAAGCCCGGGAACATCCAGCGAGACTTGGGAAACAATCCGCACACAGATTCGCGAAACCCCGGGTATCCCCTCGATCCGCTCCCGCAAACTGCTCGGAACCCGCTTGGCGGATGCAAACACATCGGCAAAGCGATAATCGCGATAGTACTTTTCCTTGCTGTTGGAGAGTGAATCGAGGGCCCCCAGCGCCATGATGAACATCGCCACTCCAGCCGACATCACCAGCGAGATGGCAACCGCTTGCGTACCGATCTCGAGCAGGTCGCGCAGCAGTTTGCGGTCGAGCATGGAAATCATGGTGCTCACCACTGCAGGTCACGGGGCATCAGTTTGTCACGATTTCGCTCCACCGTCGCAACTCGTCCATCCGAGATGTGGAGCACCCGGTCAGCCATGCGGGCGATCACTGAGTTATGGGTGATGACCGCCGTCGTTGTCCCGAG
Source organism: Blastopirellula sp. (assembly GCA_021298375.1). Taxonomy (GTDB): domain Bacteria; phylum Planctomycetota; class Planctomycetia; order Pirellulales; family Pirellulaceae; genus BJ22. The sequence goes on along the minus strand of JAJTFE010000011.1, from coordinate 15,301 downwards.
CTGCTGATTGACGCGCTGAATCGCCTCCAGCACCAGCACCCCAGTCTGGACGTCGAGCGCCCCGGTCGGCTCATCGCAGAGCAGTACGGCCGGGCGTTTGGCAATCGCGCGGGCGATCGCCACCCGCTGTTGCTCGCCGCCTGAGAGCTGGGCGGGGAAATGGTCTTTCCGCTTTTCCATGTCGACCAGGCGCAGGGCTTCCAACGCGGTCATGGGATGAGGGGCGATTTCCGTGATCAGAGCGACGTTTTCCTCGGCCGTCAGGCTCGGGATCAGGTTGTAGAACTGAAACACAAAGCCGACGCTCGAGCGGCGATAGCGCGTCAGGGCGGCATCCGAAAAATTGGTCAGCTCCTGATCCTCGTAAAACACTTGGCCGCTGGTGGGCACATCGAGCCCACCCAGAATATTGAGCAACGTCGACTTTCCGCTTCCCGAAGGACCGAGCAATACGACAAACTCGCCCCGATAGAGCTCCATATCCACGCCGCGCAGGGCGTGAACCTCGACCTCGCCCATGCGATAGACCTTGGTCAGTGAGACGGCCCGAAAGACCGCGGGAGGCGCCGTTGGGGAAGGGGAGGGGGGCGTTGAGTCGCTGGCGGTAGACATCACTGCACAAGTTGTTCGAATCGTTCCAGCCAGGAATGCCGCGCACTCGCCGCTGCCGGTTCGTACCGACCGACGACCAAATCGCTTCCGGCGATCAGACCGCGGAGCTCAGCCAGATCGGCCAACTCGCCGCAAGCCATCGCCTGGACCAAACCATTGCCAATCGCGGTCGCTTCCAGAGGCCCGACCACAACGGGCCGTTCAAGCATGTCGGCAGCGAGTTGGTTGAGCAATCGATTCTGCCCGCCACCACCAACGATGTGCAACACGTCAAACCGGCGATCGAGCACACCCTCAAGCAGATTGACTGTTCGGCGGTAAGCCAGCGCCAGGCTGTCGAGGCAACAGCGGACAAACTGCCCCGGACTTTCGGGAACGGGTTGAGACGTCTGCCGGGCAAACTCAACAATCTTTTGCGGCATTTCTCCGGGAATCTGAAAGCTGGCAAAAGCCGGATCAACTAACGTTCTTCCTCCGGTCTCCGCCGCCGCCAAGTCAGCCAACTGCTGATAACTGTACTCCTGACCAGCCTTCAGCCAGGCGCGGCGGCACTCCTGCACCAGCCACAAGCCAGAGATATTCTTGAGAAACCGGATCGTTCCTCCAACTCCTGCCTCGTTGGTGAACATGGCAGCCTGGGCTTTGGCATGGGTGCATGATGAATCCAATTCCGCGCCCAGCAGCGACCAGGTTCCACTTGAGAGGTATGCCCAGGATTGGCTGCCCGTCGCCGGTACCGCTGCCACCGCACTCGCCGTGTCATGCGAACCGGGAGTGATCACTTTGACAGCAGGGGACAAGCCCGTTGCCGTGGCGACCGCACCTCGAAGCTGGCCGACCACGGTCCCTGCCGGAGAAATCGGCCCGAGCAAACGCACCGGAATTCCCAGCGGCTCCAGCAACTCGCGCGACCAGTTGCCGCTGCGGACATCGATCATCTGGCTGGTCGAGGCGATCGTCCGCTCCACCGTCTGCTCACCTGAGAGCCAGTAATGCAGCAGGTCCGGAATGAACAGCAGGCGTTCCGCTGCCCCAACCAGTCGCGGACTGGTGCGGACAAACGCCAGCAGCGAGTAGAGCGTGTTGAGGTCCATCAGCTGAATGCCGGTCGTCTGATAAATCCGATCGACGCCCAGTTCAGCGAGTGCGGCCTGATAGAAACGCCGGTTTCTCGGATCGCGATAGGCGTGAGGCAGGGCGACGACCTCGCCACTGGAGTCAACCAGAGCCCAGTCGACGCCCCAGACATCACAGCCCACGGAAACAACTTCGTGGCCAGACTCTCGAGCCCAAGCGGCCGCCGCCCCCAGGCCTCGGAGGATCTCGGCCCAAATGCTGGCGAGGTTCCAGTGCAAACCGCTCGGCAGCTCGATCGGCTGATGAAAAAACCGGTGCAGTTCGTGCATGCGGACGCTGCGACCGTGGATCCAGACGGCAATCACGCGGCCCGATTCCGCACCCAGATCGATCGCCAAATGAATTTGCATGTCTGCTCCCCGAGAGTCATCAAAGTACCGGCGATCGGTTCACGAATTGGTGTGCCCTGCTATCGGACAAACGCCTCGACCAAGCCACCGTCGACGGCCAAAACCTGACCGGTCGTCTTGGCCGCTTTGTCTCCGGTGAGGAAGACAATCGCTTCTGCCTGATCGGCCGGGAGGATCGGGACCTTGGTCAAGGTCCGCTCGGCATAGAACCGGGCCAGCTTGTCGCGGAGGCTCTCGGTTGATTCCGATTCCTCAAAGGCGATGTTGTACTTGCTCAGCGAGGCGATGACGCGGTCGCGCGGGAACATCGAGCTGCCGGCAACCACGGTTGCCGGAGCAACGGCATTGACCCGCACCAGTGGAGCCAACTCTACCGCAAGTTCGCGAACCAAATGATTGGCGGCGGCCTTGGAGGCATCGTAGGCCAGACTGCCTTTCTTGCTGACCATGCCGTTGACGCTGGTCGTCACGACCATGCTGCCGCGGAGGCCTTGCGCCTGAAAGATCTTCCGCGCTTCATCGGCAACCAGAGCCGGGCCGATCACATTGACGTCAAACGTCAGTCCCCAGGCGTCGTCCGGAATAGTTCCATCTGGCCGTGGCGAAACATAAATCCCAGCCGTGATCACGAGGTGATGTCCGCCGTCTGCTGGGCTGCCTTCGGGTCGAGGTCGGCGCAAACGACATGGGCTCCTTCATTGGCAAAGCGGTGGGCGACTTCCTTGCCGATCCCGCTGCCGGCACCCACAACCATCACGACTCGCCGGGCGTATGGCTTTTCCGGCGGCATCCGCTTCAGCTTCGCTTCTTCCAGCAGCCAGTACTCGATGTCGAACGCTTCCTGCTCGGGCAGGGCAATGTACTCGTCGATGGCTTCCGCTCCGCGCATCACTTCGACCGCGCAGTTGTAAAACTCGGCCGTGACCCGCGACTCGCTCTTGGTCTTGCCCCAGGCGATCATGCCGATCCCGGGGATCAGAATCACGGTCGGGTCGGCGCCCCGCATGGCTGGTGAGTCGGCGTGCTTGCATCGTTCGTAGTATGCGGCGTAGTCCTTGCGATACTGCTCCAGTCCGCTGAGGATCAATTGCTTCAAACCGGCGAAGTCTCCGCTCTGCGGATTCCAGGGTACATACATCGGCTTGATCTTCGTGCGCAGAAAATGGTCCGGGCAACTGGTGCCCAATTCCGCCAGCCGCGGCGCATCCTGGCTGTTCACAAAGCGGAGCATCGTCGCGTCAGTCTGCAGCGTGCCGACCATTCGCTGCTGCCGCGAGAGTTCGCCCCGAAGCCAAGGGAGCAATTGCTCCAGGATGGCATTCCGCTTCGACTCGTCCAGCGACTGGTACTTCTGTCCGCCGAAAGTCTGGTCGCCGCGATCGCGGGCCTCGATGAACCGGGCTGCCTTGTCGATCAGGTCGAGGCTTAGTTCGTAGCATTCGTATTGATCGTGAGCGCCATTCAGCAGGCCGTGCTGGCCGAGGATCACGCCTTTGAGTTGCGGTTGCTTTTCCCAGAGCCGCTGGAGCGTCAGACCGAGCTCAAACCCGGGGCGCATCCAGGGAGTCCAGGCAATTTCATCACCGTAGATTTCCCGGGTCAGTTGCTCGGAGCGGCGGGTCGCCGCGACCGAGATCACCGAGTTGGGATGGGTGTGGTCGACGTGTTTCCACGGGACGAAGGCATGCAGAGGTGTGTCAATCGAAGAAGCCCGCGGATTGAGATTGAAGGTGCAGTGCGGGTAATAGCTGACCATCTTGTCTTCGATCGGGGTCTTGGCCCCGCGGGCCGGTGCCGCAGCATAGATTTGCTGCAAGTCGACCAGCTTGCTCATGTAAAGCGAAGAAAAGTTCTCGGCGGTCGAGGTCCGCAAATCGCCACCCGAACCCTTGACCCAGAGCACTTCAACTTGCTCGCCCGTCAACGGATCCGTCTCCAGCAGCTTGGACGAAGTATTCCCGCCACCCGTGTTGGTAATTCGTCCGTCATCGCCGAGCAGATTCGAACGAAAGATCAAAGTCTGCAAGCCGTTCATCTTCGCGGCCCGCTGGGCGTCCCAGGCGTAAGTCACGTGCGCATAACGCTTTTCAACAGTCGACATGATGGTCCTTTTCAGGAATTGAAATTGAAGTTGTTTGTTCTGGAAAGGTGCTGAGCGGAAGCTGCCGGGCTCGGAAAGCCTTAGCCGTGGAAATCCCAACCTGGAAAATCAGGAAACCTCAACTGGGGTGCGGCCAACTCCTGCTCCCGGTTTAGCGTTGTCCGCCATTCGCCCCCATCGCCGCATCGGAAGCGGCGCGGAGATAGGCCAGCAGGTCGAGGACATCGTCTTTGCTCATCGTGTCGAGCAGCCCCTTGGGCATCATCGACACAGTAGAGGGTTTCCGGTCCTCGATATTGGCTGCATTCAAATTGGTGAAATTGCCCGGGTCGAGCATGTTGGTTTGAATCATGTAAGTGCCGCCGGCGAGGTTCGCGATTCGCCCGGTCACAAGGCGGCCATCATCCATCTGGAAGGTGGTGGCCCGGTACTGGTCCGAGACTTCCTTGCTGGGATCGACAAGCGTCTCCAGCAGGTCGTGCGGGTTGAAGCGGCGCCCGGCAGCCGTGAGGTCCGGCCCGACGCTGCCGCCCGATCCGGAAATCTGGTGGCACTTGTAGCACTGGCCGACGACGAACATCTGCTCGCCATTCTTCAGGTTTCTTCCCTCCCAGGAGGTCTCGGAAAGATCGGAGAAATCCCCCAGCCCCCAGTTCTTGACTACTGGTCGGGTTTCCTCGGGAAGTTTCTGCTGGATCGGTTCGATCGGCCGATTGGTCAGGACCGCATACTTTTCCTTCTCGGCATCGGCCAGCGTCGCGACGGCTTCGCTCCGCATGTTCTGCAAAAAGCCGCGGAAGGAATTCCCGCCCCGGTAGCTTCCCGCATCGAGGAACCACTGGAAGTACTTCTCCCGCAATTCGGGCGTCCAGCCCGTGCGGAGCGGACGGAGGCAATAGGCAATCATGATCTGGTCTTCCTGATTCCGGCCATTGACCAGCAGCTCAACGGCCTTGGCGGCAACTTGAGGCGACTGGACGGCGACCAGCAAGCGGCATGTTTCCCGGTCGAGCTGGGTGTCGCCACTGGGGAACATCGGGCTCAAGGCCTCGTCAACGGCAGCACAGATTTCCGGACTCGGTTCTCCCAGCCGAATAAAGCACAGTCCCACAGTCCGCAGCAGGTGCAGTTGCTGTTCGCGACTCATCTTCGAGCCATGGAGTTCCTGCAGCTTGGTCAAAATCGGCATTTGGTCTTCGGGCTGGCCGCAGCGAGTCAGGGCCAGGCAGCCCTCGAGAATCGCCTGCGGGTCCTGCTCGCCCCAAATCCGCTCGCGCCAGCTTGCCACGGGCATCCGCTCCAGCGCGACGCGCGCCGCGTAGCGAATGAAGCGATCCGCATGCTTGAGCATCGGCCAGGCTTCTTTGACGACCTGTTCCGCTTGGTCTGGGCTGGCCTGATGCAGCGACTCCAAGTGCCGACGAATCATCGCCGCCTCGGTCGGCTCGGGATAACTTGCCGGCGCTGTGGACTCGCTGCCCCGATAATCGATGCGGAACAGGGCAGACTGCGACTGCCGCCCGCCGATCAGGAAATACATCGAGCCATTGGGATGCACGACCAGATCGGTCACGGCCAAGCCCGGCGCGGTGCAGAAAACTTCTCGTTCACCCCGAAAGGTCGAGCCATCGGGCTGGAGGTGAATGGCGTAAAGAATGCCGTAACTCCAGTCAGCAATGTAGAGGGCATGCTGATACTTCGCGGGAAACTTGGCCCCGGTCCCAAAGACGACGCCCGTCGGCGAAGCCGTGCCAATGTCGATGACTGGTGGCAGGGAGTCCGGGTAGTAGGTTGGCCACTTGCCCGAGCCACTCCGCCAGCCGAATTCGCTGCCGCTGGTCACATGACAGACTCGCGTCGGGCGAGTCACTGATTTCCGGCAGCTGAGTGTGGTTGCCGGCGCAAATGTAAAGCGATTTGCCATCGGGGCTGAGCGTGATCGCATGCGGACCATGTTCGCCTTCCCCGCCGATTTCGCGCAGCAATTCGACCTTGTCGTACTCGTCGTTATTGTTGGTGTCCGTCACCCGGTACAGCCCCGAGGGTTTACCGTCGCCCTGATGAGCCATGACGTAGAGCGCACCGAAAGCACAAAGCAGGCCGTGAGCTCGGCCGATGTCTACCTGAATGGCCTGAACCCGGGCGAGATTGCCTGCGGCGTCCAGCGTGATGCGGTAGAGCTTGCCGTACTGGTCGGAGGCGATCAGCCGACCTTGGGGGTCGGTCGTGAGGCTGACCCAGGAACCCTGTTCCCCAGGGACCTTGTACAGCGGGGTCAGCTGAAATCCTTCCGGCATCCGCAGTCCTGCCTCCGGGGTCCATTGGGCCGCGAGTTGGCCAGCAAACGCGAGTTGGCCAACAAACAGGGTGCACATGAGCAGACTTGACCAAAGACTGAAGCGAGACATGCATATCCTCAAATTAAGACGGCTGCTGATCGCAGGTCGCGGGCCCCGGCGGAACCTCGCATCACCAATCGAGCCCTTATTGTGGATGGAAACGATCTCAAATCCAACCGGGTGACCGGCAAACCGAGGGGGAATGCCGCACCGGAATCGCGGAACGGAACCAAGCCCCTCGGTTTCTGCCCCTCTTGCGGTGTGGAAGTCGCTTTTTTCTGTTTGGCCGCAGCAAGCGTGGAGGTCGTGGAAGTGATCAGCGCGAAAGTCTTGCCTCGGCCAAACCAGGAGCGAGGTCGAGGCTGCAAACCGAGAGTCGGGCAGAAGCGACTCCCCGTGGGGCCAATCCGCGCTTAGGAAGCATGTCTGACCTGTAGAAACCGGGCCAAGGTGCGGCGGGCCAAGTTGCGGCGGGCCGGGTTGCGGCGGGTCGGGAGTGAATCTCCGGCCAGCGGGGTTGGTCGGGTGGAACTGGCACGCTCCGCAGCTGCGCCTACGCAGGGCCAAAGGCTTGCATTATCCTGAGCGTTTTTCGCTGACGAGCGTGGTTCCTCCGCTGGTGGCGACAGACCTCGCCCGAACGGTTTCCTGCCATGAGCCATGTTCATCCCAGCCAGACGGTCGACGATTTTGTTCAGCTCCAGCACACCGTGGCCGCCTATCACGTGCTGCGCACAGCCTTGCGGTTGGGGGTTGTGAATGAACTGAAGTCAGGCCAGAAGACTGCGGCGCAGATCGCCGCCACGTTGCAATTGGACTGGGCTGCAACCGAGATGCTGCTCCTGGCGCTTTGTCAAACCGGTCTCGCAGAAAACTACGGCGAGGATTACGCCTTGTCCCAGATTGGGCATTTGCTGGTCGACCCGTTTTCACTCGACGACGAGCACTGGTCCCAATTGGAACAGCTGGTTCGCTTGGGGAGCGAGGGGTTCGGCACCGCCCAGCCTCCTGCGAAGGGGGACGTCCCGACCCGAATCGATTCGCAGCAGTGGCTGGAAGCGCCCGCCGCGCTCGATGCGGCGGAAGTGCTGGATTTCGGTCACTCCCGCCGAGCCTTTCGAGTGCTTGAGGTGGGTGGTGGCTCGGCTGTCATGAGCACGGCGCTGGCACACCGCGACCCCGACAGCCTGTTTGTGGTCCTCGATCGCGCCGAGCAGTTGGAGCGGGCCAGGCAAACCGCCAGCAGCGTCGAGTTGGAAAACCAGTTTGAATTTCTGGTGGGCGACCCGCGGGTTCCGGATGTGGAGCCGGGAGTGTTCGACTTGATCATTGTTTCCGGGCATTATCACTTCGTTCCGGAATCAACCGGCCCAGCTTGGGTCCAGGCCTTGGCCCGCGGGCTCAAGCCGGGCGGTGAGTTGGCGGTGATCGATTGGTTCGGTGGCCAGGAAAAAGGCTTTCGCAGCATGGTGTACCACCAATTGGAAGTTGGTCTCCGTTTCCCGGGCGCGAAACTGAATCGTCCCCAGATGCTCCGCGACTGGATGCACGCTGCCGGTTTAACCGCCGTGCGTTACGCGCACCTTCCCTCACCGCCGCATGTTTGGGGATTAGTCCTGGCGGAAAAGCCAAAGTAGGCGACGGTCAGGATTTGAACTCACCACTCGCCACTCGCCACTCGCCACCGAGTCAGTCCGCGTTGACATCCACCTGCCGCAACACCGGCAGGACCAGGATTTTTCCATCCCCCAGCCGCCCGGTGCGCGAGCTTTGATTGATGCGGACAATCGCCTCTTCGACGTCCGCATCCTCGACGATCAGGCTGATTTCCACTTTGGCGACAAAGACCAGCGAGAACTCGGTGTCGCTGTACCGCTCGAGGTAGTTTTTCTGTCGTCCATACCCTTTGACTTCGCGAATGACCATTTCAGCGCGAGGCAAATCGGCGAGGGCGGCGACTACCTTCTCCGCCAGGAATGGTTTGACGATCGCGATCACTTCCTTCATCGGCTCGATTCCGGCAACTGCAGGGTGTGGGGGCGTTGCGTTGAGCAGATTGCTCAGTTCGCCTGCTCCGGTTTGCGCCACGACCAGGTCCAATGCCGATCGGAAGTCGCCTGGACGCTGGAAGCCGGGGCTCCAGCCGCGACGACGAGTTGGCGAATTTCCTCCAGCGTCAGGGCGGCTCGCAGCGAGTCGCCGAACATCTGTTGAGAATGAGGATTTTCCTGACCGGTGTACTGCTGCACAAAGTGCCGGACCTGTTCCTCGGTCTGCGGCCGCATCAGGTCGCGAATAAACATCAGCCCGCCCGGTCTCAGCACCCGTACGCACTCGGCAATCACCCGCGCCGGTTCGGGAATGTGGTGCACAATGCTGTTGGAGATCACGACATCGAACATTTCCAGATCGACCGCCATGATCCGCATCCGGCGAGAGAGCGGCCCGGTTTTGGCCTGCTGGCAAATCTCGATCGGAATCAGTGCGGTCCCCGTGCCGACATCGAGCACATCACCTCCGTCGAATCCGGCGGACCGCAAGTCGGCGGCAAACAACCGGTTGACCTCTGCATGGTCCATCCGGTTGTAATCGAGCGCCTCTTGCGGCGTGTCCATCACTTCGACTTCCAGCGTCCGGGGGATACTCATTGCAGGGCCTCATACTGCTCGTCGCTGTCGATCGTGTCGGTGCGCGACCGCTTGGTCAGTTCCATCAGCCAGACAATCAACGCGGAAACCAGGTATCCGCCCGCGATTTGCATCACCTGCATGCGGTATTCGTACATCATCTCGCTCATCAGCAGCCGCGGATCGTAGAGCTTGTCCCCGTCCCAGGGCGAGTGGACGAATCCGAACAGCGTGAAGACGCCGAGCAGCGCCAGGAACAGCGCCGCGCGGCGATAGCGGCGGTCGATGATCAGGGCCAGCACGGCGGCCCACAGCAGGCTGGTGACGATAAACCCTCCGGACAGAATTCGCAGCGCGGCGACCTGCGGATTGGTTTGCATTTCAATCAGCGGCAGATAATTCGGCAGGGTAATCATCAGCAGCTTGGCCAGCGCCGGTAGGCACGCCAGAGCCAGCGCGGCATAGTGCCGCCGAGGGGTCGCCACGAAGCTCTGAGCGGTGATCTCCAGCCCGATAAAGAGCAGGATGGGCACGACTGCGACTTCGGGGATCAGGTCGTGCAGGGTCTGGAAGTAACCGACGATTCCCGCCGCGCCGATGAACAGGGCCGTGGCGAGAGTGTAGGCCGCCCGAGCCCCCATCGCCTTGTAGGCAGGGTGGCCAATGTAGGGGGTCGTCTGGATCACTCCCCCGCAAACCGCTGCAATCAGGGTCGCGACGGATTCGATCCCGATGATCGTCCCGGTGTGATACTCGTCGCCCGCCGCGGCAGCGCTCTCCGTGCAGTCGATTCCGCCGATCACCGTGGTGATCGCAAACGGGATGACATAGCCGAGGTAGTTCAGCGAGGCTGGCCACGCCTTCCACCACTCCAGCCGGAAGACTTCCAGCCATTCGGTTGGAAACCAGTAAGAGCCTGCTTCCCCGGCGGCGGCAACCGCCGCTTCGGTGGAACTGCCGAAGAACAAGGTCCGATCAACCCAGGTTCCGAGGTAGTAGAACAGGCAACCGACCGCAACCGACGCCAGTGCACCGGGCACGCCAAACGGAAGCCGCGCCTTGGCAACCAGGGTCACCAGGATCAGGATCAGCGCCGGCAAGCCAACCATCGGCTGGGAAAAGATCTTGGGGAATTGGTAATAGGCAATCAGCACCAAGGCAATCGCCGAAAGCGAGCCGAGCAGCCCGGCCCGCGGTATGACGCGCCGCAGCCAGTTGGAACTGAACGCCAGCAACAGCTTGATCAGGCCGGTGAGGATCAGGCAGCAGATGCCGATGTGCCACGCCTCGCGGGCGGCGGCGATCTCCTCGAGGCCGTTTTGCTTTCCCAGCTCAAACGCCGGTCCAATCACGAACAGGACCATCCCGATCAGGCTGGGGGTGTCCAGCCCCAGCGGCATCGCGGTCAGGTTGCTTTTGCCGGTGCGGCGGGCGACTTGGAAAGCGAGGGCAAAGTAGAGCAGGTCCCCGACCAGAACGCCGATCGCCGTCCCGGGGACCATGTAACGAATTGCAAAATTTACAGGGAAGCCAAAGCTCCCGGCGAGCATTCCAACGGCGAGGATCAGCCCGGCCAAGTTGTCGAGCATCAGCCCAAAAAAGGCGTTAATGTCGCCGCTAGCAGCCCACTTATAGGAATTTTTCTGCATCTGACGTCCGCTTTGGCATGGACTTTGCGTTTGAGAGCGGTCGCGAGTTTAAGTCGCCCCGAATTGCCTGTCAAACGGACCAAAGGTGACCGCGACCCCCCGATAAATCAGTTGTGAACATTTTGAACGTTTTACGGTTTTAAGGAGACGCGATTCTAAATCGGGATTTTTGCCTCCCAGACGAATATTTTTGTCTCGGAACGCGAACCCCGCTGAGAATCTTGCGTAAAGGATGATGCAAGCCACGATTTACGACTTGGATTACAACTCGGCTCGGCAACTTCAAGCCAAGGAACACCCCGTGACGGACGAGCAACTGTTGCAAACGTACCGCCAGACGGGCGATCGCGAAGCGTTCGCCTTGTTGGTCTATCGGTACGAACGGGAGCTCTACAACTATCTCCGGCGGTACCTGGGCAATGCCGAAATGGCCGAAGACGTGTTTCAAGCGACGTTTTTGCTGGTCCACCGCCGGTGCGACCAATTTCACTCGGATCGCAAGTTCCGACCGTGGCTTTACACCATCGCGACCAACCAGGCGATTGATGCCCGTCGGCGAACCAAGCGACACAAGATGTTGAGCCTGGACACGCCGCACGATCAGGAAAACGACGAAGTTGGTCAACTGGTGAACATGCTGGAAACGGCCGAGGTGAATCCCCTCGACACCACTTTGGACGAAGAGCGGAAGAACTTGATTCGTTCTTCACTCGAGCAACTGCCAGAACAGTTGTATTCAGTCGTCCAATTGGTTTACTATCAGGGGATGAAGTACCGCGAAGCTGCCGAGGTGCTCGGGATCCCGGTTGGGACCGTCAAGAGCCGTGTGCACGCTGCGGTCAGCCAGCTCGGCCAACTTTGGAATTCTCATCAGTTAGATTAATCCAACAGGTAATACGGGACCGTGAACGCACCCTCGCAGGAAGACTTGCTCGGATATCTGCTCGGAGCACTGGACGCCCGGGAGCAGGAGCAGGTTCAACAACTGGTTGATCAGCATCCGCAATTGGAAGCAAGGCTGCTGGCGATGAAAGCCGCACTCGCCCCGCTGGAGCAGGTCAACGAACCGGTCGGCCCTCCCCCTGGGCTGGCCCGTCGCTGCTGCCAATTCGTGGCGGTCAGCGCCCGGGAAGCTTCAGGCAGCTTCGGCGATAGCAACCCGGAATTGAGCGAATCCGATGCCCGAGCCGTAACGGGGCGGCCAACTTGGCAGCCCGCTGAGGCCGCTTGGCAGCCCACTGATACCGCTTGGCAGCCCGCTGAGGCCTCAACCGAATCGGCATTCGCAACGACCTCCCCCCAACCCGCCAAGTCGAGCCGACTGGCTCGCCGTTTCTTCTCCTCAGCTCCCGCGGGCGAGGCCCATGCACACAGCGAATGGGGCTGGAGCGTAATGGATGTGGTTTGCAGCTGTGCCGCCGCTTTGCTGGTTGGCGCCTTGCTGATTCCCGCCCTGTCGGCTGCCCGCTTCAGCAGCCGCTCGGTCGCCTGTCAAAACAATCTGCGAAGCGTTTACAACTCACTGACCCAGTACGCCGATGCAAATGCGGGGCGATTCCCCCAAATCCCGGAGGCTGGTCCCCTGGCGACCGCCGGATGTGTTGGCCCGATGCTGAAAACAGCTGGTTTGCTGGAAAACGACAAGGTGTTTGCCTGTGCCGGGCTGGGCAAGTCCGCCAGCCAGGCTCGGATTCCGATGACCAGTGAAGTTCTCGCCGCTGAAAATTCTGAAGAGCTGCAACTCTATCGCCAGCAGATGCTCGGCGATTACGGCTACACGCTCGGATATCTCGAAAACGGAAAGTACGCTGCGGTCAAAAATCTGGGACGCAGCAATTACGTCCTGCTCGCTGACGCACCCCACAACGCCACACCGTCCCGGACCAGCCGGAACCACGGAGGTTGGGGCCAAAACTGTGTGATGGCGGACGGCTCAATCCAGTTCAATCGAACCGGGTTCATCGGCACAGACGCCATCTACATCAACGACCGAAACGTGGTCGCGCCTGGCGTCGGTCCGCTGGACGCGGTCGTCGCTCCCGGTTACGTCGAACCCTTCGCCACCTGGATCTGCATCCAATAGCTACGCGGCAAAGCTCTAAGACAGCCGCTGAAGCTCTAAGACAGGCTCTGTTGTTCTAAGACAGGCGCTGTTGTCCAAAAGCAGACGCTGTTTGCCTGCAACATTAGTTGGCCTCCAGTCGCACGCCTGGCCATCAGCTCGCACGCCTGGCCATCAGCGTCCCACAGCCAGACGCTGTCGCCAGGAACCTCCTTTCGCGCCTTTCATGCCTTGCGCCGCGTGTGCCCTTGCGCCGCCTGTGCCCTGGCGCCGCCTGTGCCCTTGCGCCGCCCGGTCCGGCGACTGCTCAACTGCGGGTAGACCTTCAGAAGTGGAAGCCTGTCTGGTCCGAGCTGGGAATGAGTTGAGTTCTCGCCTTTTATCCAGAGGCGGAACAACCTTGCGGGCCTGGTCTTTTCCTGGAGCTTGACTCCTTGGACCTCGGCCCGCATTGCCGGTTGTTCCAGCCACCATTCGCTCCGGACCGGTTTTCGTTCCGGACTCGCCGCGCGTCACGCGGGCTCATTCAACTCGGGATGCTCGGCGACGGCTCAACACGAGTCCGGACAAGCCAAGACAGAGCAACCAGCTGCCCGGTTCGGGTACAGCCTGCAGACGCTCGATATAGCGAAAGCTGGAGTTGGTGTTGTTGATGATGTCTGTGCTGGTCCTTGTAATCGGGTCGAAGACGGCCAAGCGAGTGCCGGCGGAATAAAGGTATTTTCCGTTGGCCAGTTCATAGACCGCCCGAGGCCCCGGGGCGGAAAAATAGTTGAGCTGGGTTCCGTCGGCCAAATACTCAAAAATTCCGGCTGGCGGGGAAAATCCGCCAACCAGCAAATTACCGTTGCTGCGCTCGAAGATTTGCTGCGGGAAATCAATCCCGCTCGCGCCATCGCTGGCGACCAGCGTATTGAGGAAATTGCCGTTGAAGTCAAATCGCTCAATGTCATCCGAGCCCGAGTTGGAAACCAAGACATCGCCTCCCCGAAAAAAGACGTCCCACGGACTGTCGAGATTGGAGCTGATGAAGGTCTGCCGATCGGAACCGTCAAGCTTGAAGCTCTGGATGGTATTGTTGAGGCTGCCACCGGCGACAGTGACGTACAAACGACCGTTGTGAACGGCGATGCCGCGGATGTTATCCAGACCATTGGAGGCCGAAACGACGGTGCGAAGGTAATTGCCCGAAAGGTCGTATTCAAAGACGGCATCAGCTACCTGGTCGCTGATCAGAATCGTATTTTGGCCGCTGTTGATCGCATTGATTGCCGTCTGGAACCTCGGCACGTCGCTGATGAAATTCGCGTTAATCACGCTGCCGTCGGTTGCACTGACCAGCAGGACCCGGTCCAAAAGCGAGTCGACAACGAGCAGGTCCCCCTTGGCGGTGGAGTTCAAAGGGAACAACAGGGCGCTCAGGCCAATCCCTGCGGTGAAGATCAAACGGGAAATGCCAACGGCTTGTCGGCTGAAAAATCGATTGAAATAACTCATGGTGCACATTTCACGGAGTAGGAAACTGAAGCCAGCAGTTGGTGCGGCAGAGGGATCTGGGCCTTCCGCAGAGCACCCGCGCTGGAAAGTTGAACACAGAATTGTGATTAAAAAGAAGCTGCTTCGCAATCCAGAACGACTTTGAAAAATCAAGTCGTTGGATGGAGAGAATTGAACGAAGGAATCGCAGTTTGGCCCCTTGCAGCGAGCATGGGAAACGCTGTCCCAAAGAGTGAAAAGCTCAGTCCAGCGAGGGTGCTCGTCTGCAACAGGCCATCCGCAAGCGGCTAGTCGCGGCGGGCTCCATCCAGTTCCTTGACCCGGATGCCCCGGTAGCGGACAAACTTGCCGTTGTAGTCCTCGGCACTGCCGCCACCGTGGACTTGGAGGGCGATGTGACCCCGCGCCGGGTGCCGGGCTTCGGTCTCAGTCCACTCCGAAATTTTGACTCCGTTGATCCAAGTCGTGATGGTTGGCTTGTCGCCACCAACGATTCGGGCCCGCAGTTCATTCCACTCGCCATGCTTCCAGAAAGCGGGCCAGGCGTCGGGCAGGACTGCAAAGGGGATCTGCGGATTGCCGACCGGGTTCAGGTTGATCTTGGTGACCACGTCTTCGAAATTGAAATTCCGAATGTGGGGCCGTCCACCGAGTCCTTCTCCATAAATGCCCATCAGGTTGCCGCCGGAGTGGTAATCGATCATCGCCTGATAGGCTTTGCCGTCTTCGGTGCTGCGGAGAAACAACCCGCTGTCCGGGCCGAAGTCGTTCCGCATTTCCACGACGACTTCAAAGTCCCCGAACTGCCGTTCGCTGAGGATGATCCCCCCATACCCCGGCTGGTCCTGAGATCCCGTGATCGCGCCCTCTTCCACCACCCAGCGGCCGCCCGGCTTGAAGCCGCTCTTGGCGCTGTGTCCAGTCTTC
>JAJTFE010000273.1 GCA_021298375.1 Blastopirellula sp. | reverse complement strand
CCGGCTAGAATACGTGTCGCGGCGAGCCATCGTCCCTCCTTTCAATTCCCTCTCCTGCCATTCGCGTCCGATGACCTCAGCGATTCGCTCGAACAAATGGACCAACCAAGCGCAGAGTTTGCTGTTGGTCATCGGCATGGGGGTGTTGATGATTGCCATCGGCTGGTTGCTGTTCGGCCAACTCGGGGTTTGGATCGCAGCCGGGCTGGCGGTGTACAACCTGCTCTTTGGGGCGACCATTTCTCCACTGGCCGTTCTGCGGGCCTACCACGCCCAACCGCTGACAGCCTACGAGGCCCCAGAATTGCTCAGTCTGTTTTCTCAACTGGTTGAGCGGGCCGATTTGCCTCATCCTGTGCAACTCTGGTACGTTCCATCGCAAGTCCCAAATGCCTTCGCTGTCGGAACAGGAAAGGATTCGTCGGTCGCGGTTACAGACGGCTTGTTGCGACTGATGAGTCAACGGGAATTGGCTGGCGTGCTTGCTCACGAACTTGCTCACGTCCGCCATCGTGACACGACCGTGATGGGCGTCGCTGACACCATGGGGCGAATCGCCACCGGCATCGCGCGGTTCGGAGTGCTGGTGGTCCTGCTCGGATTGCCGAGTTTGTTCATCGGACAGGGACTTGGGTCCTGGTTTCAGGCGGGGCTGCTGATGATCGGCGCCCCGCTTGCCGTCTTTCTCATGCAGATGG
The DNA here is from genome assembly GCA_021298375.1 of Blastopirellula sp. Classification (GTDB taxonomy): domain Bacteria; phylum Planctomycetota; class Planctomycetia; order Pirellulales; family Pirellulaceae; genus BJ22. The sequence goes on along the minus strand of JAJTFE010000273.1, from coordinate 3,455 downwards.
CTCTTTCTCGCTCGCGCGAGTTTCAAGCAGATCTCGGGGCCTCGGAAATCACGGGCGACCCGCTGGGACTGGCTGCGGCATTAGTCAAACTGGAGCAGTTTCAGCAACGCGGCTGGAGAGGACGGATTCTCAAGCCCGGACAGTACCAACTCGAGCCTTCCTGGATCCGATCGCATCCGCCAACCGGCGAGCGAGTACGCGAGCTGAAAGAGATCGCCAATTCCCTGGTGACTTCACAGGTCCCACTCAGCGAGTATCGGAAGGTCGATGGCGGAACGGTGCCGCTGGAGTTCCACAAACCCGTTCAGGAGTCGCCTCGGTATCACCTGCGCGGCGGAGCCTGGTACTAAACGGACCTTGACCGTTCCCCGGGCGGGCATTTCGGCCTTTTGAAACCGAGCCGCTCCTCAATTTCAAAGGCCCCCTGTCCCGGGATCGGATGCTCTTCGGTAAACTGGGCGGGAGAAGAACCGATCGCCGCTGCGGATCGGATTTCGCGCACGCTTAACTCCCGGGATGAAGACATGAGATTACGAGTTTTCCTGCTGCTCAACCTGCTGGCTGGCTTGCTGCTCACGGCCGGTGGAGCCACGGCCGACGAAGGCATGTGGCTGTTTAACGATTTGCCCAAAAAGCAACTGAAGGAAAAGTATGGCATTGATGTCACGGACGAGTGGGCCGAACATCTGATGAAGTCCTGCGTCCGCTTTAATGTCGGCGGATCGGCTTCTTTCATTTCCTCCAACGGTCTGGTACTAACCAATCACCATGTCGGTTCCGACACGCTGTTCAAGCTGTCGACGGCGGAAAGGGATATTCTCAAAGACGGGTTTCTCGCACGAACGCTGGGCGAGGAACTCAAGGCCCCCGACCTCGAACTGAATCAGCTCGTGGAGATCCGCGACGTGACCGCCGAGGTGAATGCAGCCGTCACTTCCGAACTCACTCCGGAACAGGCGGTTGCCGCCCGTCGGGCGGTGATCTCGAAAATCGAGCAGGAAGCGAGCGACAAGACCGGACTCCGCTGCAACGTGATCACTCTTTACGGCGGAGGTCGATATCACCTCTACCATTTCAAAAAGTACACCGATGTGCGTTTGGTTTGGGCTCCCGAATCGTCGATTGCCTTTTTTGGTGGTGATGCCGACAACTTTGAGTATCCCCGCTACAACCTCGACGCCTGCATTTTCCGGGTATATGAAAACGACCAACCGGCCAAGATTGAGCATTTCCTCAAGTGGTCCCCCAATGGTCCGGGGGAAGATGAGATCACGTTTGTCGCCGGCAATCCCGGTCGCACCAGCCGAATCCTCACCGTCTCGGCCCTGAAATTCCAACGCGACCAGCGAATTCCGTTTGTTCTCAACTCGCTCTGCCGCCGGGAGCTCGCGCTGCAGCAATTCGGACTTGCCGGACCGGAGGCCGCTCGTCGTGCCAAGGATGAACTCTTCGGCGTCCAGAACTCCCGCAAAGTCTACTTTGGCAGAGTCAATGGTCTGCAGGACCCGGCGATTTTCGCAGCCAAGACCAGTGCGGAATCCGCTCTGCTCGCCAAGGTAAAGGCCGACCCCAAGCTGGCCTCCTCGGCCGCTGCTTGGGACCGCGTCGCCGAAGTGCAAAAACGCCGCGGCGAACTGCTGGGCAAAGGCGTCACCGTTTCCTCAAGATTGTTCGAAATCGCCGAGACCATCGTGCAAATGGTCGAAGAAGACCAAAAGCCAACTGGACAACGGCTACCGGAATACTCCGATGCCGGGCGAGCCTCGCTGGAACAACAGCTTTACTCAACCGCTCCGATCTACCCTGACCTCGACCAGATGCAACTGGCCGATTCCATGACCCGCATGGTCGAACTCCGAGGCGCCGACGACCCGGTCTGCGTGGCGATGCTCAACGGCAAGTCGCCAACCGATCGCGCCGCGGAACTGACCAACGGAACCGCTCTGGCTGATGTGGCCGCGCGCAAAGCGCTGGTCCAAAGCGGGCTGGCCGGGGTGCGGAACAGCACTGACCCGATGGTTGCCATGATTCGAGCTTTGGACCCGGAAATTCGCCGCTTCCGCAAATTGACCGACGAACTCGATGAACTGGAGCGGCAGGCCTATGCTCAAATTGCAAACGCCATTTTCGCCACCCAAGGCACATCGACCTACCCCGATGCGACCTTCTCCCTGCGACTCTCCTTCGGTCCAGTCAAGGGTTACATCGAGGATGGCAAGCAGGTCCCTGCCTGGACCGATTTTGGAGGCGCGTTCACCCACGAACTCGCTCACAAAGGCCAGGAGAATTATGACCTGCCACCGAGCTGGCACGCCGCCAAAGACAAGTTGAACCTCTCCACCCCGTTCAATTTCGTTTCCACGGCTGACATCATCGGCGGAAACTCGGGTAGTCCTGTCGTCAACAAGAACCTCGAACTGGTTGGCCTGATTTTCGACGGCAATATCCAGTCGTTAACGGGCGACTTTGTTTACAGCGACACTCAAAGCCGAGCAGTCAGCGTCCACTCCAGCGCGATTCGCGAAGCTCTCCGCTATGTCTACAAAGCCGAGGAGTTAGCCGATCAACTCGGCAAGTAACCTTTGGCCCTCGCCGATCGCGTGGCGGGGATGTCCCGACCTGGAAAGTTTCACGCCCCCTGTCGACCAGTTCGACAGGGGGCGTTTTCGTAGTTTGTCAGCTAATCCCACCGAGGTCCGATTTTGCCGGACGCCCAAGCGAGCGGCCAAGACGAAGCGACTCCCACTCATCATAGAGCTGACTCAACCCTCGACGAAAATCCCCCTCGACCGTTCGAAACACCCGCTCAATCCACTGAGGTTCCAAAAACTGGGATTTCACGTGCGTGGACTCCGACTCGAGCAGTTTGGCGACCACGCGACGAAAGGTCTTCCAGTCCGGCTGGAGGTCAGCCAAGACCGGCAGGGCAGGGCCCAGCGAGCGGTGCGCTGTAAACACGACCGACTTATCTGCGGAGAGCTTTCGCAGTTGCCGCTGCCGCCAGCCGGAGAGGAGTTCCAGCCCATCGACAAAACAGAGTTCCCTCGGTCCGGTCCCGATCAATCTGGGGGCCAACAGTCCGCCCGACTCTTCCATTTGAAATGCAAGCAACTCCAGCGAACTCTGCTCCCCCCGTCGCACACTTCGCGCTGCCAGCTGGACTCGCGCTCGTGGGCGCGTGGCAAACCAGCCTGCAGGCTGAACCACTAACCAGCTGAAACGCTCAAACTTCCCCGCGAGCAACTTCGCCAAGTCGATCGTCAAGGTGGTCTTCCCGCTGCCGTGCGGGCCAATGATCTGGCCCCGCCAATCAGCTTCCTCCAGGCGCCTCGCTACCGCGGCAACCCAACCGGGCTGCGGCTCCAGAAACTCGATCCCGCCCAAGCCAACCCGGGATACTGAAAACGGATTTTCGCTCCCCGGCACCGCAAAAGAGGGCGCGACGGATTCGGGCT
>JAJTFE010000272.1 GCA_021298375.1 Blastopirellula sp. | reverse complement strand
CCAGAAACCCGTCGCGGGACTGAGTGGCAGCGAGGTATTCCAAACCTCGGGCGACCGTCTCACGATACTGGCCAGCCTGCGGCGTATGCCCTGCTCCCAAAAAGGCGAGCAGCGCGAGTCCGGTGATCCCGTTGTCCGCACGCAATCCGGCTCCCCGCCGGTCTTGTCCCAATTCCAGGCGTTCCACACCGCCGCCGGTCTTTCGCGGATCCCAGCGACCATCCGGTTGCTGCTGACTCGCCAACCACGCCAAGGCGAGTTCCACTGCTTGTTCCGTTTGGTCATTTCCTCCACGGGCTGCAACAGCTGCTCCGCGACGATCGGCTGAACGCTCGGAATACTCAGCCGGCATTGCCCGGGAAACGGCTGCCGCGGCAGGTCGCGCGGGAACTCGCGGCTCCAGCGGAACCAACCCAGATGCTGGGGCCTCGGAATTCCCAGCCGACGCGGCGGGAACAGTCTGACCAATGGGCTCCTTGGTTGGCGGCGAGGGGAGCTTCATTAGATCCGCCGCCGCGCCAGCTATCGCCTCGGCCGTTGGAGGCATCTGAACCTCGTCCGGCTCCGAGCGCGGCTCAGCGTCCGGCGGAGCGCTCACCATTTCGCTCTCCGCGGGCTCGGTTCCAGCGTTGCCAGCGGGCTCCGGCTCCGCAGGCGCCGCTTCCGGCGCGGGAGCAGTGCTCGCCATTTCAACCGGTTTTTCGCTCGGCTGCGCCGGCTCGACAACGTCGGCTACTTCGGCCACCGGCTCCGATTTCTCCGCTACCGCGGGCAACAAATCGGGAACGACCAATTCCGGCGGTTTGACCTCGGGGATGGAGTCCATCGGATTTGAAAGCGCCACGTCATCCGCCGACATCTTTTCGGCGGGCTCAGTCACCGGTTCAAACACCCGCTCAACTTCCAGCTCAGGCTCGACAATGGGCCGAGCCAGCGGTTCAACCTCGGGCATCTCCCCCAACTCGGCGAATTGCTCCCACACCGGCAACTCGGCGGGCGTCTCCCGTTCAATGGCAGTTTGATCGCTCTGCTCGATCAGGCGGACCATCATCGTGCCGCCGCCATTGCCGCTCATCCCAGAAGGCACAAAGTAGGTTCGCCAGGCATAAATCGCAAACAAGCCGTGAGCCAACAATGAAAGCACAGCGCACTTGGTCAACAGGTGAGCACGGCCCAAGCGGGTGAAGCGCAGCATCAGCCACGAGCCGACGACCATGACCAGCAACAGGCTTGTTGCCAACCACAATCCCGGCGCGTTGAGGATTCTCAACGCCTCGCTTCCGAATCCGGTTACTTGACCGCACCACCAAACCATCCGAACCTCAATTTAAATCCGAACTTGCCCCCGTTGACGTCACTCTGCTTCGCGACGGCCCGCAATTTCATCTCAAGTCCTGCGGTCGGACGGCAATACTCAAATCGTTAATCTCCGCCTGACGGCAAGTCGCCAGCACATCCGCAACGAACTGATGCAAGGCATTCCCGTCGCCACGGATGACCACGCTGGTCTGGCGATACTCGGCCCGCGCCTTGACCAACCTCTGAGCCAGTTCCGTCAAGCTTACGGCTTCCTGGTCCAGCGTTACCTTGCCATCGGCGTACACATTGATGATTCGGCTCCGCGGAGGTTGCGTCAGCGTCTCAGCGTGTTGCACGGCCGGAACGCTCAGGGAGATATCGCGCTCTGCTTCATTGATCTCCGAAAACCGGCTCCCGACCATAAAAAAAATGATCAACAGAAAGACGACGTCGATCATCGGCGTCAAATTGAGCGTCGTCTCGTCATCGCGAGTGATCTTGAATGGCATCGCCTAACTCCTCTGAACTCATGCCCCGCCCTCCGCCGCCCTCACCCGACCGGGCGGGACTTAAGCGGCTTTTGCCTTGCGACTGGTGCGGACCGGGTCCTGACCCAGCGCCTCTGCCGAAACCAGATTCACAACCTTCATTCCCAACGAATCGAGTTCCATGATTCGCCGGTCGACCATGCCGGTGATGAAAAGATGTGAAACCAAAGCGGGTATGGCCACCGTCAATCCAGCGGCCGTCGTGATCAGGGCAACGCTGATGCCGGTGGCGATGAGCGCTTTCTGGTCCGCCATCGTTGAATCGACGGTGGCAATGGAATCGAACGATTGAATCATGCCCACCACCGTGCCGAAGAGCCCCAGCAGCGGGCTGACGGTCGCAATGCCGTTGATTCCGCGGAGGAAGCGCCGCAGGTCCCAGGCCGCTCGTTCGCCCGCGTCGAGAATGGCCTGCTCCACTTCCACGGCTGAACGCCCCCATTTCTGCACCCCGGCCCGGAAAATCCGGCTGACCATGGAATTGCTTTTGTCGCAGAGTGCCAATGCGGACTCCCGATTCAGTTCGCCCGAACTCAACTGATCGAGGAACCGGTTCACAAACGGGGCCGGGATGAGTTGCGACCGGCGGAGGCTGACCAGCCGCTCAAACGTGAACAACACGAGAATAAAGGAGCAGATCCCGATCGGAATCATCAGCGGACCACCGGCGATGATGATCCCAAAGAGACTTTTTCCGGGCGCCGCTGCCACGGGATTCGCCCCCGCTGCGGCACTCCCCACAGTCGACGCGGACTCGGGACTTTGCGCAATCAATGTCCCCGCCGCGAGCAGGCCCGCACTGAGCAGGATCAAGCCGAAGAGTTTACTGTCAAATTTCATCTGGGGATTCCCTTCCCGAAAAAACCAACGCCTCTGGCGCCTGATCTGCTTGTAAGGTAAGTCTGTTCGTTGCTCGCGCCGTTTTATCGTCGAATCAATTCATCATTTCGCGCCCGACGCCCCAGGGCGTCAGCCCGGCGCTGGGCTTGGTCCGCGAACTCGCTGTCCGGAAAACGCTGGAGCAAGTCTCGGTAATGGCGAAGCGCGGCAACGCGATTCCCCAATCGCTCCTCGCATTTCCCAGCTTGAAGCAGCGCCGCCGCCTGCCAATGCGGATAGGCTCCGCCCTCGCTCACTTCCAAATAAGCACTTAACGCCTCGGCATGATTTTCCTGAGCCAGACGCGTCTCGCCGATTCGCCATTGAGCCTCGGCTGCCAGTTCGGTCCCAGACGCTCCCGACGCGACCTGCTCGAAACAGGCCGCTGCGTCACCAAGTTTTCCCAAGGCGAACAAGCTACGCCCCCGCAGCAGCAGCCGCTCAAATTGAAAGGTGGCCACCCCTTCTTCCGCCGCCGCGGACCGCTCGCTGGCTGCCAAGGCACCCGACCAATCCTCCAAGGCGACCAGACACTCCAGTCGCCTCAATTCGGCCCCGGCGCGATGCTTCGACGCCAATTGCAGTTGTGCTTTTGCGAGCAGTTGTTCGAAAGCAGTCAAGGCGCGGGGATAGTCTCCACTTTGGAAACGGGCTTCGGCTAACCAATAAGCGGACTTGTCCTGCAAACCCGCTTCGCTTGCCGTGTCCGCCAATGGCTCCATCGTCCTGATCACCTCGTTCCACTGTTTTCGCGACGCGGCCACCTGCCCCTGCAGAAAGACCAACCGCTCGCGAAGTTCCGCCGGCAGGTCGGCCAGCCGTACCAGTTCCAGCCGGCTTGCGGCCGCCTCAGCTTCCCCGCGCTGCAACTCCAGAGCAGCAACCCGAAACACCACATCGGGCAGCAGCGGACTCTCGGGAAACTGCTTGAGAAAAACGGTAAAGCGCTGATAGGCATCCGCATCCCGGCCGAGTTCTTCTTCCAACCAGGCGAGCCGGTAAGCCACTTGGTCAGCCGTGATAGTGGAGTCCGGTTGATGCTGCAAAGTCTCGCGCAACTCGTGAGCCTTCGACAGGGCAGTTGCTGTTCCAATTTTTTGCAAGGCGAGGCTGGCCTTGAAGCGCGCGACCGCACCAACCTGCTCACTGTTCGCCCCGTCGATCGCACGCTCGTACATCGCGACCGCCTCGCTCGTCTCTCCTGCATCTTCCAAAAGAGTTCCCATCGCTCCTCCGAAACGGGTAACCCCACCAGCGATTCAAACGCCTCCCGCGCCGCGCCCGGTCGTTGCTCAGCCCAAGCTGTCCAAGCCAATCCGGCCCAGCCAACCGCCTGTGTCTCCACGCCCCAATCCGATCGTGCCAGTTCCCGATAACAATCTGTAGCCAAGGCCCAGTCTCGATTGCGATAAGCAAGATCTCCAACCCGCTGGACCAGACTGAGGTCTGCGCTCGTCAAGCTGCCCAGCGCGCGAAATCCAGGCCAAAAGGCCGCGACTGCGTCCAGTTGCTCGAGCTTGATGGCCAATTGCAAGGCTTGTCGCAACAGGTAACGCTGAGCCTCGTCGCCACCCGGTGCAACCCGAGTCGACAATTCTCTCAAACATTCCATCGACTCCCGCGCCCGGCCTTCGCCTTCCAGTGCGACCGCTTCCAAGCGCTTGGCGTGCCAGGCACCTTCAGCCGCGAGCAGCCGCGCGTCGAGTTCCGCCAGCGTCGCCAGCGCGGCCGCAAATTGCTTGCTCGCAACTTGCTGACATGCCAACTGGTACTGGTATGTCGCCCGCTCGCGAACTTCCAAATCGGGAGTCCGCAGCAGCTCCGCAAACATTTCAGCTGCGCTTTCGTACTTGCCTTGCGCGTAGGCTGCCCGTCCGGCAATCTCAGTGACCTGTCGATAGTCGTGGCCCGTTGGGAAGCTGACCCGATAAGTCTCGGCCCCCTGGGCCGCCTCGTCCCACTGTCCCGCTTCGAAGGCCAACCGGACCTCCAATGCGAGGACCAACGCGCGGTGCGAGCGCGTCCAGTTTTGGGCTTCTGAGGCTTGTTGCAACTTTTTCAAGTCGCTGGCGGCCTCATTCGCTTCCCCCATTTGCAGGCGGAGCGAGGTCCACTCCCTGATTGCGATCGTGAACTGGGGAATCCCCAGCCCGGACTCAAGGGCTTGCCAGTAGAGCGTCGCGGCGGTGGCCGAGTCTCCTTCCTGGACCAGAATGCGAGCGAGCCAAAAGCGAGATTCCGCGATTTGACGGGCGTCGACCGCGTTGCTGGCGAGGACCGACTCTAATCGTTTCCGGGCCGCCGTCCGATCGCCGGCCTCCAGTTCGCGAAGAGCCAAGAGCAGGCGCGCCCGCTGGCCCACTCCGTCGTTCCGTCGTTGCTCCAGATCTTTAAGGAGTTTGTCGGCTGAGTCCCCGTCGCCCAGCTTGAATTGAGCGGATGCCAAGCCCAGGCGATTTTCATCAGCCAGAGGATGTTCCGGAAAACGTTTCAAAGCGGTCCCCAGGACCTCCGCGGCGAGTTGAGCCTCACCTCGCTGCAAGCGAAGTTGCCCGAGGTAGGCCAGCATTTCAGCTTGCCAGACGGAACGGGGATAAGCCTGCAGAAAACCTTCGCACTGCTGGACGGCATCTGCCGAACCGGACAAATACGCTTGCTCGGCGAGGCGAAATCTGGCCTTTTCGCGATGCGGATGGCTCCCGACGAGGAGCAGAAAGTTGCGGTAAGCGGCGGTGGCTGCCTCGCTTTCACCCAACTGGGTGCGGGCCTCGCCGAGGTAAAACCACGCCTCGCGGCTCTCAGCACCCCCCGGTTGGTTGGCAATCAGCGAAGAAAACTGGCGCGCGGCCTCGGCCCAGTCTCTCGCTTGGTAGGCCTCGGATGCCTGACGGAAGGCGAAAGTCGGCGATTGAGCAAAGCCAATGGCCCCCCAACCCAGCCAATTCCCCGCGAAAAACAGCAGGAATAACGTGCGCATCGGCCGTCCGACGGTTTGAGGTCCCAAGCAGTAAAGGCGGAATATTCGCTAATATCCGCTCATCCTGTTATCGTCCGGGGAATCCACCGACCTCGACCGTTTTCCGCCCCGAAGGCGGTATTCCAAGGAAAGAAAGCAGACTTTTTTCGATTGAATTCGCCGCCTGAATGATTCTTGACCCGGCCGAGGCGGCTATACTGAGCTTCACTTTGGGAGGATTTTAACGATTACGCCGGCCGGGTTTTCGTCCGCGCGTTTGCCTTAAGAAGTCACCTCGCTGAGGAAATCACCTCAGTACGCGACCGCGGCAAGCTCACTCGTCCTCCCCACAAACCGTCCAATTTTTCCTCTGATAACTGGACAGTTGTTTTTTGATAAAGCCTCGTTTTTTGATGCACTTCCTTTTTCATCCCTTGCGAGCACCGACATGTTGACGCGAAACAAGCAAGCAAATCGGCTGAACCGCGCCACTGGATGGCGTGGACAGTTTCTCTACGAAACCTTGGAAGCCAAACGGATGTTGGCCGGATTGGAATTGGGCTACACCCCGCAACCAACCGAAGACGCTTTTTCGAAAGATGCAGTGACCTTCAAGGAAATGGTCGTCAAGGCAGCCACGACCCCCTACGTGAAGCATGAATTGGTGGTTGCCCTCAAGACGACCAATGCGGTCGCCGAAGCTGGCTTGGGAAAACTCAATTGGTCTGCAATCACCGGCGATAGCGGCGCGAGCATGGTAGGCACGCTGTCTCACTCGCCGCGCAGCAATGGCGAACGCGTCACACTGGTGCACTTGAGACTGTCCAAGTCCAGCGACATCTTCAGCGTGATGCGGAACCTCGATACCCGTCAGGAAGTGATGTGGAGTTCGCCGAACTTTACCTACAAGGGAGACCCCCGCGAATTCACGCCGAACGATCCCCAGTACCCCAACCAATGGCATCACGACAAGATGCAAAACAACTTGGCATGGGATGTAACGCTGGGCAGCTCTTCAATCATCGTTGCGGTCACTGACGACGGCGTTGAGCTCAATCACGAAGACCTCCAGCCCAACATCTGGCAGAACGACGACTTTCCGTTCGACGGCGAGGACAACGACCTCAACGGATTTATCGACGACTACAACGGCTGGGATTTCAACACCAACAACAACAATCCCAACCCCAACTCGAGCTCTGATTCGCACGGTACCCACGTCTCGGGTATCGCCGCCGCCCGCACCAACAACGCGCTCGGCGTCTCCGGTGTGGCTGGCCGTGCGACTATCATGCCGATCCAGTTCTACGGACCGAACGGTTGGACCTCGACCATGGTCAACAACGCGTTCACCTACGCCACCAACAATGGGGCCAAGATCGTCAACACCAGCTACAACGTCGATGGGTTTGTGAACGACCCCGTCTTCCTCGCCGGTCTCCAGTACCTTTATGACGGCGGTGTCCTGCACTTCAATTCGGCTGGCAACAACGGCCAGCTGAACCCGCCCCGCCAACAGCTGACTCAGACCCTGCTCGTCGCCAGCACGGAGCAGAATGATTCCAAGAGCAGCTTCAGCAATTACGGCACGGGTATCGATATTGCAGCTCCCGGCAATCCGATTCTCTCGACCCTGACTGGCAACTCTTACGGCGAGAGCGGAGGCACCAGCATGGCGGCTCCTGCCGCAGCCGGCGCAGCAGCCCTGATTTGGTCAGCCAATCCGACTTGGACCCGCGAACAGGTCGCAGCTCAGTTGCATGCCACCGCCGACAACATCGACGCCCTCAACCCCGGTTTGCAGGGCCTGCTCGGCGGCGGCCGAGCGAACAGTTTCCGCGGTGTCTCCGAAACGATTGGCGCTCCGAAGATTCGACTGGTCAACAACCTGCCGGCCAATGGCGGCACGCTCGACAATCTGACCATCGACAACTTCGACCTCGCGTTCACCCAAATCATGGACCCGGCGGCGATGAACAACATCGCCAACTACCAACTGCTGGGGGCAGGCGTCGACAAGCTGTTCGGCACGTCGGATGACGTGACCTACACCCTGAATGCTCAGACGTACCAAATCGGCACGAACCTTCTGAATTTCAAGATCAACGAAGGCACCTTGCCCTACGGCAAGTATCGCCTGACCGTGACGTCAGGCGGTGTCCAGAATCCGTTCGGTACCGACCTCGACGGCGACAACAACGGCTCGGCCGGTGGTGATTTTGTCTCGGAATTCACCCTCTCGCCCCCTAACAACGGCTCGGTGTTCTTCTCCAAGGACAACTACAAGCCAGTTGACGTTGTCAACTTTACAGTAGCGGATGCCAACGCGACCAACCCGCTGACTGTCACCATCACGACCTCCGGTGGTGACTCCGAAACCGTGACCCTGACCGATAACAATAACTTCAGCTGGTCCGGGTCAATCGCCTC
>JAJTFE010000271.1 GCA_021298375.1 Blastopirellula sp. | reverse complement strand
CGGCAACAAGCTGCTGCTGTCGAGCTTCAATGCGGTGGAAAGCGTCTGGCGTTCGATTGCCGCAATTGGACAGGTCAACGACTTCAAGACGGTGACCCGCTTCCGGCTGATTGAAGATGCCAAGTTCGAGCGGGTCGGTCCCGATGGACGGCTGAAGCACGCCGGCTTTGAGGAGGAATCTTTCTCCAACAAGGCGGCTTGAAGAAAGGGGACGGGGGTCAATTCGCGAATTGACCCCCGTCCCCTTTCGTTTGCGTGGGTTCGATTCCCATCGGACACCCTGAGCCGCCTGGCGCAGCCAGCGGCTGATGAGGCTCATTCGCCCCCATCAGAGCCAATTAGAGGTTCCCTCCCGCACGCGGAACTTCCGTTTCATTAATGATCTCGCCGACCAATTGCTGCGCATTACCGCTGATGATCCCCAAGCGAACGCTGAGTACGGGGACCGCGGTAGCTTGAACGTCGTCGGGTGTTACGAAATCACGGCCCTCCAAATAGGCTCGGGCCTGACAAACGCGTTGCCAAGTCAACAGTGCTCGGGGACTAGCGCCCAACTGAATCTGCGTGTGTTGACGAGTCGCTTGACCCAGTTGAATCATGTATCGCTGGATCGATTCAGCCACATGTAACTTGCGAATCTCGTTTTGCAGCAATCGCAATTCGGCTGGGGACAAGAGAGCGTTCTCGGAACGCACTGTTTGCTCCAAGGGGCCAATCGCGGCCGCGAGCATTTTTTGCTCGTCTTCGGGCGATGGATAACCCAAGCTCAATTTCATCGCGAACCGATCGAGTTGGGCTTCGGGCAGTGGATAAGTCCCGTGATGGTCCAGCGGGTTCTGGGTTGCAATCACGAGGAACTGCTCGGGTAACTCATACTTCTTTGCGTCGACCGTGACTTGATATTCGGCCATCGCCTCCAGCAATGCGCTCTGCGTCCTTGGAGTCGCGCGATTGATTTCGTCTGCCAGGAGCACGTCAGCAAAGACTGGACCGGCCCGAAACTCGAACTCAAGCGAACGCTGATTGAAAATATTGAAGCCCGTGATGTCGCCGGGTAACAAATCGGGCGTGCACTGAATACGAGCGAAAGTGCCGCCGATGCAATTGGCTAGTGCTTTCGCGAGTGTCGTCTTGCCGAGGCCGGGTTTATCCTCAAGCAGCAGGTGTCCGCGAGCCAGTAAGCAGACCAGCACCATCCGGATCGCTTCCTGTTTTCCCTTGAGCACCTCGTTCAATTCCGACTCGACTGCCATCAGGGATTCGCGAATCGGTCGCGGCAACCGCCGTTCGCTGTTCGCTGCGCCGTCATGGAGGTTCTGCATTTCCGTAGTCGATGTGTTGGACATGGGTTATTCCGAATAGTGAATAAGTTTTCGAGGCCTCAAACGAATCCGGCTACGAGCCCTTGAGAGGCGAGTGAGGTACTTCAGTTAACCGCTGAAACCAGGCTAAATCGAATGTCTTTACTGCTTGCTTGCAGAGGGCCAATTCAGCCGGTGGGCTGGTCAGTGCGGCGGCCTGATTGGCCGGAGCATAAATTCGGCGATCGAGTTCGCGTTGGAGATGTTTTAGGATTTCCGACTCCCTCGATGACTCGCAATCACGGATCAGTCGGTGGAACCATTGATGGTGGGTTGTCGATCGCGATAGTGGTTGTCGAGACAGTTCCGCTCTTCGTTGCAGCAACGCGGCGGTGGCTGGTAGCAACTTGTTCGGTTGCATCCACTTCACCAGTTGCCAGCGCACGGTATTCGCTCTATCCAGCAGCAGCGTGCGGAAGAAGTAGAGAGCGATTCCCAAGCCAGCCAGTATCAAAAGCAGCACCCACTGTTTGACTAGCCAGTTCAAAGTTGCCAACATCCCCGCTGCTACAACCTGTGTCCAACTGAGTCGCGGTCCCAAGACTTCGTAGCCTGGCGCAGCTTCCACGGTCAGCCAATCACTGCCTCCGCTAAGCACCTCAGTCCAAAAGTGAACATCAATTGGCAATACTGCCGTGTGCTCTCGCACGGTGTCGTAGTGAGCAGGCGAGGCATAGAAGCCGCTGGCGACGCGCGTTCGATAATTGAGGCTGCGAAGGAGCATCGCCATCGCGGTGGCGAACTGATAATCAGGACCCCGCTTTGACTCGAACAGAAATTGCTCGACGCCAGTTCGCTCCTCCGCTGTCGGTACCCAGAGGGGATCGAGTTCGTATTCCATCCGCAACCGTTGGCGAATGGCTTCGATCTGTGGCCAGCCGCGAGGTTGCCCGACCGACCAAGCTTCGGCCAGTTTGCGAATCTGCGATACGTCGAGGTTGCTCGGGAGGACTGCGGTCGGTTGGTCCGCCCGCGTCGGTAAAAACGTAACCTCCTCCGGAGTCAGCTTTGAGCTGTCGACAGTTCGCGAGGCGAGGTGAATCGGCACAAGCGAGGGTAGTTGGCTGCGGTTCAGCGCAACCTGTCCCCCAGGGCCGGGGACATACAAGTCGGGTTTGTCGACGTAGTCGATGTGCACGCCATGCAAAAACAGTGGAGATGGGATGACATTTGTGTCCAGCTTGACCACCTTGATCGCATGCGTTTCCGCCTCAGCGAGAAAAGAACGCTCCGAAAGCTGCGTTGAAATCGCCAGCCAAGGCTTGCCGGCCGAGTTGACTAATTGCCAAGGCCACGCGGTCGGGTTCGGCTCTTCGGGATACCAGGTTGTCCCATCAAACAGGTCGAAAACTTCCGCTCGCAAATGGAGCGGCACGCGACCAGCCACGTAGAACAACGCGTCGCTTCGAATGTCATCCAGTTTGCGGCTTGGATCATCGGGACGATTCCGGGCGGTGGAAAACTCGCGGCTTGCGCGCTGCGTTCTTTTCTCAATGTGTTGTTTGACCCGATTGGCCAGTTCGGGAGGCAACGGTACGCCCCGGTCGGTTTGCTTCACCGGGCGGTTTTCGCCGTATTCTTCATCAAACAGGTCATAAAGACTTGGTTGATCGTCTTGGGCGAAAGGAGCATCCTCAATCGGAGCAAAACTCTGTGGCCGGTCGGCGCCGGCGACGAGAAAACGCCCATCGCCAATTCCGTTTCGAGCCGAGTCGTCTGGCCTTAAGCTCCCCCCAGAACTTGGCATCCAGCCGGGGCCTGATCGGACTTTTCGCGACGAATTGTTCGGCCAAAGTGCGATGCCCAGACCGAGCAGCAACAGCAGTCCTGCGCCGATTAGTCGCCGCACACTGCTGCCTTGCTCTTTTTCCTGCAGTCTCGCTTGAACCGTTTCCCAGTGCGAGACAAACAACCAAGCCGTCGCGGCCGAAGCGAATGCGACCACGATTGCGACCGTCGTCGGACGGTAACCAGACGTCACGGCAAACGTTGTGAGGAGGACGCTCAAGCCCAGTCCCAGTCGCTGATTGCGTCGCAGTAAGCTGAAGCAGCCGAAGACAAAAAGAGTATTTCTTACAGCGCTCATTAGGATCAGTTCAAAGGGGCGGCGAACGCGCTCAAGAACATCCTCTCGAAGGTCCCCTTGCGAAGACCAAGCTGATTGAAGTGATTCGACCAGGTTGGAGCCTTGTCCCCAGAGCCACTCGGCCAGCGGAGTCAAGAGTAAGCCCGCAATGCAAAGTGGCGTGGTTGCCGCCAGCCATTTCGCGTTTGGACCTTGCTGTCGTACACGCCAGGCGACCAAGAACATCGTGCCGAGTGTAGCGGCCAACCAGGCGATTGCCATCCAATCGAGTTGGCCGTCGGCATGCGCTTCGGCGTGCAGCATGATCGCCAGCCCGATGGCGAGGATGGCAAGAGTCTGAGTCAGCGGTCCGCTGCTACCGGATGCGTAGCCCTGTTCGGAATTGCGGTCTGAAAGCTGTTGGCGCGGACCGGAGCTCCCCAAGCGGCGGCTGGTTTGACGAAACTGCTGAGGCGCAGTACCAAGTGAGCCCGTCGAGTTATCTCCGCTGGGACTATTGCTCATTCCGGGTTGGCGGGTGGGTTGATCTTCAAGGGACATGGCAAGCTTTCCGCCAAAGGTCCGGGAAGACGTCGCCGAGATCGTCCAGCGGTCCGACTTGCAGCCAAGCCCTTGCCTCGCGCGTTTCCCACGTCGAGGGGCTTTCGGAGTCCAAGCCGGTTTCGATCACGATCTCGCGTGGGATGGAACTTACGGTTTGAATTAGAGCGGGCTCTTTGTCGGTCAA
>JAJTFE010000270.1 GCA_021298375.1 Blastopirellula sp. | reverse complement strand
TGACATGGTTGAGCTGTATGGGCCCGAGCGGATTTGCGTCAATTCGGCGGGGGACTGGGGGCCTTCGCGGCCAACTGCCGTTCCCGACTTCATCTTTGAACTGAGGAGGCGGGGGCATTCAGACCAGTTAATCCAGAAAGTAGTCTGGGACAATCCGCGGACCTTCTTTGAGCAAAGCGGGAAGCGAGTCGGTCCCCGCATGGCTCCGACGATTTAGCGAAGCAGGGTGAGGGGATGAATCAAGGAACAGAAACGTCCCGCGAACTGGAGTCGTTGATCGGCGACCAGGCTGATTTTCAAAAATGGTTCGCGCAGGCGGGACCGGGGTTGGTCCTCTGCGATGCGCGCAGCCGGCGGCCGCTGTTTGCCAACCTGATGTTCCAGAGAATTGTCGGCTACAGCGAAGTTGAATTGCGGGGGATGGCGATTGAGGAGTTGTGCCATCCGGCTGAGCGGAGTGTGGAGCGGGAGCGATATTGCCAGTTAGTCGCCGGAGAGCTGCACAATTATGAGACTCGCAAGCGATACTTGCGGAAAGATGGCAGCGTCGTCTCGGTTCGCTTCACCGGAAGTACGGTGCGTGGCGCGGAGGGGACACCGGAGCTGTTGCTGGCGATTGTGCTGGATGATTCGGCTGCTGAAGCCGATCGAAAACTGCTCATGGAAAGGGAGGAGCAGTTGGAATTGGCACTCCGCTCTTCGGGGGCCATGAACTGGTGCTGGGTAATCAGCGATGGCGATCACTATGAAGCGGGGGAAGGCTATCGGCAATTGTACGGATTCAGTGAGACCGAACCGCTGACCGTCAGTGCCTGGGTCGAACGCCTGCATCCGGCTGACCGGGAGCGAATTCAGGAAAGTTTGCAGAGCCTGATCCAGTCAGACGAGCGGGATGAATGGCGGCAGGAATATCAGATCCAGCACCCGCAACTGGGGACGCGCTGGCTCTGGGGGCTCGGGCGGCTTTATCGCGATGGACAGGGGAGGCCGGAGCGGATTGTCGGTGTCAATCTCGATGTCACCGAGCGGAAGCAAGCAGAACTGTTGCGAGAGGAGAGCGCGCGGCTCTTGCGAGTATTTGTCGAAAACGCCCCGGTGGCACTCGCGATGTTTGATGCTGATTTTCGGTATCTGGCGGTCAGTCACCGCTGGCGAGCCGATTTCGTTCCCGGCGAGCAAAGTGTTGTGGGTTTGAAGCAGAGTGAGCTGTGTCACACCTGCTTTTCCCAAGACCCGCTCCAATGGCGAGCCAAGCTGGAGCGGGCCTTGGCGGGGGAGGTTGTCACTTTCGACAGCGACCGCTGGACCTGTCGAGACGGAAAGTCGATCTGGGTACGCGGTGAGCTGCGTCCCTGGCAGGAACCGACTGGGGAAGTTGGGGGAGTCGTCGTGTTTGCTGAGGACTTCAGCGAACTCAAGGAGCTGACGGATCGGCTGAAGGAAAGTCAGGTCGACTTGGAGCGACGGGTATCGGCGCAAAATCGTGAACTTCTGCTGCTGCACCGCGCGATCTCGAATTTAGGCGAGGGAGTTGCAATTGTCGGTGGGTCGTTTGACGGCAACGGTCCGAGGTTTGAATTCGTAAATGAAGCCCTCTGTCGAATGACCGGGTATCGGCAGGACGAGTTGCTGGGTGCTCCAGGCTCGATTTTCTTTGGTGAACAAACAAATCAAAATGTTGAGGAGATGATCGCCCGCCTGGAGCAAGGGTTGTCCTGTGGGGCTGAGTTGATGTACTACCGGAAGAATGGTTCATCATTTCTGGGTGAAGTCTTCCTCACGCCGCTGACCAACGATTCGGGCAACTATCGGCAGTACGTGGCGATTGTCCGCGATGTCACCGAAAGAAAGCAGGCAGAGCTTGCCCTGCGGGACCGCGAAGATCGCTTGCGGGCAATTTTTGATAACGCCTTCAATTCGATCGTCACGATTGACAATTCAGGGGTAATTGTCTCGGTGAATCCGGCGACCGAGAAGATGTTCGGTTATGCCCCCGAGGAACTGTTGGGGCGGAACGTCGCGCTGCTTTCGCCGCTCTCGCAGGACACCCATGACGGCTTTCTCAAACGGTATCGGGACACCGGCGAAGCCAGACTCGTGGGGAGCAGTCGGGAGGTCTTCGCGAGGCGGAAGGATGGCACGATCTTCCCGGTCGATATCTCGGTCAGTGCCAACGGCCGTCACGGTTTTACGGGGATCATGCGCGACATCTCCGAATTGCGTGAACTTCAACAGCATGTGTTGGAGGTGGCGGCTGACGAGCAGCGAAGAATCGGTCAAGAATTGCACGACGGGACCCAGCAGCAATTGACCGGTTTGGGGTTGTATGCGTCCACGCTGGAGAAGGTGTTAGCGCAGGCTCAAGAGGTGGTTGGACAGGAAGGGAATGTCTGGCAACTGAACGAGCAGGACTGGCAGCGAATTCAGCAGACCCTCGCACGTTTATCTTTAGGCTTGGGGGAAGCGAATCGACAGGTTCGAGCCCTGTCGCACGGGATCATGCCCGTCCAGATTGACGCCGAAGGGCTGGTTTCCGCCTTGGCGGAATTGATCAATCAATTGAATCAGGAGACGGGGGTTCGGTGTGAATTCAGTTGTCCCACTACGGTTCCGGTCGCCAACAACTCAGTCGCCACGCATCTGTATCGAATTGCTCAGGAGGCCGTGAATAATGCCTTAAGGCATGGCAAGGCGAGTCATCTGCGAGTCTCATTGCGGTCCTTGTCCGATGGGATCGAACTGGAGATTCGCGACAATGGCGTGGGAATGGAGGTTCGGCGAAATGCTACGGCAGGAATGCCGACCGGTTCCTCTCGATTGGAACGCCGTGAGGCGGATACATCGCGACTTGAATCGATTTTGGGGAGGGGGGCGTTAAAGGATGACTTTCAGAGCGAGCGGCGCCCCCGCGGAATGGGGCTGAAGATGATGAACTACCGGGCAAACTTGTTGGGCGGCCAACTGGAGTTGGTTTCGAGCTTAGGCAACGGAACGATTCTCCGCTGTCGAATTCCGGGGGGAGTGATTGAGTAACGTTATGTCAGAACTAAAAACGAGGCTACGGATTCTGATTGTCGATGATCACCCGATCGTTCGCGACGGACTCAACTTGCGGATTTCAGCAGAGTCTGATCTGGAAGTTTGCGGAGAAGCCGAGAACGTGGTTCAGGCCCTGGAAAAGGTTGAAGCGACGCGGCCGGATCTGGTGATTGTCGATATTGCCTTGAAGGCCAGCCATGGCCTCGAGCTGATCGAGCAACTCGCTGCCAAGTTCCCGCAGGTCAAGATGTTGGTAGTCAGCGGTTTCGAAGAGTCACTGTATGCAGAGCGCGCCGTGCGGGCCGGGGCCAATGGTTATTTGAACAAGCAGGAGTCAAATGAAAAACTGATTGAAGCGATCCGCGTCGTCATGCGTGGCGATTGCTATCTCAGTGAAGCAATGAAGCAACGGATGCTGGCCCGAGTTGTCCGCCGCCGAACCGTTGGTTCCAGTCCAGCCGAACTGTTGACCAATCGCGAGATGGAGATTTTTCGCTTGATCGGTTCCGGCATGACGACCAGTGCCATTGCCAACCAGTTGTTCCTCAGTCCGCATACGCTTGATTCGCATCGGGAGAACATCAAGAAAAAATTGGGGGTCAGGAATGCTGCTGAACTCAATCGGCAGGCAGTCCAATGGGTGTTAGAGCACGGTTAAGCCGGCAGCGGTAACCCGTGCGCACCAGAAGCGAAAACTTGGCTGGCCAACCACTCTGCCAGAAGCAACTTGGTGAGCAGCTGGACGCATTTCAGGACTACCGCCCAGAGTGGGGGGGCTGGCTTTGCGGTGGCGGGTGGGCCGGCGATTGACTGAATAACAGTGCGTCTGACTGATAAACAGTGCGTCGCCGAGTAGGTGATCGGCGATTCGCGAACGGAAAGAGCTCGAGGTGACCGAGACTATCACCCCGAGCTCTTGCGCTGTTTCAAAGACGGCGGCTCTTGCCGAACCGCTTATCCCAAAATATCGACCAACGCGGGGGAAAAGAAACTCAGAGAAGCTATGGTTTTGGGTTGGTGGTTTTCACCATGGCTGGACAGTGGGGCGACCTGCGAGCGAGAGTCGGGGCCGTTTTCTTCACAAGGCGAAGCAGAAGGCGAAAAGATCGGACCTCAGCAGGATGGGATTGCCAGGGCGCCGTTCAGGGTGGCTTCGGGGCCCATCGAT
>JAJTFE010000269.1 GCA_021298375.1 Blastopirellula sp. | reverse complement strand
GAGCTTCTCATCGCAGGTCCTCTTTCAAATTGGTCGTGGTCACTAACCTCGAACCGATATCGAACACGCAATGCAGGTGAGCCAAACGTCGCTCCACCTGTTCGGCTGACTGAAAACCCCGCCAAGCTAATCTGGCCACCGCAAAACTCATGGACCAGTTGCTCAAAAGAACACGGTAGGTGGTCCAGTCCAACCTCTCTGAAACCAGCAACTCCCCGGTGCTGAATTCCACTCATCGCCGTTCATGAACTGAACTCATCCCTTTTTCCATCTGTTGATACCCGCAAGTTTTATGCCGGTGAAATAAAACAAGTGAAGCGATCGCTTTCCCTCGAAATCCCAGCAAGTTCGAACCGTCGTCACGGTCAATTTCGCTCAGGAGCGCGCCGTTATGCACCTTTCTGGAAATCTGCCCAAGCGTTAACAATCAACGGGATCAGTGGTCCTGCGGGGAAACTCCTCGGACACGTCCGTCCCCATATCACACTCGCAGGCCCAGTCGTTGAAGCGGTGCTGGTCGCCGAGTTCCCAAGTTCAGAAGAGGCCCCAAAAAGGTGGTGGGCCCCGGCAAAGATCTTGCCAAGTTAAGGTAGAGCATCAGGGGTGACGCCATCACATGAATCGCAGTGAACCGCCCATCACGGAGCGATGATTCAGTGGGTACGACCGCTTAATTCAACCCGGCCGATAGAAAAAAAAAGCTCCTCGCTGCCTCGGCAGCCAAGAGCTTGTAGGGCAACGACTTTTTCGCTGCCGGCGGAAAAGGTGACTGACCTCCTGACCGAATCTTTGGCGTGGACCAGGATTCCGGGAGGAAAGTCACCGAAGTGGGGATTTAATCCTAAGTCCTCGCTCGCTTGCGACCACTGGAGACCAGCCCGAATGCCAGAAGACTGAGCGGAAGCAAGGTTGAAGTCTAGTTTAACGCCTTTCCCGTGCGCCCACAGGCCGAAACTCTGCGAGCTAAACTCCGCTCCGCTGGCCAGGCGGTAGACTGAGCCCAAAAGTCGGCAAAATTTTGGCTTTCTCGCGTCCTTCCCCGGCGGATTCGTATTAAATTTCGGGTTAGAATCCGGCCACCGGCTTGCGTTGCCTTCCCACGGTCCCGAGACCGACACACTTGGCACGCACCCGCTTCATTGACTGTCGAACGATCTGTTTTACGCCTGTTCGCTGCAGGTTGCAGTGACCCGGTGATTCTCCAGCACCGTATCAATCGCATTCACTTAAGGGGACTCCTGCGATGGCCAAGCACTCTTTCGCGACGACTCATGGGTTGATTGTGTTCCGCACCTTGGCCCTTCTTCTGCTCTTTTCGCCAGAGCTCTGGATAAGTCCGCAACCACTGGCCGCTCAAGGGAAGGCTCCCTCGCCGGCAACGCAGAGGCTGCTCGAACGAATCGCGGATTCAGAGTGGACCTACGGGCCGGCCCAGTGCCAAATTGCGGACATTGCCCGGATTCAAATCCCCAAAGGTTACAAGTTTATCGGTGCGAGCGGCGCCCGAGCCCTGATCGAATTGTACGAAAAGAACTCACTCAACGGCGATGCGATTCTCAGCGAAATGCGTCAATCCATCGGACCGCAAAACGCCGAGCGGCGGCGGCTCGGACTGGAGGAGTTACAAAACATGAGTTGGAGCAAGCCACCCTTTTACGACCCGGTAACCAACAATCTGAATTGGGGCCTGCAGCTGCAATTCCCTTCAGGAAGCTCCGTGAACTACGACATCCGTTTACTCGGACGTTATGGCGTGATGAAAGCAACGCTGCTGGACTCCCCGGAAACATACGCCCAGTCAGTTCAGACAGTCAATTATCTGCTGGGGGGATTCGAATTCGTTAACGGACAAAAATACGCTGAATGGAAGGCGGGAGACAAAGTCGCGGCCTACGGCCTGACCGGCTTGGTCGCCGGTGGAGCCGCAGTCGCCGCCGCCAAAATGGGACTGCTGGCCAAACTCGGGGCGCTGATTGCCAAAGGTGGCAAGGGGATCATCGTCATCCTCGCCGCAATCGGTTTCGGTTTGCTTTCCTTTCTCAAACGCTTTTTCGGGGGTAAACATCAGGAAAGCCGACCGCCGGCAAATTGACGTCGGCCACGGCATCCACCCTTTTAACAAACCCCTAAAGCGAATCGGCTATCGATGTCTGATGTCGACTTGATTTTCGTTGCCCTCATCAGCCTCTACCTGATCGAAACCATGTTCTGGTTGAAGCCTGGGTCGCTCGCCTTTAGCCGGGTCTGGGGCCGGTTTCGTTCACCCCTCTCGCCAATCAAGTTGATCGGAAACGACGCCGGGACGCTGGTCCTGGGCGGACCTCTCACGTCCGACGCCAGCTTTCTCTGCGAGCCCCTTCCCATTTCCATCTCACCCGCCGGAGTTGTCTCATTTGTCCCGGCAGCTCCCCTGCAAACTGAACGCCGGCGACACCCCGGCGCGGAGTTCAGCTGGACTGAACTCAAGGCTCTCCGCCTCGAAGACAGGTCATTAATGATCAACCAGCGGTTTGTTTGTCAGCCACGCAACGCCCGCTCTGCCCGCTATCTCTGCGACACGTTGCTGCACCTGGCTGATCTCGGTGACTCTCAGCGGTCGGAATTGATCGTCGATTTGTTCGCCTCAACACTCGACCTCCACGACACGCGCCAGAGGCTTGACCTGTGGAAACAAGCGACGCGCCGCCTTCGACTCGCCGCTGGCTTGCTGTTCCTCTGGACGATTCCGCTCGGCATGGCCTTGTACTATGAGCTGATAACCATTCCGGTCCCACGAAATTGGCAGTTTCTCATCTTCTTCCTCGCCATCTTGGCGGTGCTTTGGGGTTGGGCCATCATCGAAAGCTATTTCGCTCACCGCGAACTTCTGCCAGCCGATGCGTCGGGGCGTTCCCTGCTGCTGTTCACCTCCCTCGTCTCGCCAGTGGTGCCGATGAGGAATGCCGACCGTCTGGCTCGCGAACTGTTCCTGTTTGTCCACCCGCTGGCCCTGGCAGCTGCGATCAACAACCAGCCCATTTTGGAAGTTGCCGCCCGCGACACGGTGCGAGACCTGAAGTATCCCCTGTTTCCGGAAATGCCGGACCCGATTTCGGAGGCGGGGCGGTCGATCATCGATTGGTCCAACTCCATCACTACCACGCAGGTCAAGCAACTGATGAGCGAGTTGAACATCGACTTCAACCAAATGCTGGCCGCACCCCCGAGAGTCAATCCCCAAGCCCAGAGCTATTGTCCACGCTGCCATGACGATTACACCGTGGCGGCAGCCTTTTGCTCGCGGTGCGGCAATCGCCCCACGATCCGCTATTGAGCGAGCATTCGAGCCGCCAGACTGCGGCCTTGGCTCGAATGGCAGGGACGAGCCGATTCGCCATTTACTGCCGGAGGCGCCGCGGCTCTGAAGAAATTTGCTAGAATTCCGGAGGAAGCGAAGTCGTCTTGGGAGCAGGGGAGGGGTTGGTCGCAACTCCCCCTCTGCAAGTTCGACCTTGGGATTATCAATCAACAAGTGAGGAGTGGTTTATGCGGTCTGGATCGGGTGGATTCCTGAAATGGTTTTTGTTGCTCACCCTGCTGCTGGGTGGTTGGTTTTACTTCAGCGCCGAAGGACAAGCCCGTTTTGGCGTCGCTCAAGACAAAGTCTTGTCCCAACTCGACAAGGTCTTGGGCGAACTGAATGTCAAGCAAAAGCAAATCGACCTTAAACGCCAAGAACTCTCGAAGGAAATGCAGTCCGTCCGGGAGCGAAAATACGAAGCTACAGTCCGCCAGGAACTGCTGACCAAGAAGCAGGACTCCTCAAAGCAAGAGCTGGAAAAGTTGCGCCAAGGCCTTGAGCGGATAAAGCCGAAACTTGAAGAAGCCAAGAGCGCCGGAAAAATTCAACTGAACGGTCGGGATATCTCGGCGGACGAACTCAATCGCATGGCCACCGAACTGGTCAGTCGAGTCAAAAGCAAGGAAAACGAAATCAGCAGCCACCAGACCAGCATCGATGCCCTCAAGCGATCGGCTGATTTCCTCGCCACCCAGGAAAAAGCCGCACTGGACATGCTCAGCAAGCTGGATGTGAAAATTACTGAAATCAACGACAAGCGGGTAGCGATCGACGCGGTCAAGACAGCCAACTCAATCTCGGGCAACGACGGCTCGCTCACCGACAAGATCACCTCTTTGAGCAAGGAGATCGACGGGATGTTTGTCGATGTCGAAACCCAGATGCGGGTTGAAGAAGCCAAACTGAAGGACTTGAGCAATCAAACCATCTCGGCTGACGAGCTGTTGACGGAAACCGGCTCGGACTTGGAAGCCACGATGAGTGAAATTGACTCGATTCTGGGTAAGTCAGGCGGAAACTAAGCCGCACGACGCGCAATAGCCGGGAGGCGGCAGGGTTTCACTCCTGCCGCCATCCCCGGTCCGCGTGGACTCTGGGCGAGTGACTTTTATCGATGAACCCCGCTGCTGGCTGACTGCCATGCCATTGGCCAGAGATTAAAATCGCCGAGGCTAGGCACAAGAAAACACCGCTTCGCTGCGGCTGAGTTGCTCAGCGAATCGATCTGAGACTTGGGATTCCGTTGATTCATTATTTTCACTGCGAGGTGCGATGATGAAGTACTGGCTCTGCGGATTCGTTTTATTGATCGCTTGCGGCTGTGGAGACGCGGCCAAATACGGTCCAAAAGCCCAAAAGGGATCCAGCCCACCGGCAGCCCCGCCCACGGCTGTCGCAGCCGACGCAGTTGCTCCTCCTCCCATAGCAGAGACTCCAAGTCAGCGGCAGCCTTCTGCTCAGTCCGCTGCTGCCCCACCATCGGCCCCTCCCGCACCAGTACAGACACCTCCGGAACCAGTGCTCCCTGCTTGGACCTCTGACAAGGAGGTGGTCAACAGTATCGGCATGAAGTTCGCTTTCATTCCGAAGGGAGTCTTCACGCGTGGCGCTGCAGAGGACGAGGGAATTCAAGTCGACAGCCAGCTGGAAAGGCGTCGCGGTGCCGGTCTTTCCGGGCTGGGAACTACGGTCGACGAAACCCCGCATGAGGTAACCCTGAGCAGGGATTACTTTCTCGGCGTTCACGAAGTAACTCAAGCTCAGTTTCTGAAACTGATGGGCAAAAATCCAAGCATGTTTCAAGGCGATCGAATCAATGGCGACAGCAGCGATTATCCAGTCGATAACGTGACCTGGCCCGATGCCGTTGCTTTTTGCCAAAAACTGTCTGAACTACCGGAGGAAAAAGCAGCAGGGCGAGTTTACCGCCTGCCCACCGAGGCAGAGTGGGAATATGCCTGTCGGGCGGGGAGCACCGGGGCCTTCTGCTTTAGAGACTACGTTGCGCAACTTCCAGTTTACGCCTGGTTCAAGGCGAACGGTGAATCGACCACTCACCCCGTCGGCCAGAAAATGCCTAATGACTTGGGCCTGTATGACATGCACGGAAATATTGAGGAGTGGTGCAACGGCTTCTATACCAATTACAAAGACCAGCCGCTGGTCGACCCTCAAGGCGACGCCTATGGCAAATTCCGTGTGGTCCGCGGTGGCAACTCCATCAGCCCTCCGGGGAAATGTCGCTCCGCGGTCCGCCGACCATGCTACGAAGAAAACCTCGTGACCCAGCTCAGCTTTCAGGATCAGCGGACCACCCCGAATGGCAGCTTCAAACAAGGCTTCTGGTGATTCCCCAATAGGCACATCCGAATCGAGTTTTCGAGAATCTACCCCAGCTTCCATCCGGGCTGTCGCGACGCCGACCTGTATCGCGATCTGGCTCCTTCCAACCCGTCCAGCCCGCGACGAGGGTTCGCTCGTCGCAGTGCGGCTTGTTCGGGGCTTGCTCGTGCTTGCCTTTTTCCGATCTACTCTATTCTCTTGAGCAACTCTTCCTTGACCTCCTCGATTGTGCGCAAGGTCCATTTTTTATCGATTTCGTTGACGCTAATCTCATCCAGTAATCGTTCCCTTTCCGCATCCAGATTGCTCAACATTCGCCGCGCGATTTCAGTTTCGACGACTTTCGGGCTGACCTCGGCGGTCGCCTTCAACTGGATTTCGACTTGGCCGAGGCGGGCCTCCTTTTCAGCGATCTCGAGCCCCGTCTTCTGGATTTCCGCCAATGCTGGTTGATTCGCGTCTTCAAGCTCAGCCTGGAGCTGTTCGAGCTGCCCCTCGAGTTCAATCACCCTCAAATCGGCGTTCGCCAAATCAACTTTTGCCTGATTCACTTCATCGATCGACATGATCCCTCGCTTCTGGCCCTGTTCCGTCCTCTCCAGCGTCGCAAGCGAGAGTTCGCGGATCTGCAGGGCCACTTCCCGCTTTCTCCTCAGGAAAACGAGCTGATGAGCCTGTTTGGCGGCGTCTGCTGGCTTTAATCCGAGGAGAAACTCCTGCTTGGCTTTCAGACCAGCCAAGTCGATTTTCAATTGGGCTCTCATCGTTTGCAGCAGGACCAAGACTTCTGAGTAGGCGTCGGAGGTGACTCCAGATTCGGCAAACTTCTGCTCGCGTCCCGCCGACTCAGCGCCGATTCGATCGATCTCGGCCTGCAACACCGACAAGTCCGCGGCCCTTTGCTTCTGTTCTCGGTCAATACGGGCCAGCCGATTCTGGCCGGCCTCCAATTGCTCTTCCAAATAAGCTTTCGTCGCTTCTTTGTACTTGTCCGATTGGGCCGAGGCCTGGTCAGCCAAGAGCAGCATCGCGGCTGCCCAGCAAATCACCAACCCACATTGAAACCGCACAAAAAATCTCATTTCGTTTCTCCTCGATAGCTCTACAAACCAGCGACGTCAGACCCAACCGCCAGACCGGTCAAAAATCAGCCAGCAGGGCGGTCGCCCGTTTGGCTGGACTTGAATCCGGAAATTCTCTCACCAGATACTTCAACTGTTCGCGGACTGCCTCCGTCCTCATTCCGGAGAACAGACTCGTTTCGGCGGCCCAAAAAATCGCCTCGGCCTTGCGCAACTCAGCGTCCGGCAGAGCGATCGCGACTTGCGGTTCCGCAATCCGGGGGTCACCCAGAGTGGCCAGTTCCTCTTGCTCCAGAGCCTGATAAGCTCGCTCCAGCGCTCTCAGTTCCCCGCGCATCCGCTCAATTTCCTCGCGCGAATCCGCTTCCGTTGGCGATTCCGCCGCCGCAAGGCTTTCGCGGTTTGCCTCGCGGTTTGCCTCGCGGGAGGCAACAAGCGGTGCTGGACCAACCAATTCTTTAGGTGGCCGCTTTCCCGGGAGGGCCCAGCCCAACCAGAGAATCGCCGCGACAACGGCCACGCTTGCCGCTCCGATCCAAATGCGGCGACGGCCAACTCGTTTCGATTGGGGCAAGTCCGTCGCAAGCGAGGTTCTCGGCATGGCGGCGAGCGGATCAGCGACCGGCTGGTGAGGAATTTCCAGCAACCGAGCGTGCAGGTCGCTCGGGATTGCCACCCTCCGCAAATCAGCCGCAAATTTTCGGTCAAAATCTTCTTGATTCATGATGGTTTGGTTTCGGTCTCCCAGTCCGGCGCGAGGATCAGTTTGAGATTTTGGCGTGCTCGATACAGCCGCGAGAGCACCGTCCCGCGGGGGATATCCAGCAACTCGGCGACCTCCTCTGTCGTCCACCCTTCCATGGCGACCAGCAGGATCGGAAGGCGCTGGTCTTCGTCCAGTTTCCCAATCGCTGCCTGCACGCTGCCTGTCAGCGTTCGATCCGCCAGCGGGCCCACTGGTTCGGCCTCCAGAGCGGCATGTCGATGACGAGTTTCCCTGGAGACCTGCTTGCTGAACTGATTTCGAAGAATCCCCATCAGCCAGGCCTTGATGCGGTCCGGCCGCTCGACTTGATGCAGATTTTTCCAAGCCGCGAGGAAGGTTTCCTGCACCAGCTCGAGAGCCAATTCATGATTGCCGCTCATCCGAAACGCGACGCGGTAGATCGAGTCAGCCTGCTGCTCGACTGCCGACTGAAACAGTTTCCGCCGCGTCTCTTCCGTGTGCATCTCATCCGCTGCAAAACGATGGTTTGCCAATCAAGTACAGTTTCAAGGCAAATCGATTCCCGAAAAATAGAAAAAGGAAGATTTGAGAGGAGCCCCGGCAGCTTCTGCGGGGAGATGAGCGTTTGGGAGGGGGAGCGAGGAGTCGCGCCCGCGCCATTCTGCTTGAGATTGCCTCTGCTTGAGATTGCCTCTGCTTCAGATTGCCCGGCCAATCGGCGCGACCAGTCTGAGGAGGAAACGCCCCGCGCAAGTTCGCCCTCAACGGCCCGCCCCCGGCCGAGCGAGCTGCAATGACGCCCAGTTCCCGGGAGAGTTTACCCGTGGGAGGGGCTGCGGCGGATCGGTTTCTTTGGAGCAGCGGTTTTTGGGCAGTGTGGAACCAGGCGTCAAGTTTTCAACTGGGCAGGAATCTGGCGGCTGAGGCGAAGCCGCAAGCCTAGGGTTTCA
>JAJTFE010000268.1 GCA_021298375.1 Blastopirellula sp. | reverse complement strand
GGCGTTGGTGTAAGCCTTGCCGTTGGTGGCGACGTAGACGGTCTCACCTGACTTGAGGTGATTCCGCAGAGTCAGCAGCTCCTCGTGCTTCTTAGTCAGGCTGGCGTTTTGGGTTTCGACTTCCCGCTCCAGCCGCTTGATCTCGGCCTTTTCCTTGGCGATCTGCCAGACCATGTTCTTGATTTCGGGCTCAATCTTCTTGAGCTGATCGCGGGCGGCATCGATCTGGAACGTCAGCGGGACGCTCTGTTCGGCCGTGTTCCGGATCTTCTTGACGGCAGTTTGGGCGTAAGGGCCGATTCGGCTGCCAAACAGCAGGCCCCCGACCAGCAACAAGCCCAACCCCATAAAGGTCGCTTTCTTCAACATTTCTCAGTCTCCTGGGCAAATAAGATGTGTCGTTTGGTGGCCTTCGCAGTGAAAGTCAACGCCAATGCATGGGGGAGCATTCGCGAGCCTCAAACCAATCTTGGAAATTTCCGGAAAAATTTCCGGCGGAGGAGCAAACCCGGATTGCCCAGCGAACTACCGTACTATAACGTTAGTACAGTGAATTGACGAAGAGGCCTCGTTTGAGCTGCCCCACCGTCTGCGCGACGGTGGCTACGCCCAAAGAAGCGTGGCGAAAGCGGATGACGACTCCTTTCGAAACCCCAAAATGCTCTCCAGCACCATGTTCGAAATCAACCCCAGCAATGGCCTCCCGGTTTACGAACAAATCACGCGGCAGATCAAGTTTGCGATCGCCAGCGGCGTATTCGAAACGGGCCAGATGATCCCCAGCGTCCGCGAGTTGGCCCGGCAACTGGCGATCAACCCCAATACAGTGGCCCGCGCCTACCGCGACCTGCAAGGCGACCAGGTCGTCGAACCGGTCCGAGGCTCCGGGTTGGCCGTCAGCTCCGGGGCCCGGGCACTCTGCCGAACCGAACGAGGCAAGCTCGTCCGCCAGCGGATCATCGACGTCCTCGACGAAGCTTTCCAAAGCCAACTCTCGGCCGACGATATCCGGCAAATTGTCGAGCAGGAACTCGCCCGCCGCGAAGCCAAAACGAAATAGCCTTTCCGACTTGAGATTCACCCTGCAATCCAGCCGCAACCATTCCACCGCTTCACACAGGAACCAAGCCATGACTCCCTTGGTCAAACTCGACGATGTCAGCAAACAGTACGGGCGAACACTGGCGGTCGACCAACTTTCGCTTGAAGTTCCGCCAGGTGTGGTCTTTGCTCTCCTCGGCGAAAACGGCGCCGGCAAGTCGACCACGCTCCGGATGCTGATGGGCCTGGAGCAACCGACCCGCGGCAAGTCGACGGTCCTCGGACTGGACAGCGCCAGGCAAGGCGCCGAGATTCGACGCCGCTGCGGCTACCTGCCCGAACTTCCGGTGCTCTACGACTGGATGAAGGTCGGCGAGATCGGCTGGTTCACCGCCGGATTTTACGACGACCAGTTTCTGCCGCGCTTTCACCAGCTGGCCGCATCGTTCGAGCTGCCACTGGAGAAAAAGATCGGCGCCCTTTCCAAAGGTGGGCGGGCCAAGGTCGCCCTCTCGCTGGCGATGGCTCACGAACCCCAGCTGCTGATTCTCGACGAGCCGACTTCGGGACTCGACACGCTCGTCCGTCGGCAATTCCTCGAGAGCATGGTCGACGTGGCGGCGACAGGGCGAACCGTACTCCTTTCCAGTCACCAGATCGGCGAAGTCGAGCGAGTCGCCGACTACATCGCAGTCTTGCACGCCGGCAAACTGCTCGCCTGCGACACACTCGAGAATCTGAAGAGCCAGCATGAACGCTGGGTGATCACTTTCGCCAGCCACGAGGCGTCGCTGCCCGAACTCACCGCCCGGATCGTGTCCCATGAAGGACTTGGCTCGCGGCGACAGCAGATGCTCGTCCAGCGTCCCGGTCCGGAAGAGCTCTGGCGGCTGCGCGACCATCCGGGCGTGCTGGAAGTCGAGGTCCACACGCCGAGTCTGGAAGAGCTGTTTGTCGCCTTGATTAAGCCCGCCGGGCAAGTCGCCGACCGCCCGGCTCACGATCGCACCGGTTCACGCTAAATCAGGGAGCCACCGCACATGAACGCTGCACTGCTCTATCGCTTTGCCTGGAAAGAAGGCCGGCTGCTCTGGCCGCTGAATCTGGCTTTACTCGTTGTGGGAACATTCCTCTTTCGGATGCTCGCAATGTTTGGGGGCCTCGAACAGCAGTCGTTCGGTCTCCAGCTGTGGGGTCTGGCGTGGGCTTCGAGCCTGGTGCTGCTGGCGCTGGTCAACGGCGCGCTGACGTTTGCGCCGGAGAATGACCAGCAAACGCTCCGGTTCCTGCGCACCCTTCCGCTGCCGCCCGGCCAACTGGCGCTGGCCAAGCTTGCAGGGACGGCCCTGCCGGTGTTCCTCGCGTTTGTGGGTTCGCTCCTCTGCGGTGGTTCGGTCTTGCAACTGGGACTTGGCCGGCTGTTCCGAGACAGTTACCCTGGCCAACTCGTCGACGATTCCATCTTTTTCGTGCCGCACCTGCTACTGCTCGGTCTCGCGGCTTTTGCCTTGGGCGCATGCTGCTCGCTGCTCCTGCGGCAGTCGGTTCTGGCACTTTGCGCCGGGCTGCTTGCACTGCTGGCGGTCAACGGCCTGTTCGGAAACACTTGGTCGCAGAACTCCAGCCCCGCCTTTTTCTGGGGAAGACTGGCGGGCCTGTTACTGCTGAGTCTCGGCTCGCTGGCGGCGATCGTTTCCTGGCTCAGTCCGGCGTGGGTTCGCGACCAGCCGCTGCGTGTTTTCCCCTTTTCCGCAGCGCGGCCACTGACTGCGACTGAGCGTTGGCTCCCTTCTGCTTTTGGCCGTCAATTCGGTCGCTTGCTCTGGCAATCGCTGCGGCTCAACGCGCCCATCCTGCTGGCGGGATTAGCCCTGCCAGTCGTGTCGGTTTTAGGCGGGATCGTGCTTGGGCGATTGGTCGAGCCGTTCATTGCCTGGCTTCCACCTGCGCTGTTTGCCGCTCTGGCTTCGACCGCCTTTTGGAATGACCAGCGGCTGGGACGGTACCGCTTCTTTCACCAACATCCAACTTCGGCCCGAACACTCTGGGCGACTCGCGTCCTGCCGTGGTTGGCGGTTGCGATGGTTGTCGGCGTCGTGTTTCAACTGACGATTCAGACGATCGTTGCCTCCGAACTGCTGCAACGGACTGACTCGATTTACTTGAACGATTTTTCATCGCGAGAGGGAAACTGGCTGCTCGGGCTGTTTCTGCAATCTCCCTCGGCGGGACTGCTGATGTTCGGGTTGGCTGCTGCCGTCGGAGCCTATTGCTCGCTCGCCTTCCGTAGCGGAATTGTGGCCTGCTTTGCCGCCGTGGTGGGCCAGGCAGGAATGGTTCTGGTAGCAAACTACCTCACATGGCTGGGCGGCAACCTGATCTGGTGCTTGGCCCCCGTTGCGTTTGGCCTGCTCTGGGCCGGATGGTGGTTCGCCCCGCGGTGGCTCAATCAGCGTGTCACCTGGACCTCGCAACTGGGAGTCGCCGCCGGTCTCATGGTGGCCGGGATTTGCAGTCTGGGCCTGCTGGCCGGCTGGCGGACAAGCGAAATCGATTCGCTGTTCGTGCCCCCAACGACGATGGTCTTGAATGACAATTCCTCTCCACGGCCAAGCTCTCAACCTTCGACTGTCACAAATTTCACGCCGACGCCCATCGTCGACTCGATCCGATACCGAGCCGA
This sequence comes from Blastopirellula sp., assembly GCA_021298375.1. Taxonomy (GTDB): domain Bacteria; phylum Planctomycetota; class Planctomycetia; order Pirellulales; family Pirellulaceae; genus BJ22. The sequence continues at coordinate 6,557 of JAJTFE010000268.1, read as the reverse complement.
GCAGATTGAGACGGCTCGCGAGCTGGTGGAGTTTCTCGCGCCATTTCGCGAGCAAAGTCGTGAGTGGAGTGCGGAAGCGTTATGGGAGCGATTCTTTGGGTACGACTTTGACCCACTTTCGCTCGAATCGCCGGATAACAAATTGCGAAACTGGGTGGCTCGCGACCTGAACGAGCGGATTGCCAAGGGGGAACTCGAGGCAGCCCAAGAGAATTTGCGGCTGCTGCTCTGGCTGGACGCAATCTATACCGCGTTTCCCAACAGCAACCATTTGGATATGCAGACAAGCAAGTCCATCAATGGAGCCTTTCATCCCCGGCCGAGTCGCGAATCTCCGCGGCCAGCTCGCGTCGTGAATGGGGATATTGGCTGAGCCTGGCACTCCCTTGGGAACGGACCCGGAGCGCTCAACTCCTCCGTCGGCAAGCAGAATTCCTGCGAAGAGCTTTTGTTCAACGCTATTTGGGTGCCGCTCAAAAGCCGAGATCGCTGCAGAAAATCAGTTGGTGGGGTTTCGACTATTTTCTGAGTAAAACGACAGAAATGGGGGATACTACTGCGGTGAAATTCACCTTGGGGGAAGAATGCGCAGAACTCTTATCCGGGCTGCACATTCGCCATTGGTTGATGCTGCGGTTGGCCCTTCTCACCCATTACCTTGAGCATGGCGGCTACCCAACATCACTGCTGGAATTGAATGCTTGTTTTGCGAGTTACTCACCGGGATTTCTGCAGGACCTCTCGGGGCGAGTCGTCTATCTTCCTCACGGTAGCGAGTACTATCTCGTCTGGAACTCATGGCGTTCTGCCCCCGGCGCAGACATTCCCGGGATTGCCCCGCAAACTCCAGTGATCCTGCCGCTGAGTACGCTGGATTTGCGGCCCACTGGGATCTTTACGGCAACCAACACTCCCAACCAGCCAACCACTGGAGTGGCGACGGGCGCCTACCAAAAAATCAATGTCGCTTGGAACGGCTTGGACATTGCACTCGAAGAAGAAAATACGCTCCCGGATCTGTCCAAGGCCAACGCGATCGTACTACCGCAACGCGTCTCATACTCCCCAACGAACTCCCAATTTGCCCGCAGGGTTCTGCTCAACTTCGAGTCCCAAAGCCAAAAGCTCATTGAACTCGTCTGGCTGCCGACTGACAGCAAGGCCAAAGCTGAAAAAAGCTCCGAAAAGTAAAGGGCGACTGAGGCCGCGTTACGTTCCGAGTTAAGCGTCTCGTTGGCGGCGGGCTTCGTAAGCGATGACGGCGGCGGAGACCGAGATATTGAGGCTGTCGGCAATGCCCCGCATCGGCAGCGACACTCCGGGAAAGCCTTGCCAGGCCGCCGAGAGCCCAAACGCCTCGCTGCCAAAGACCACCGCTGTCGCCCGGCGAAAATCGATCGCCGTGTAGGACTGGGCCGCAGCGGGGCTCGCCTGGAAAGTCGCGATCTGGCGCTCGCGCAGCCAACGGACGACATCCTCCGAATCGGCGCAGGCGGTCGGGACGCTGAAGACCGTTCCCATGCTGGCCCGAATCGCATTGGGATGAAATGGGGTCGTCTGTGGACTGGCGAGGATGATCGCGTCGACCCCGGCACCATCAGCGCTGCGGTACAGCGCTCCGAGATTCCCCGGCTTTTCGATCGCTTCAACCACCAGCACCAGTGGCTCCGCGGCCAGCTCGAGCGCCGCCAGCTCGAGCCTCGGCTGGTAGGCCACCGCCAGAAAGGGCTCGACCCGCTCGCCATAGGCCAGCTTGGCAAACAGGTCGGGAGTCAGGTCGAGCAGCGTGACCCGCGCCGACTCGGCCAAGGCCTGGGCCTCCTGAAGCTGCTCGGAGGTCATCGCCGCCGAGCAGATCAGCAGTTCAGCCAGCGTCACGCGCGACTGGCAGGCGCGACTGGTCTCCCGCTGGCCATGGATCAGAAACCGCTCCTGCTCCTTCCGCCCGCGACTCGACTGGAGCTTGAGCGCGGCCTTGAATTTCGGATTTTGTGAGCTGGTGATCGGGAGCATCGTTCAACTGGGAGGAACAAGTTCGGCTTCGATTGTAATCAGCCGCCGGGGGAAAGCAGGAAGTCGTTTGGACGCAGAGAGAGCAGATGTTGAGAACAATTTTGCATTATTCTGGGTTACCCTCAACACCTTATTCTTCACTCTGCGTACTCTGCGTCCGTCTCTCTGCCTCTCTGTGCTGCTCTGAATCGCTTGCCTCCAAAAACTTTCGCAAGGCGGGCCAGTAGGAATCGGGTAGCGGCGTTAAATGGGTCCCACCCGGAAACTCCAGAAATTCGGAACGCGGATTTTGAACCTGCGCGAACAGGGCTCGGGCGCATTCCAGCGGAATCACCTCATCGGCGGCGAAGTGCGACTGGAAGACCGGCATCTGGCAGCGATCGATCACCCGGTCGCTCTCAAAACGGTTCCGCAGCAGCAGGCTGACCGGAATCCAGGGGAACTTCCGGGTGGCGGGGCTGACCAGGGAGTCGAAGGTGCGGTCGAGGATCAGTTCGCGGGCACCGTAACGGCTGGCCAGTTGGACCGCAATGCCGCCACCGAGGGAACGGCCGTAGATGGTGAGCTCCGGAGTCGACTTGCCGCTCATGTCCGCCAGCCACTGCAGCGCCGCGGCGCAGTCCTCGACGACCGCGGTCTCGTGCGGAGCGCCACGGGTTTTTCCAAAGCCGCGATAGTCGACGATTAGGACATTGTTCCAAAGCCGCGATAGTCGACGATTAGGACATCGGCCTGCAGTTCGTCGCGCAGCTTGCGGCCGGTTCCATTGGCGACGCGGGCGACGTTTTCAGCATTGCCGTGACAGAAGAGAATCGTTCGGCTGGGGTTCGGCGAGCGCAGCAGCCAGGCGTGCAGTTTCAACCCATCCGCGGCTGGAATCCAAACCTCCTCGGTGTCGAGAGGACGACGGACATAATCCTGCTCGTGGGGGACCGCTCCGGGGTAAACCAGATTCGGTTCGCTCCAGACGAGGAGGCCGAGCAGAGTGAGGTAGCTGAGCGTGGCGACCGTGAGCAGGCGAATACCCATGCGGCGAAGGGCTGGCACACACGGCGGCTTGGTTGAGAGTTCGGGAGCGGTGGGAAGTCCGGCGTTCAAGAGGATTGCTTTCCTGTAAAGTCCGTCAGTAGCCGCGCGCCACCTGCGGATAATATATGCGGTTGCACGGCGGAGATGGCCTGAGCAGGGCGAGCGTTTCAACGGGAGTTCATCCCAACGGCCCATCGAATTCCTGACGCGTTGGGGATTAACCGCTTTTTTTAAAAATAACTTTTTCTGCAGAAGCGGTTTTCGGGCCAATTGTTGGGAGGCTCCTGGCAAGCCCTGCGGGTTGAAACGATTGTAAATCGGGCGCAAGCAAAACGGCTGCGGAAAACGGGGGAGCTTAATCGATAACCAGAGTGTTCCTTACTGTCAGCAGAGGACAGCTAGCGACCAGGTTCAAACCGCGGATTGAGGTTGTCGTTGCGGGGCGATTCGGGCTAGGATTTCCGCTTGGAGTCCCCGCCCCCACGACGGGAGCCGAGGCTTCCGGAAGGTTTGAACTGCTCTCTGCTGAACTGGCAAGCGAACGCTTTACGCGGCAGCAATCGATTCAGCGGCAAAAAACGGCGTGGCCGGGATGGTCCACGCTTGGGCACTGCCTCTCTCACCCCAGGCAGTGCGTTTCAAGGAGGAAGCATGGTCTTGCGCAAACCTTTTCAACACCTTTTCACCGTCGCCCTATTGGCGGGCTGTTGCTCGCCTCTCGCGGCCCAGCAGGACGCAGCGAGTCAGGCCAACGCGGCTCAAGCTACCCCCTCGGCACAGGAAGCCAAGCTTCTGAGCGAACCGGTGTTTCGCGTCTCGAAGCTGCTCAATGAAGACAAGCCGGGCGAACAACCTGCCGGCGATGTCACGGCCAAGCCCGACACCGGTCCGGCTGAGCGGCTCGCCGCCAATCCGTTTCCAGCCAAACCAGCGGCGCATCCGCTGGATAATGCCCTCGAGATGGCAGACAACTCCCTGCAAGACCTGCAGACGATTCGCGACTACACCGCGACCTTGGTCAAGCGCGAACGCTACAACGGCACGCTCGGCGAACGCGAGTACATGAAAGTCAAAATCCGCAACGAGCGGACGGTTGATGGCAAGCAGATCCCGTTCAGCATTTACATGCGATTTATGCAACCGAAGGCGGTTGCTGGCCGAGAGGTGATTTGGGTCAAAGGTCAAAACGAGGGGAAGATCCTCGCTCATGAGACCGGAGTGATCACCGGTTTCAAGACGTTCCATCTCGACCCGGACGGAATGCTGGCGATGCGAAACAACCGCCATCCGATTTACGAAGCCGGTCTGGAAAACCTCGTCCTCAAATTGATCGAAAAGGCGGAACGCGATAAAGCTGCCGGGCTGTGCAAAGTCGAATACCGCAAGGGTGCCAAAATCAAGGGCCGCGCCTGCACCATGATTAGCGTTACCCATGACGTGCAAAAGGCTCCCTACGACTTCCACAATGCCCAAGTCTTCATCGATGACGAACTGAACATTCCGATTCGGTACGCTTCTTATGACTGGCCGTCGGCACCGGGCGAAGAAGCTCCTTTGATCGAAGAGTACACCTACCTCGAAGTCCAGGTGAACGTTGGGCTGACGGACAAGGATTTCGATCCGGCGAACGAAGAGTACGCCTTCCCGGGCTACTAATCGCGAGGTCACTCAGCACTGGCGAGAGAGATTCCATGAGCCGTTGCCTGGCCGATTGGCCAGGTAACGGCTTTTTTTTGGCCGTTTGTGAGGGCTGCCTTTTCTGGGGCTCCCTGTTTCTGGGGCTCCCCTTTTTTGGGGCCCGAGTTTTTTGAGGCACCCCCACCGGCGGCGTGAGCTCCCCTAGAATTGAGTGAACCGTCCGCTGACTTTTCGTGGGCAAGCAGATTCCCGGGAGCCACCGCCAATGGCGAATTCATTTGTCGTTCAATCGATCTCGCGCTGGCGGGGCGGAGTCGCACTCGCCTTGGCGCTCGCATTGGCGCTCGCCGTTGCCGCTCTATCGGCGGGGTGCAAGCCAAAGGCGGAGAGGCCCCGGCCTGCGGGTGCGGCTGACGCCCAGCAAAAGGGCGAGCCTTCGGTGTATCGCCAAGCGATCGACAAAGCCAAAGCCCTGGAAAAGCAAATCAACGACCGGGCGATCGACCCCGGCGAAAAAGCTCGCTTGGGCGGCCCCGATCCGACGGGCCAAGACCAGTAATCGCTCGCTCCGGCGGCTTGTCAGGGCCGACAGGGCCGACAGGGCCGGCCGGCGCTTACTGCGGGATGAATTCGCGATGGTCGCTGACGCTGGCGCAGAAGCGGGCAATCAACTCGGCGGCATGATCGAGGTCGACCAGCGAAACGACTTCGACGGCGCTGTGCATGTAGCGGTTGGGGATCGCGACGACTGCGGTCGCCATCCCGCCGCGGGAAATCTGCATCACGTTGGAGTCGTTCGAGGCCGCCCGCCCCAGAGCCACTCGCTGAATGGGCAAGTGATGTTCCTGAGCCAATTGTTCCAATCGATCGCAGACTCCCGGGTTCATGTTCGGACCCCGCACGATTACCGGCCCCGCTCCGATCTTGACCGTCCCTTGCTGCTTGCGATCCGACTCGGGCGAGTCGGTGGCATGCGTGACGTCGACCGCGATACCGATTTGCGGGTGAATCGAGTAGGCGGCCGTTTGGGCGCCGCGCAATCCAATCTCCTCCTGCACCGTTGAGGCGGAGTACACAGCCGACTTCAATCCCAACTTTGCCGCGCGCCGCAGCCCTTCGACAACGACCCAGACGCCCGTCCGATTGTCCATAGCCGGACCGGAGACCAAGCCGTTGGCCAGTTCTACATGGTTCAGGCGGAGCGTCACGCTGTCGCCAATTTCCACCAGCGACTCGGCTTGTTGTCGATTGCTCGCCCCAATGTCAATCCAGAGCGACTTGAGGGCGACGACTTTGTTCCGCTCGGCCTCATCGAGCAAGTGAATCGCGCGGCGGGCGATCACCCCCGGCACCGGCCCCCGCTTGCTCCAGACCACCATCTGCTGGCCAACCAGTTGCTGCGGGTCCCAGCCGCCCACGGGCTGGGTGTAAAGGTACCCGTCTTCATCAATGTGCGAGAGGATCAGGCCGATCTGGTCGGCATGACCAGCCAGCATGATCCGCGTGGCGGCGGTTGGGTTCGCTGCCAGAATCAGGTTGCCGTGCAGGTCAGTCTCAACCTGCTCGGCAAACGGCTGGGCGTAACCACGGACCACGCGCTGCACCGGTTGCTCGAACCCGGAGACGCCCGGAGTCGTCACCAGTTGGTGAAAGAATTGGCGGGCAGCTTCATCCATCTTACAAGTTCCTTGTTGGTCGGATTCGGTCGGAGTCAGGGAGGTTGGGTTCGCGCGAGCAACTCCCCACGGGGCGGCTGGTCGGAGGGCGGCTGGTCGGCTGGAGCGCCGGCAGGGATGCGGTTCGAGCGGGGTGCCATTCTCGGCACGTCATCAAGCGGCAATTTTTCCCTGCCCTTGAGGCTCGAGCAACTCGCGGGC
>JAJTFE010000267.1 GCA_021298375.1 Blastopirellula sp. | reverse complement strand
TTCCGGCTGTGGCTGCGGAGGCTCGCGGAGGAACCGTGCATCCTCGAACATTCAGCGGCAGGCACGACCTTGCTTTCCGGATTGCGGGAGCGACTGCTTGAACTTGCGGTCTGATTCCAGCGGGCCGTTTGTCCGGCAACTCACGGCACGGTGGCGTTGGGCGGTGGGGCTGCACGGTGGAGCTGACTGGGTAGGACGGCGGTGTTCAGAAGCTGGACGGACTCGCGGTTTTTCCCCGAGTTGAGCCGGCTCTGGCTGGATTGAATTCAAAGAGTTTGTTTTCCGATTCATGACCCCTGAATGATGGGCAGGTGAGATGTCGACAGCCAATGTATCGCTGAAAAAGTCCCGTTCGGCTCAAGACTACAATCGACTGGAGTTGTTGAAGCTGATGTACCTCAGCCGAGAGGGTGATCGTCGGGAAGGGGTTCTGCATCGGCAAAGCAAGGGCTGGTTCCAAGTTGCCGGGATGGGGCATGAATCACTGGGGGTAATCGGCCAATTGCTTGAGCCCGAAGATTATCTGTTTCCCTATTACCGCGATCGGGCCTTGGTTTTGTCGCGTGGCGTATCCAATGCCGAATTGGCCCGGGCCTATTTCGCCAAGCGGGACAGCAGCAGCGGCGGTCGGCAGATGCCGGGGCACTACTCGAGCCGGCGGCACAACATTTGGAGCGTGCCGACACCCACCGGTGCCAATGCATTGCCCGGTTGTGGGGTCGCTTGGGCAATGCAGATGCAGGGCAAACGCAACGTTGTGATTGCCACGGTTGGCGATGCTGCTTCACGCCAGGGAGAGTTCTACGAGGCGGTCGCCTTCGCGGTAGAGCGACAACTGCCGATCATCCTGATTGTGGAAGACAATAACTACGGCATCAGCACCAACACTGAAAAATTCAATCCGTTCAAACTGGGGATTTTCAGCGACCGGATCGGGATGGTGCATGTAGACGCCCGCCATCCAGACCGGGTGCATGCGGCCGCAGCCGCGGCCATTGAGAAAGCCCGCAACGGCAATGGTCCCACCTTGATGGTGTGCGAGGTCGACCGGCTCTGCAGCCACACCAGCAGCGACGACCATCGCGTCTACCGTCCGAAAGAAGAAATCGAGCAAATGATGCACCGCGATCCGATCGTGGTGCTCGCGAACGAGCTGATTGCGGCTGGCGAATTGACTGCGGATGAGTGGGAATTGATCAAGGGCGAAATCAATCGGCAAGTAGACGAGGAATACATCGCCGCTGAAAGCGAAACCGATCCGAAAGCCGCGGAGGTGTTGGACCATCTGTTTGCGGCTCCTCCCGTTCCGGCCTCTCCGCCGCTGGAGGGTGGGCGAAAGTGGCGAATGGTTGACGCGATCAATACGGTCTTTAAGCAGGGTCTGAAAAGCGACGATCGCTATGTGTTCTTCGGAGAGGACATCGAAGACCCCAAGGGTGGCGTCTTCGGGCTGACTTCCGATTTGTCGACCCAGTTTCCAGAGCGAGTGTTCAATTCACCGCTGGCCGAGGCCACTATTATCGGTGTCGCGGCTGGCATGGCCAGCTACGGAATGCGGCCGGTGTTCGAGCTGCAATTCATCGATTTCTGCGGACCGGCTTGGAATCAGCTGAGTCAAAATCTGGCGACGCTCCGCTGGCGGACTTTCGGCGACTGGAGTTGCCCGACGGTGATTTACTCACCCTACGGCGCCTATCTGCCGGGTGGTTCCCTGTGGCACAGCCAGGCAAACGAATCGCTGTTTGCCCACATCCCCGGACTGCGGGTGGTCGTGCCGAGCACTCCCGAGGATGCCGCGGGCCTGATGTGGACCGCCATGCACTCCAACGACCCGACGATTTTCCTTGTCCCCAAGCACTTGTTCCGCCAGCAGATGGACTGCCCGCAGGCTGTCCCCGCAGTCGGCTTTGGTCAGGCCCGGGTTCGCCGCAGTGGCGATGACGTGACGCTGGTGACTTGGGGCAACTGCATTGAATTGGCCCTCGCGGCCGCAGAACGGTTGGCTGATGAAGCCGAGATTGAAGTGATTGACCTTCGCTCGATTGTCCCCTGGGACCGCGAAACCGTTGTCCGTTCGCTGGCTAAAACTGGCCGCTTGGTAGTCGTTCAGGAGGATGGTGTTTCCTGCAGTGTCGGGCAGATGATCATCAGTGACCTCGTCGGTCATGAAGAGAGCTTCTCGCATTTTGTCAGTCCACCCCAACTCGTTTCCAAGCCCGATGTGCACATCGGCTACAACCCGATCTACGAGTACGCTGCCCTCCCTGACGTGCAGCAGGTGATTGACGCGATTCAAAAGACTTTGGAGGACTGACCGCTCATGCCCGTGATTTCCATCCGCATTCCGCAATTGGGCGAAGGCCTTCAAGAGGCATTGTTGGTCGAGCTGCTCAAACAGCCCGGCGACCGAGTCAAACGTGACGAACCGATTTACGTCATGGAAACCGACAAGGCGACGACGGATGTCGAATCGCCCTACGAGGGAACGATTGTCGAATGGACCGTCAAGACCGGGACGGTGCTCGCAATCGGTGCCGAGATCGGTCGGATCGAGGTGGCTGAAGGCGTTCGCGAGGTTCCGGTGGGCCATGGCCCGGCTGATTCCCATGCCGCGCCAACTCCCGCTTCCTCTGGTTCCATGCACGACGCCGTGGCGTCCAGAGTGGAAGCAACTGCCGCTCCGCGCGAAGATGAAGGAGATGTCTCCAGCGGCGGCCCGATGATTCCGCCCAAGACCCGAAAGTACCTCAAGGAAAAGGGGCTGCTTGAACAAGCTCACCAGATCCCGGCCGCGGGCCGCAAGCTCATGCCTGAGGATGTGGATGCTTACTTGGCCAAGGGAGGCAGCGGCGGCTCAGCCACGCCTGCAGCGACACCAGTCTCTACCGAGCACTACGACATTGTCGAACTGCCCCAGTCCCAGCTGGTTTTGAATTATCGACTGGTTCGCGGGACTCAAGTCTGTGTTCCCGTAACCGTGATGAACGAAATCGACTGGACTGCGATTGAACAGGCTCGTCAGAAAGCCAAGGCGAGCGGCGGACCGACCGCGTTTGCCATGTCTTGCTGGTGCGTGGTCCAAGCGCTCAAAAAGCACGACCGGTTTCGCAGCGTGCTCAGCAGCGACGGTAGAACCTGGAAGGTCTTCAAGCGAGTCAATTTGGGAGTCGCCGTCGCCTTGCCCGGCGACCAGATGGTCACCGCGGTGGTTCGCGAGGCTGACAAGCTGACCGCAGACGATTTTTACGCGGCGCTCGCCAGACAAATCGACTTGGCCAGAAATGGAAAAGACCAGGCGGACGAGTCGACCACGATCACTGTTTCAAACATCGGCAAGGCTGGAATGAAGATTGGCATCCCCGCAATTGTGGCGCCTGCCGTGGCAACCTTGGCCATCGGTCAGACCTATGCGATGCCCGTGCCGGAAGGGAGCGGCTTCAAGTTCCAACCGACAGTGATGGCGACCTTGAGTTTCGACCACCGAATTGCCAACGGCGTTGGGGCAGCGAACTTCCTTAACGATATCAAACAGGAAGTGGAGACGTTTCGCGGTTAGACTCCGGGGCTCGCGAGTCGTTGGCAGGAAAGCTGCTTTTGAGGTTGGCTCGGGGGCGTCTGGTTCAGCCAGAGTCAGCTAACCGGCCTCGGATCATCCTTGCCGAAGCGGCCCCGAAATTCCGCGACCGGGTATTTCGCCCGGTTTCGCTCCATCTTTTTGGTGAAAATGTTGGTCAGGTCGAGATTTAGTTCATTGACCATGGCGAGCGTGTAGCAAAACACGTCGGCAATTTCTTCGCCGATCGCGGCCAGCTTTGCCTCGTCCTGGACCACTCCCCGAGACTCCTCGACCGTCAGCCACTGAAAGTGTTCCATCAACTCCGCGGCCTCGATCGCGAGGGCCATGCTCAGGTTTTTGGGAGAATGGAACTGCTGCCAGTTTCGCTGCTGGACAAACTCGCGCACGATCTCGCGAATCGAATTGATCTTGGTCGACTCGTCCATCAGTTCCCTCCGGTGACTGCACCAAATTCTTGCCCGACCGGTTGGTCACGGCATGCTCGAATCAACGCTGGTCGGGGGTAGTTCCCGCTTGAGCCGTGGAGGAGTCCTGGTGCAGGTAGGCAAACAGGTCCGCGATTTGGTCGAGCGTCAGGTTGTTCAAGAGGTCGCCCGGCATGGTCGATTTCGCAACGAGCTTGGAGTCTTCAATCTCATCCTTGCGAACCTTCG
>JAJTFE010000010.1 GCA_021298375.1 Blastopirellula sp. | reverse complement strand
GCTGTTTCAAGACTTTCAGAGGCCAGTTTTCCTCAACGACCCCCCATGCCTGATTCTAATCTTCCATACTCGCCTGAACTTTGCACCTTCAAGCAATCTTGTCCGCTAACGGCTCTGCTCCCCGTGCCTCTGTGCCTCCGTGAGAGCCTCTTCTTCCTTTTCTTCTTCCTTCAGGCGGTTGGTGCGCCAAGCCCCGCCAGCGGTAAAGTTTTGCCAGCCGATTTGCAGCCAGCGGATCACGGCATTGGCCAGCCAAAGCGCCCAGACGAGCATCAGCAAACGGTAGAACCAAATCGAAATCGAGATGATTTCCGGGCGCGTCAGTTCATTTCCGCTGGCTGGGGTGAACCAGACCAGCCTGCCGGCGTGCGATCCATTTCCCCGGATAAACATCTCGGGTTGGCCAAGCAATCCACGACTGACCACATAGACGAGGATCGAAAGGGCGATAATCGTCAGCAAGACCAGACCTAGCTGGGCAAAGTTGAATGCCAGCCAGTGCTGGGCATTCGGTTCGCGTTTGCCGCGCCGAGCCAAGAGGAGTAACCATGCGGGGACCAGCAAGCCCGCCAAGAAGTGGACCTGGGTCAGGCCAATCGCCAGCAGAACCCATTCGTAACCTCGCAGCGGCGAGAGCGGGTGTCGGCTCAAGGCCCAGCCAATCAGGCCCGCCAGCAAGAGGACCACCCAGAACTGGACAGCCGGGCCGCGGAGCGGGCCGCGGGTCCAGAGAATCCAGCGCGACTCCGGAACATTCATCACGCTGGTCACGTTGGCGGCTTCTACGGGGAGGCTCACAGCAGGAAAGGTAACCTGGGTGCCGATCGCTTCCGTGGCGGTCCACTCCAGTTCGACTTCCTGTGCGCCGGGCTGTAATCCGATCAGGATCCGCTTTCCCTCGCGGCGGATCGGCAGCGATCGATTATTGAGCTGTAACTCGCGAACCTCGGCCCCTTCCGGCAATTCAACGGCGAAGTCATTGCCCAGGCTCGACTCGACCTTGAACCTCAACCGTGAATTGCGCTGACGATTACCCACGTCCAGGGACTGCTCGACACTTTGCACGGTCAATGTTTTCCCTTCGACAGCGACCGGACGCTGGAGCGCGAGTTTCACCTCTTCACCAGGCCAAGGGTACCAGACAGGAATCAGCTCGCTGGACTCAGACTCGTAAATTGGCTGGGGACCTGTGGGGCGAATATTCCAAACCGGTGAGGTCAGCAGCGACCATCGTTCGACGGTTTGCGGCTGAGGCTTCGCTGCCAGTTGGATCTCCGGCGTGAGCGGGAGTTCACTCTCCCAGCTGAATTCCCCCGCTTCGGCGCTGAGATTGACTTCAATCATTCCATCTTCGGGGGTGACATTGCCCGAGAGCACACGCTCGCCGGCGAGCAGTGGGACTTGAACCGTAATCGCCCGGCCGGGCGACGAAAGCCGCCGGACCGTGTTGTGGACTTTCCAGACCAATCCGATCTCCAGCATCCGATCGACCTGCACGATCGCCCGGAAGTTTCTCTGGTCGTAGCGCGAATCGCCCTCGGCCGCGCGCTCCTTCCGGGAGAAAAAGAGCTGGTTCTCCGGGCGGCCATCAGGCCGCAGGCCGGTCACATTCCAGTCGGAGGCGTCGAGTTCCAGTTGCCGCGGCGTTAACTGGAATGACCAGACCCATTCGGCTGCATCGGGAAGGAGTCCTTCGACTCGAAAAGGATGCACACCCTCTGGCACCCACAGCCAGAGGTAGCCGTCATCGCGCCGGCAGACGATGCCGGCTGAGTCGCCGAGCCGCACGGAAAGCGGCGACCAGGAGGGGAACTGTCCCGGCAGCGGTACGGCACACTCTGCAGCTGCGTGGATTTGGCCCTCGAGCAGCAGCTTCCCGTCGCGAATCGTTGCTCGCAGCATTGGAATCTCGGCCGCCTGCGGAAAGGCATCGGATGGTTTCAGCAGCCGCTCGCGCAGCGAGTTGAGCAGGTCTCTGTCGGGCAGGTCCTGGGCGGCGACTGGCGCCGCGCCGATCAACAGGCTGCAGAGCAGGACCAAACCGGCCGCGGGTGCCGGTGCGGGGCGGGAGCGCTTCTTTCCGGCCTGCGGGCGGAGGAAGAGTCCCAGCAGCAGGCAGAGCAGGACGATCCTGCCGACCGTCAGCAAACGATGCTGCGTGGCCGTCAGCAGAATCGGACGAATCGTTTGTTCGCTGTTCACCGGTCCGTCCCAGAAACATTCCACAAGGTTGCCCTCCCATTCGGGCTTGGCAATGCCAGTCTGAATACTGGTGCCGGGATCGAAGAACATGTTAGAGCTTTGAGCCTGCTGACCTTGGCTCTTTGCCGCTTTTCCTGAGTCAAGTCTGCCGGACTCCATCGACTGGGGCCGGTTGTCGAGTGAGTTACCGCTCACAGGCGGCAGGTATCCGGGCGCGGCATCGGTGTATTCGCGCGCGACACTCCGCGAGCGAGGCAGTGCGCCTTCGAATAATTCAATCAGGTTCCGCTCACGATATTGGATCCCCGCCGGTTCAAGTTGCGGATAGAGAGCCGACTGGATCTCGCGGGCGAGGAAGGGAGTCAAAAAAAGCAACAGCAGCACCAGGGCCAGATAGCGCCACGCCGAGAGCCACTTGTGCAGCCTTCCGGGGCGAACGACCTGGAGAATGGCGACGGGGATCAGCAAGAACAGCCAAGTGAAGCGAGGAGCTCCGGCTTCGTGGTAGGCCAAGCCGAAAGCGAGAAAGGCGATCACTCCGGCCGTTAATCCCCACATCCGGAAAATCGCCAGCGAGAAGATTAGCAGCAGAAAGAGATCGAGCAGCGTCCAGGCAGTCAGCCAGTCGCCTTCGACTCGGTCAGCGCCGAACAGGGCGAGCATCCGCCAGCCCGGTGGCAACCAGAATGACACCAGCAGGCTATCCGCGTTGGCCTGCCAGCCTGTTGCGGCCAGTTGCGAGGGCTGCGTGGCCCGTCCAATCGCTTCGATGGATGCGTAGCGCGTGCGCAGTTCAACCCCCTCAGCGGCAGTTTCCGGATTTCTGGTGATCAGTTGGCGGGTGCCATCGATCCGCATCACGGCCAGTTCATGGCTCGGCGCCACGTCCAGCCGAGAGATTTGCCGCGACTCACCCGAGATCGAATCCTGATAGGTCAGTCCGCGTCCATCGTCATCCAGCCAGAGTTGTCGCGTGATTTGGAAACGGTTCGGACGGAGTTCTCCCGCTCCGCTCGACTTCACCGTCCACGGAAGCGGAGCCGTTGTGTCCCACTGGAACACGGGAAGATTTCGCCAATCCTCGGGAAAAGTGGTGAGACTGACGTCGATTGGCGTCGCATTTTGCAGTTCGATCGCCCGGAGTTCCGGCCGGGCGCGGAGCGCGACGAGTTCCATCGCCACCGCTGGAGGTGTGGCTGCAGCGTACTCGAGCTGCCGCAAGTCTTCATTGCGGAACGCATCAATCCGGATTTTCCAGTTCCCCGCCCGAACCTGCGCCTTGATTCTGCCTGCCTCATCGAGCGCGACGGGGATCGGACTGTTGACGAATGAGAGCTGCCAGTTGGCGGGAAGCACAAAACCCAAATCCTCTTCGCGACTCTTGCCCGAAACGCTGACTTCCAGTTCGGTGCGCAGCCACATCGGCAGCCCATCTTCGAGGACCCGGTAAACTTGCAGCGAGAGTTGATCTTTCTCTTCCGCTGAAGCTTGAGACCTGCGGAGCCAAAGCCAACCGCTGGTGTCCCGATTGGGAAGCGGAATGCTTTGACCATCGAGCGTCAACGCGAGGATGCCAATCTCAGAAGGAATGGCGATTTTCTCAGGTTGCTCTCGCCAGGCAAAACTTCCCGCCACGGCATGCAAACCGGTTGCGAGAAAGATCGAGGGAATACCATTACGCGAGACGACCGGGACGATTTGATTGTCGAGCTGAACTGCTTGCGGCCAGCACTCTTCGCTGCCTGGCAGTCCTGGAGTTTCCACGCACCCCCTGTTGAGTTGAGGTTCAGTTCTAGGGTCGAGGGCCAGATGAGAATCCGCTGCTCGGCGGAATCGTACAGCAGCGGGCTGGTTAACTGCGGGGAATCCCAGAGCACCCAGTCTTTCCACGGACGCAGCGGCTCGGGGATTGCGGGCTCGGGAAATTGGGCCCAGCCAAGACTCGTCAGCAAAGTGACCAGGCAGAAAGCGAAGGGGAAGATGCCTGCTGAAAGATGACGCTGGCCGCTCATGTTGCTTACTCGAATCAAGGCAGGAAAGACAGGTTCAGTCCGCTCTCAGGGCAATGGTTGGCACCAAAAGGCAATTGGCCAGCAGCTCGCGCTTCGCGGTGGATTGCTCAGGCTGGGAGAACAGCCGGGAGGGCAGCGCGAGCTGGGGCCACAGGACCACCGCAAACAGACGCCAAGTTCTTCATTCTCGTTCCGCCGTTTGGTCGAAGCCAACGGTCTGCGGAGGGTTTTTCGGGATTTTCTCGGTTTTTGGGAGCCCGGCGCAGAGCATGGGGCCGGGGGTAACCTCGTCTTTACCAGCGGCCAGCGGAAGCCAAAGTGGCCCGTAGAATGCGCGTGGGACAAGGGCCGAGACGAGCTTCCGGCCGGGCCTCGCCGTAGGGTACTTCTACGAGTTATTCTCGAAAATGAGATTTGGGGCCTCCGCACCCCGCCCGCCAGCGATAGAATATTTGCCTTCGCGCGGGTGGATCCTACCCAGACGCCTCCCTGTAGGGTTGAGCGTTTGATTTTTGAGCTTAAGTAAAGTGAGGAGCAAATGAATCTAGTCGACTTGTTAAAGAATCAAATGGCGGGTGAAGTCACCAAGCAATTGGGTGGCATGTTGGGAACCAGCGAGGCCGATACCGGCAACTTGTTGAAAGCAAGCCTGCCGGCAATTCTCGCGGGTCTCGGTTCGGTTGCCTCCAAGAAGGATGGTGCCGATAAGCTGGCTCAGGCCATTGGCGGGATCGACCCCGGAATGCTCGGTAACCTCGGAAAGATGCTCGGCGGCGCCGATGCAAAGAAGGGTGGCGACCTCCTCAGCGGCCTCCTCGGCAATAATATGCTGACCAGCCTGCTGCCGTTGTTGGCCAAGTTCGTCAAGCTCGATTCCTCGCTCATCACCAAGGCCTTGGGGCTGATTGCTCCGCTGGTGCTCAGCTCAATCGGCAGCGCTTTCAAAGGCCAGAAGATCGACGGCTCGGGAATCAGCCGCCTGTTCTCGGAACAAAAGGGGAACATCGCTTCGGCTATTCCCGCAGGTTTGTCGCTGGCCAGTCTGCCAGGGCTCGAGTCGCTGGGTGATGTTGGCAAGATGGCCAGCCAGGCAGTCAACCAAGCTGGGCGTACAGCCGGCAAGGCTGCTCAAGAAGCCAGCGGAGGTTTGGGCAAGCTGTTGTTGCCATTGCTGGCTTTGGCCGCAATCATCGGCGGCATTATCTGGTTCATGAACAACGGCGCGAAGAAAGTCGAAGATGCCGCCAAGGGCGCTGCGAAGGGCGCTGTGAAGGCGGGTGAAAAGGTAGTCGCCGGAGCGACCGAAGCCGCGAAGGAAGTCGTCACGGCTGGCGAAAAGGCTGTCGCCGGAGCGACCGCAGCCGCGAAAGACATGATCGGCGAAATTTCGGTGCCTGGTTTCAGCGACCTGCAGAAGGGCTTCAGCGGAATGTTTGACTCCGTCGGTCCCAAGCTTCAAGGCATCAAGGACGCCGCTTCGGCTGAAGCAGCGCTGCCTGACTTGGAATCCGCCATCACGGGACTGGACGGTATGGTCAAGACCCTCGGCGGCATGCCGGACGTTGCCAAGTCGGCCGTTTCGACGATGGTCAAAGGCCAACTCGACAAGCTCGCCCCGGTTATCGACGGGATTCTCGGAATGCCCGGGATGGGCGAGAAAGTCGTATCTGTTTTGAACTCGCTCAAGGACAAGCTCTCGGGCTTGGTTCTCAAGTAAGGACTGGTTCTCGGCTGAGCGCGGTCCTGGACTCGCGAAATCGATTTGCCACAAGGCGCGACGGGCTCTGCCTGCCGCGCCTTTTTTATTCGCCCGCGGCAACGCAGCGGATTGCCTCCGGTCGGGCTGACTTGGACGGTCGCCTCTCCGGTGTTTCAGCGCGCTCGTTACTGCTGAGTAGTTCCTCTCAAACCGGCAACCGGCTGTGGGCGATCGGACAATATCGACTACACCCGAGGCTTTCGCATTGTTAGGATTTGGGGCTTCAGCGGAACTGAATGGAAACCTGGGGATACATCGCGGTGGTCCTCCGTGCTCGGCAACCGCGAATCCCGAAGTGGTGAGTCATATTTCTTCGTCTCCAAGGAGGTAAAGGTCATGGATCTCGGAAAGCGGTGTGCGGCAGAATTTTTTGGAACATTCTGGTTGGTCTTTGGTGGTTGCGGCAGTGCCGTGCTGGCTGCCGCTGTAATGGATGGTGACAAGCTGCTCGGGGGAATCGGCTGGTTGGGCGTCGCTTTTGCCTTTGGCCTGACGGTGCTGACCATGGCTTATGCGATTGGTCATATTTCCGGGTGTCATCTCAATCCGGCAGTGACTCTGGGACTTTGCACCAGCGGCCGGCATTGTTCCGCCGACGCCATTCCTTACATCATCGCCCAGGTTCTGGGCGGTCTTGCCGGGGCGGGGGTACTTTACCTGATCGCCTCGGGGCGGGAAGGCTTCAGTGTGGCAGGTGGATTCGCCAGTAATGGCTACGCCGAGCATTCGCCGGCCAAGTATTCGATGCTGGCTGGCTTTGTCGCCGAGTTTGTGCTGACGTTCATGTTCCTGTTGATCATCCATGGAGCCACGGACCGCCGCGCTCCCGCTGGATTCGCGCCGATCGCCATCGGACTCGGTTTGACCCTGATTCACCTGATTGGAATTCCAGTCACCAACCTTTCGGTCAATCCCGCCCGCTCAACCGGTCCCGCGTTCTTCGTCGGTGGTTGGGCGCTGAGCCAGTTGTGGCTCTTCTGGGTAGCGCCGATTCTGGGAGCCTGTGCTGCCGGTTTCACTTACAAGACCCTGTTCGAATCGGACAACTAGTTTTCGACGAACGGTCGCAGGACCTTTTCTGGTGGACAGTCCAAGCAGTTGGGCTGGAGTGATTTTCAACGTTCGCCAGGCCCAAGACTCTCACGAAGGCATGGGGCGCTGTGGAGACGGTTCAGCCGTTTCTCTCCAGCGGGACCTGTGGCCTAGTGAGAGTTTTTTATTTGTTGCCGCAATGGCCGCTGGCATCCAGGCCTTCCACTTGTTCTCCCGCGACTGGCAGTCTGACAGTTAATCGACGATTCCCCTCGCGGTCAGCCTCTGGCCGAGCCTGGACCCACGACTTCTTTTACTGCGAGACTGCTGATGTTGCCCCGCTGGTTTCACGGTTATGCTCTCGTCCGCAAGGTCGAAGACGATTCTATCCGCTGGTTGGTGCTCAGGACCTCCGGCGGCGGCATCGATCTCGTCCACGGCCCCCGTCTGGAGCGCGAGTCCTTTCGGGAAACGGCGACCCGGGAGGTCACTTGGCAATTGGGCCTGAATCGCGACAGCGACTTTCTCGTCTCGACAATGGCCACGCTCAACCTGGAGTTCGAAGCAGTCCTGCCCGGTACCTGTCAACCTCAACATGTAGCAGTCGCCTTCTATCCGGTCGACGTCTATCGGACAGCCGTCCTGCAGCGACTGGACGCCGAGCCGCGTTGCTTGTGGCTGAACTCCGCCGAACTGTGCAGCGGCAGGGCGCCCGGGGGCGAGCAACTTCATCCGGTCACGCTGGAACTCATCAACCGGTTTGAAATTGTGCAAGCCTGGCAGCAGTAGCGGGCTGCAGACGAGCAGTTACCGCGGTTCCCGGAACACCTCGCTGCGTTTCAAGTCGTGGCACTTCGCCGAGGAGCTAGGGCTCCGATTTCGCCGAGTTGGCAATTTTCTCTGCTGGTGTCAGGTTGGGTCGCAGGTCGCTTTGTCACGAAATGAGACGAGTTTGGGGGCGGGTCGCTTTGCTTGACCCTCGAGTAAACCTGCTTTTGTCCAACAGTCAGGACGATTTCTCCAGTAGCTGGCGCTTGGCGCGCAACTTGCGTGGCGGAGATTGCGGTTTGGGCTGGCCTTGCCGGTTACGGAAACTGTAATTGCTGCGCAGGATTTCCCGGGATAGATTTCTGGTTGGTCCGGGAAGCCACGAGAGACGTGCTCTTCTCCGCGACCCTTTCTGTTCCGCTCTTCTTCTCTCGTCTTGGGGTGCATCAGATGCAGCGTACTCGTCGCCCACAACGGGCCAGTCATGGCATGAATCGGCGTTGTTCAAATTTGAACTGGGAGCAACTGGAGGCTCGACGGTTACTGGCCGCCGATATCCTTGCGCGTGAGTTCGTCGCTGGCGAACTGCTGGTGCAGTACTCCCCTCAGGCGACGCTTGCCCAGCAGGCCAATGCCCGCGCGGCGATCGGTGGAGAGGTCAAGGAAGTCATTCAGTCCCGCGTGATGCAGGAGGCCGGATTCGGTCGGCTGGAGCGAGTCTCGCTTGGCAAGGGAGTCGATCTCTTGCAGGCGATTGAAGCACTGGAGCGAAACCCTGCCGTAGCCTACGCCGAGCCGAATTACATTTATCGCAAAGCTGCTGTCAGTAACGACACGTACTACACCAATGGCAGCCTTTGGGGGATGTATGGCGATGACTCGCCTGCTGCCGGGCCGGCCGGCACGACCAATCAGTTTGGCATTCAAGCAGAGAAGGCTTGGGCAGCAAACCTGACAGGCTCTTCCAGTGTCGTTGTGGGCATTGTCGACGAGGGATATCAGGTCACCCATCCCGACCTCGACGCGAACGCCTGGGTCAATCCTTTTGAAACTGCCGGCGATGGCATCGACAACGATGGCAATGGCTATGTAGACGATATCTATGGCTGGGACTTCGTCAACAACGACAACAGTGTTTACGACGGAACAGCCGATGACCACGGAACTCACGTGGCTGGCACGATTGGTGCTGAGGGTGGAAACGGGTCTGGCGTGGTCGGCGTGAACTGGAACGTCAAGATGATTTCGGCCAAGTTCCTCGGGACCAATGGCGGTACCACAGCCAACGCCGTCCGGGCGATTGACTATTTGACCGACCTCAAGACCCGGCATGGCATCAATCTGGTCGCCAGCAACAACTCGTGGGGAGGTGGTGGATACTCGCAGAGCCTGCACGATGCGATCATCCGGCACGCCAAACAGAATATCCTGTTTGTCGCCGCCGCCGGTAACTCTGCTTCGAATAATGACACGACAGCCTCCTACCCTTCGAATTACAACACGACAGTTGGCACGTCGACCCAAACCCCTGCCAGCTATGACGGTGTGATCGCGGTCGCTTCGATTACCAGTACCGGGGGGGTTTCAAGTTTTTCCAATTTCGGTGCGACGAGCGTTGATATCGGCGCCCCTGGCTCGGGAATCTGGTCGACCGTCCCCTCAAATACCTATGCCTCTTACAATGGCACCTCCATGGCGACTCCGCATGTGACAGGAGCCGTCGCACTTTACGCTTCCGCACAATCAGGACCGGTTTCGGCCAGTGCCATTCGCCAGGCCTTGCTCGGCAGTGTAACCCCGACCACGTCGCTTGTCGGCAAGACAGTCACCGGCGGGCGGCTCAACATCTACGCGGCCCTCAACCTTTCAGCAGGCCCGGCAATCTCCGTCAGTAATCCTACTCCAGGGTCGCAAACGACCGAAGCGGGAGGAACGGTCACGTTCAACGTGGTGTTGGCTACGCAGCCCACGAGCAACGTCACCATTCCCGTCAGCTCCAACGATGTCACGGAGGGCACGGTCAGCACTTCCGCCTTGACCTTTACCTCGGCCAACTGGAACGTGCCGCAGACGGTCACGGTCACCGGAGTCAACGATTTTGCTGATGACAGCAACATCGCCTATACGATTGTGCTCGGAGCGGCCACCTCTGCGGATGCTGCTTACAGCGGTCGTGATGCCAGCGATGTCGCCTTGACCAATCTGGACGATGACACCGCCGGGATCACTCTCGGTGCACCCTCCGGAACAACCACAACCGAAGCCGGTGGTGCGGTTACTTTTACAGCCAGGCTTAACTCCCAGCCGACCGCAAATGTGACGATTGGACTGAGTTCATCCGACACGACTGAGGGCAACGTCAATTCCTCGGCAGTGGTATTCACACCAGCCAATTGGAACGTTGTCCAGACGATAACCGTTACCGGCGTCGACGACACGATCTTTGACGGCAATATTGCCTACAACGTAATCGTCGCTGCATCCACTTCTTCCGATCCCCTGTACAGCGGGATCAATCCGGCTGATGTCGCGCTGACGAACCTCGACAACGAGACGGCTCCTCCGACTAAATTCTATGTGGTCGATGACGCGACTCAAAACCGGACCTTCGAATACGCCGCCGATGGCTCGGCCGTCGAAAATTATGCGACCAGTTCCGGTAACTCTGCTCCGCGCGGTGTGGCGATGACGGCAGCCGGAGATAAAACCTGGGTGGTCGATGCCAACCGAAACGTCTACGTCTATGACACCAGCGGTGGCTTGCTCGGTTCTTGGGTGGCAGGGACGCTGGCTAATAGCGCCAGCGTGCAGGGCATCGCCACCGATGGGGTTAATATCTGGATCGTTGATGCGCAGTCCGATCGCGTGTTCTATTACGCCAACGCTGCCACTCGTCTGAGTGGCACCCAGACGGCAACCAGTTTTGCCTTGAACGTCTCCAATACCAGTCCCACGGACCTGGTGTTTGGATCGGATGGTTCGAATCGTTACCTCTGGGTCGTCAACAGCTCGACGACCGACCGCGTGTTTCGTTACTCAGTAGCGAGCACTGGCGGGATCACGGCACTTAATTCCTGGACCCTCAACTCTGCCAACAGTACTCCTACCGGAATCACCCTCGACCCCTCCAATGGTTCATTCGACATCTGGGTTGTCGATAGTGGCACGGACCGGGTCTATCGTTATGCCAATGCCCGCAATCTGACTTCTCCGACCCTGACCAGTTCATTTGCCCTCGCCGCGGGTAACGCCAATCCGCAAGGGATAGCCGATCCGCCTCCCCCGGGAAGCAGCGGCGAACGACTGGAGCCCGAGGCCCTCTTTGGCTCGGCCGGATTTCTTTCGCCCCTGCAGCCGCTGGCGGGACTTCGCCCGGCAGGCGCTTCCGCTCCGGCGGAGCCCAGCCC
Organism: Blastopirellula sp.; assembly: GCA_021298375.1. GTDB lineage: Bacteria > Planctomycetota > Planctomycetia > Pirellulales > Pirellulaceae > BJ22. The sequence goes on along the minus strand of JAJTFE010000010.1, from coordinate 21,238 downwards.
CAATTCGGGCGTTTCCGCCCCGCGAGCAATCCAGTTGCAGCCCAACCTGCTCCTGGTCTCGGCGAACACGCCTGAGTCAGCCTGGTCAGCTCACGCAGGCTGGACAGCAGCCGATAGTGATCGGCAAGTCGGCCGCGAGCCGGTCGCTGCGCTCGCTGCTGACCCGCTAGCAACCGTCGACGCGGCGTTTGCCGAGTGGAATTAAACGAGCCTCAGCGTTGCGGGCTGGCCGAAGACAACCTTGCTGGTAAAGGGAGGAGCCGTTGTGGCCTCCCTTTGCCGCAGGCTGTTCCGTTTCCAGCTGGCGCTTCTGAGGGATGTCTCCGGTCGTTGGCTGCTTCTCAGCGCGACCGTTGCGCGGTCTTGGCAATTTGATCTCAGCCGCGAACTACTTTTTCGTCTCTTCAAAGAAAAAAACAATTGTTTCACCTTGGGCAAGGCGATAGACTTCCCAAAACATTGATTCGACATCTGCTGATCGAACCGGTGGTGAGGCAACATCCTGGCAATGGAACAGTTGCAACGGAACAGTTGCAACCCGTTTCGCTGTGAGCTTTTTCGCTGTGAGCTTTTTCGCTGTGAGCTTTTTCGCTGTGAATCGTTTCGCTGTGAATCGTTTCGCTGTGAATCGTTTCGCTGTGAGCGGGCCGCAATCTGGGCTGAGTTGGACACAGGCGAGTGGCGCATGATCATCGCCTTGGCTTTGAGTTTCGCATTCACAGAGGCTTGTTCTCTGCGAGCGAGGGCTGGGCAAGCGCGTGCTTGCGGGTCGACAAAGAGAGTCTTCAGGCAACGAACTTTGGTCAATCAAGGGCAGGCTGATGAACAGGCGCCGTCGCAGCAGTCAAAGTGGGCAGGAGCATCCGACTCAATTCGATCCGGCTAATGCCCTGGCCCCTCAGGCTGCGGCCGAACCGAACGAGCGGGTTCGGAGTGGATTGACCGTTTCACCCCAGCGTCGCAAGCGTACGGGTATGCGCGAGCGTTTGGGGTTCCAGCAGCTGGAGCAGCGATTGCTTTTGGCGGCTGACTTGCAGGCTTATGAACACGTTCCGGGTGAACTGCTGGTGCAGTTTGTGGCTCAGGCCACGCCAGCGCAGCGGGCTGCAGCCCGGGCCCAGGTGGGCGCGGTGGTAGCCGAAACGATCGAGACGACCGTGATGGTCCAGCAGCGCGCTGGAAATCTGGAGCGATTGAGCCTCCCTGCCGGAACTGATTTGAATGCGGCGATTAAGGCGCTGAAAGAGACTCGCTGGGTCGAGTTTGCCGAGCCCAATTACATTTATCGACGGGCTGCAACCAGCAACGATACGTATTACACCAGCGGAAGTCTGTGGGGCATGTACAGCAGCGACTCGCCGCTTCCCTCCGGCCCCAATGGCACGACGAATCAATTCGGATCACAGGCAGAGCGCGCCTGGAGTGAGGGCTTTACCGGTTCCTCCAACGTCATTGTCGGAGTCATCGACGAGGGAATTCAGGTTTCCCATCCGGATTTGGACGCCAACGTCTGGGTCAATCCCTACGAAACGGCTGGAGATGGAATCGACAACGATGGCAATGGATATGTCGACGACATCTACGGCTGGGACTTTGTCAACAATGATGCTTCGGTCTACGACGTTGGACAGGACGCTCATGGCACGCACGTAGCCGGGACGATCGGCGGCGAAGGCGGCAATAACGCCGGCGTGGTCGGGGTCAATTGGAACATCAAGATGATTTCGGCCAAGTTCCTCGGTGCCGACGGAGGAACACTGGCTGACGCCGTGCGGGCCGTTGATTACCTGACCGACCTCAAGACCCGGCATGGAATCAATCTCGTCGCCAGCAACAATTCCTGGGGCGGTGGAGGTTACTCGCAGGCATTGCACGATGCCATTATCCGCTCGGCGAACGCCAATATTCTGTTCGTTGCCGCAGCTGGCAACTCGACCTCAAACAACGACACGGGCGGCTTCTATCCCTCGAATTACAACACCACCGTCGGGACCTCAACCCAAGCGGCGGCCAGCTACGATGCAGTGCTCGCGGTCGCTTCCATTGCCAGTAACGGGTCGATCTCCAGCTTTTCCAGTTATGGTCAAAACACGGTCGACCTCGGAGCGCCGGGATCGGATATCTGGTCCAGCGTCCCTTCCAACTCGTACTCCAGTTTCAGTGGAACTTCGATGGCAACGCCGCACGTGACGGGTGCTGCGGCCTTGTTTGCCTCGGTCGCCGGACCGGGAGTCACCGCTGCTTGGATTCGCTCCGCCCTGCTCGACAGCACTACTCCGACTCCGTCCCTCGTGGGCAAAACGGTCACGGGTGGTCGCCTGAATGCTTACGAGGCCCTGCAGCGCGCCAGCTACCTCGACCTTGATCAGGAGTTTTACAACTTGCCGGAAACGGCCATGCTGCGGGTTGGACATCCCAGCGCCAACGCCAATCCAAATGTTCGCGAGACCGTCACGGTCAGCATTCGCAGCACGACCGAGTCGACTCCGGAACTGGTTCAACTCCTCGAATCGGGACCAAACACGGGGATCTTTCAGGGAGAGATTCAGCTGGTCGCGGGTGAGGCGGTTGGCGATGGCAAATTGCAGGCGAAGCATGGTGATCAATTGCTCGCCCGGTACGCCGCATTGAATGTACAGGCTACCGCCAATGTCGACACGGTTGCTCCCGTGATTTCCGGTCTGACAGCGGTTCCCAAAACGACGAGTGTCAATCTGACGTGGCTGACCGATGAGGCCGCGACAACGCAGGTTTTTTACGGGACCAGCCCGAGCAATCTCAACCAGCAGTATTTGGGAGAGACGCTCGATACCAATCATGAAGCGACGCTCAGCGGACTGAGTCCGACGACGACTTACTATTATCAGGTCAGGTCTCGCGACGCGGCCGGCAATCTTTCCGTTTCGGAAGTCGGTTCGTTCACTACCAAGGTGCCGTCTCCCGTTTTGTTTGTCGATGATGACATGGGCGAGAATTACGATCGCTTTTTCATTATCGCGTTACAGGAAAACGGATTTGACTTCGATGTCTGGGACTCATCGATGTGGGGCCGCACGCCCACCTCAGCCGAGTTGAGCGCCTACACAGTCGTCGTTTGGAATACGGGTTACGAATACAGTGGCCCAGGAGCCGGTCTGACCAGCGGCGAGCAGGCGACCATTGCCAACTATCTGAATGCGGGCGGGAGGATGTTCATTTCCGGGCAGGATATTCTCTACACCGGCGTCACCAGCAGCTTCCGCCAGAATTACCTCAAGGTCGCCAGTTTTACCAATGACGTTCGGACCAGCAATCACATCCAGCAGGGAGTTGCCGGAAATGAAATCGGCAACGGGCTGAGCCTGAGTATCTCCCGGCCCTATGACTACCCGGGAATCTACAGCGACGGACTTTCACCAGTCTCGGGCGCCGAAGGCACCTTGCGGCATGGCTCCTCAGCCACAACCAACCCGTTTTCCACGATCAACTACCGGGGCAATTACCAGACCGGCGGTTTTGGGATGGTCTTCATGGCCGTCCCTTTTGAAACGATCAGCACTTCGTCCGCCAATCCCAACAACCAAAAAATGGTGATGGCGAGGATTGTCGAGTACCTACTCGACAATGGTGCCCAACCCGGGGTGACCGTGTCTGCCCCCAGCCCTTCGTCCAGTACCACCGAAGCGGGTGGAGCGGTGACATTTACCGTCAAACTCGCGACGCTGCCGCTCGCAAATGTTGTGATTCCGATTTCGACCAGCGATGCAACCGAGGGACTTCCGAACGTTTCCAGTTTGACTTTCACGCCTGCCAACTGGGGCGTTCCCCAGACGGTAATCGTTGCCGGGGTGGACGATACGCTGGATGACGGGAATGTCGCTTACTCGATTCAGCTCGGTGCGATCGCCTCCTCTGACTCAGCATACAACGGGCTCAATCCGGCCGATGTTAACCTCGTGAATGTCGACAATGAATTCTTTCCCGACATCGCGGTCAGCAGCCCGTCTTCCGTGGCTGAAGGTAACAGCGGGACGGTAACGGTGAATTTCACGGTCACTCTCTCGGCCGCCGCGACCGAAACCGTCAGCGTCGATTACGCGACCACCAGCCAAGGCTTCAGCGATCCAGCAACCTCGGGTAACGATTACACGCCCGTCTCGGGCCGAGTCGATTTTGCTCCCGGAGAGGTCTCCAAAACCGTGCCCGTTTCTGTCCGAGGCGATCGACTGATCGAGCGTGATGAGCTGTTTGGATTGCTGCTCAGCAACCCCCAACGCGGCTACCTTGCGGATGAACTGGCGGAAGTCGCAATCGCTGACAATGACGGTTGGGCATATCCTCAGGAAATCGACTTTGGAACCGAGCTCTCCCCCATCAAGGTTGGCGCCGCGGCGGTCGGGGCCCTGCCTTACACCGCGGCCAAGGGGTTGGGGTGGTACGCGGGGCTGTCTAACCTGCAGGTGGTCGATCGCGCCGTTGGCACGCCTGCCCTGCGCGATGTGGCCTTGACCTCCAACTCCAGCCTGGCCTTTGATGTCCCCAATGGAAACTACCTCGTGCTGGTAACTTATGGCGACGCCATTCTGGCCCACGACCAGATGCGGCTGACCCTGGAGGGTTCAGCCCGTCCACTGGTTTCAACGGCAGCGAATCAATTCTTGACGCGGGCCTACGCCGTGCCGGTGACCGATGGACAATTGAATTTGGTGTTCAGCGATCAGGGTGGGGCCGACCCCAACGTGGCGATTACGGGGATTGCATTCCAGCGACGCTGATTGGTGGCGACGAATTTCGCGGGCAAGGCTCACGCGATGATATTTTGGCCGCAAGATTTCGCCCCCGCTGGTTGGGGTTCAGCGCCGTTTGCGGAGGGCCCACGGCGTTCGACCAGAGACCGATCCGCGGCCCAGCTTCGGCTTCGATCGCGATTCGTTCACCCGACAAGCCAATTCCCAGCTGCCGGGCAGTGTTGTCTCAGCAGGAGCCGCGCTGCGATTTGGCTCCCACCGGCGTAATTTATTTGATGTCCACTGCTCCAGCTGATAAATTCCAAAGCTGAATTTCAGCTGCGTTCGGTGGGACGGCAGAAGTTTCTGCCCGCTTGCAAATTAGCCGAAAATGGGGTGACACATGAAGTCGGTTCGTCGACCAAAGTTGCAGTCTCGAAGAAATCATCGACAGTCGGAAATGCTGACTGTGGAGCAACTGGAGCGACGACAACTGCTCGCCGCCGATCTCTTGGGTCGCGAGTATGTCCCGGATGAAATCCTGATTCAGTTTGTAAGCCAAGTCACGCCTGCTCAGATGGAACGCACTCGCGCAGCAGTGGGTGGACAACTCAAGGAGGTGATCCACACCAGTGTCATGCAGGATGCTGGTTCAGGCCGACTTGAGTTGCTGCAGCTTGACCGGAATATCGGCGTCGCTGAGGCCTTGCGCAAACTGGAACGCAATCCGGCGGTCGTTTTTGCCGAGCCCAACTACATCTATCGCACGGCTGCCGTCAGCAATGACACGTATTACACCAACGGCAGTTTGTGGGGAATGTACAGCGATGACTCTCCCGCAACCGGCCCAAGTGGTACGACCAATCAGTTTGGCACTCACGCCGAGAAAGCTTGGGCCAACAACATCACCGGTTCATCCAACGTCGTTGTCGGGGTCATCGACGAGGGGTTCCAGGTAGCCCACCCTGACTTGGATGCCAATGTCTGGGTGAATCCATTCGAAATCGCCGGCGACGGAATAGACAATGACGGCAATGGCTATGTCGATGACATCAACGGATGGGATTTCGTCAACAATGACAACACCGTCTACGATGGCACTGCAGACGACCATGGAACCCATGTTGCCGGCACGATTGGCGGCGAAGGAGGCAACAGTACCGGGGTGGCCGGGGTCAACTGGAATATCAAGATGATTTCCGCAAAGTTCCTCGGCACCAGCGGAGGCACGACAGCCAATGCAGTCAGGGCGGTCGACTACCTTACAGACCTGAAGACCCGGCATGGGATCAACCTGGTTGCCAGCAACAACTCCTGGGGAGGCGGAGGCTATTCCCAATCGCTGCACGATGCAATTATCCGCCATACGAAGCAAAACATCCTGTTTATCGCGGCCGCAGGCAACTCTTCTTCCAATAATGACACGACGGCTTCCTATCCCTCGAATTACAACACTTCGCTAGGCACCTCGTCTCAATCGGCGGCCTCGTACGATGGTGTGATTGCCGTCGCCTCGATTACCAGCACGGGGGGGATGTCCAGCTTCTCCAGTTACGGTGCGACCACGGTCGATATCGGCGCTCCAGGTTCGGGGATTTGGTCGACCGTGCCGAGCAACACCTACGCTGCCTACGACGGGACGTCCATGGCCACGCCTCACGTGACCGGTGCGGTCGCTCTCTACGCCTCGGCCCAGACGGGTACCGTGACCGGGCCCGCACTCCGGCAGGCGATCTTGGGGAGCACCACCGCGACCACTTCACTGGCGGGAAAGACAGTCACGGGAGGGCGGTTGAATGTTTACGCCGCGCTCACGATGGGTAACGATCAGACGCCCCCGAACATCAGCGGCTTGACTGCCCAGCCCGGCAGCATCACCGCCAACATCACCTGGACAACAAACGAAGCAGCCACTTCCGAGTTGCTTTACGGAACCAATCCCAACAACCTGAATCTGTCCTATACGGATTCATCTCTGGCGACCGCACACACCGTCAACCTGCAGAGCCTGTCTGCGCTGACGACCTACTATTTCCGGGCACGGTCCCGTGACTTGGCTGGAAACGTGACCACCTCGGACCTGCAGTCATTCACCACGATTGCCACCCCAGCCATCCTCTTCGTCGACGATGACTTTGGCGAAAGCTACGACCGCTTCTTCCGCAGTGCTCTGCAGGCCAATGGCTACACCTTCGACCAATGGGATGTGGCTGTGAGCGGTTCGACGCCCTCTTCGGCAGTCATGTCCAACTACAAACTGGTGATTTGGAACACCGGATACGCCTACTCGGGAACGGGAGCCGGACTTTCCAGCGGAGAGCAGTCGGCGATCTCCAATTATCTGGACGGCGGCGGTCGCATCTTCATTTCCGGTCAGGATGTTCTGTTCACCGGGGTCTCGGCCAGTTTCCGGCAGAACTACCTGAAAGTCGCAAGCTTCACCAATGATGTCAGGTCGAGTTCCTACACGGCCAGCGGCGTGACCGGACACCCGCTGGGCGGCGGACTGAATCTCCCCATGGCGGCCCCGTCCGATTTTCCATCGATCTACGCTGATGCCGTCACTCCCGCGACCGGAGCCAGCGGTTTCCTCAATCACCTCGTTGCCGGAACCAGCTCTCCGTTTTCCTCGGTCAGTTTCCGCGGCAATCTGAATGCCGGCGGCTTCGGGATGGTATTCATGACGACGCCGTTTGAGGCGATCAGTACATCCGCAGCCAGCCCCAATAACCAGACGGCCTTTCTGAAACGGGTGGTCGATTTCCTGCGGCCCGAGGTCCTGGTTTCCGCCCCATCCCCCGGTCCGACAACCACCGAAGCCGGCGGAAGCATCACGTTTACCGTGGCGCTGAATACTCCCCCCACGGCGAATGTCGTGATCCCGATTTCATCCAGCAATCCCGCCGAGGGCGTGACCAATCTCTCCAGCCTGACGTTCACTCCCGCCAACTGGAGCACTCCGCAAACGGTCAGGGTTACCGGTGTTGATGACTCGTTGGATGACAACGACAAGTCCTACGTGATTCAGCTGGGAGCAGTGACCTCGGCCGATACAGCCTTCAATGGATTCAACCCACCTGATGTGAACCTCGTTAATCTCGACAACGAGTTTTTCCCCGAGATTGCCGTCACCGGCCCCGCGACCGTCGCCGGGGGCAACACTGGAACGGTGACCGTGAATTTCACCGTCACGCTCTCCGCTGCCGCACCACAGGCTGTCAGTGTTGATTACTCCACCACCAGTAGCGGCTACAGCAATCCAGCCATCGCCGGGCGCGATTTCACATCGGTCTCGGGGCGACTCGATTTCGCTCCGGGAGAGACGTCCAAAACGGTGCCTGTAGAAGTCCGGGCAGACCGCTTGGTTGAGTTGGATGAATGGTTTGGGCTGCAATTGAGCAACCCCCAGCAAGCCAACCTCGTTGACAACTTGGCGGATGTAGTGATTTCGGATGACGATACCTGGGCCCATCCCAAAGAGATTGACTTTGGGACGGAACTCTCACCGATCAAGGGCGGTGCTGCCGGTGTCGGGGACCTGCCTTTTAACGCAGCCAAAGGTATTGGCTGGTACACTGGCCGGGCAAATCTGCAAATCGTTGATCGAGCCATCGGTACGCCGGCACTGCGCGATATTGCCTTGACTTCCAACTCTGGACTCGCCTTGAACGTACCCAATGGCAACTATCTCGTCTTGGTGACCTATGGCGATACCATTCAGGCGCACGACCAAATGCGACTGACTCTCGAAGGCTCAGCCAAGCCGCTGGTTTCGACGCTGGCCAACCAGTTTATTACTCGGGCTTATGCCGCCTCGGTAACGGATGGCCAACTCAACTTTTTGTTTACTGACGAAGGTGGAGCTGATCCGCAGGTGGCCATTGCCGGGATCGCATTCCAGCGCCGCTAGGATTCCTCCTCCAGCGGGCCGTTGTGCTTCCGCGGGGATGAGTTGCTCTCGCTTACTCGCGCGGCTGGAGAAACTCATCCTGTTCCTCACGGCTGCTAGCTTCGCATTGCAAGCACCGATTGCACTGAATCTAACGGTTTTGCTGAGCCGATAACGAAATAGCGGACCAGATGGTCCGGCAATTTTTTCGTTCGGATTTCTCCGCTGACTGCTGTCCCGCTTGCGCTGGGGAAGTTCCACCGGCGTCACTCACGCTCGATTCATGCATATCCGCCCCCGGCCCAAGCTGATTTTTTTGGCAGTGGCATGCTTGCCATGGATCGGCGGCTGCGCTGGACGCAGTCTTCAGGAAATCGCCGGGAATGGCTGGCGGGTCGGCCCGAACTACGAGGCACCGAAGGCTGCAGTCGCCGACGATTGGATCGACTCTGAAAACGTTCGGGTTGAACGGGGCCAGGAGCCGGCGGGTCGCTGGTGGGAAGCGTTTGCCGATCCAGCGCTCAGTCAGCTGGTGGACTTGGCATACGGCCAGAATTTGACGCTTCGCGAATCCGGGTGGCGGATTGAAGAGGCTCGGGCGCGTCGCGATGTCATTGCCGGGAGCCTGTATCCTCAACTCCAGGAACTGCAAGGCGATTACCTGCGCACCCGGCGGAGCACGGAAACGGCGCTTTTTCCTCCGATTGATCCCTCTTCGCCGTTTGCCAATCTCGCCCGGACTGAGTTCAGCAATTGGCGCATCGGCGGCGCCCTCGCCTGGGAGCTCGACTTCTGGGGGCGCTATCGCCGGGCAATCGAGTCAGCGGATGCCCGCCTGGACAGCTCTTTCGAGAATTTCAATGAAGCAGTCGTCTTGCTGGTCGCGGAGGTTGCCAGCACTTATGTCGAGCTGCGGACCGTCGAGCAGCGGCTGGAGGTCGCTCGCAGCAATCTGATACTTCAGGAGGAAAGCGCCCGGGTTGCACAAGCTCGGCTCGATGCCCGGGCTGCCAACAGCGAACTTGATACGCCGCAGGCGAAGGCGAACCTCTACAACACGCGCGGCGTGATTGAGGCCATTGAGATTCAACGCCGCCAAGTCGAGAACCGACTCTGCGTGTTGCTGGGGATGCCTCCTCAGGCACTGGCGGAAGTCCTGCAACCATCCGGTGGAATCCCACTCGCTCCCGAAGCCGTCGCCGTCGGGGTCCCAGCCGACCTGCTTCGCCGCCGCCCGGACGTCCGCCGCGCCGAACGCCTGCTCGCGGCCCAGTCGGCTCAAATCGGAGTCGCAGAGTCAGACCTCTATCCGCATCTTTCGATTGCCGGCTCGATGGGTTGGGAAGCGCAGCGGTTTGGCGATCTGTTTAACGGGAGTGCCTTCAGCGGAGCGATCGGTCCCGGATTCCGTTGGTCAGTCTTGAACTATGGACGCTTGATGAGCAATGTGGCGGCCGAGGACGCGCGGTTCCAGCAGTTGGTTGCGGCTTATCAGCAAACCGTCCTGCGGGCGAACGAAGAGGCCGAGAACGCGATAGTCGCTTACCTGCACTACCTCGACCAAATCAAGGCGCGCGAGGAGAGCGTCCGGCAGGCAGAGGAAGCCCAGCGGGTTGCCCAAGTGAAGTACCTCGAAGGTGAAATCGACTTCAATCGCCTGTTTACGGTGCAGCAGCTCCTGCTCGGCCAGCAGGAATTGCTGGCCATCGCCCGGGGAAATTCAGCCCGCTCCGTGGTCGACCTCTACCGCGCCTTGGGGGGCGGATGGGACTGGACGACGCCAATCGTCGAGCCCGCAGTTGAAGAACCAAACACGGCTCCAGCGACCCAGCCCGCGGCTCAAGGCTCGTGAGAAAGCTCGAGCGGAGAGCCCCAGTTGGACTGAGCCTCGACAGTTACCCCGCTCGGCACTCTGTTTGGCGAGCCGCCCCGGTACTGCCCCTGGTACTGCCCCGGTACTGCCCTGGTACCGCACTGTCTGGTGCTGGACTGTCTGGTACTGGACTGTCTGGTACTGGACTGTCTGGTACTGGACTGTGACCGCACCGTGGGGCACAGAGTCCAGCCGCTTCCTTGACCAGATTTACCTTTTGACACATAGTTAATTAGCGGACGGACTGGTCCGTCGGATTATCTTGTCGGAGGGTGCAAATGGCTGAAAAGGAGCCACAGCTCGACAGGAGCGTCGCCGCACGGAAATTCTCGATGCGGCAACCACGGTCTTTGCTCAAGTCGGTTTCACGTCGACCGATGTCCAGCAGATCGCCGTCGCTGCCGGCGTTGGCAAGGGAACCGTCTATCGTTATTTCCCCAGCAAGGAAGAGTTGTTTCTGGCGACCGTAGACCAGGGAATGCAGCGATTGACGGCTGCAGTGAATTTGGCGGCGGCGGAAAAACATTCGCCGCTGGACCGGATCGCCGCGGGAGTGACCGCTTATCTGACTTGGTTTGAACATCATCCGGAAATGGTTGAGCTTTTTATTCAAGAGCGGGCCCAGTTTCGGGATCGCCAGCGGCCGACGTATTTCGTCCATCAGGAGGCTAATCTCGCGCCTTGGCGCGAGCTGATTGCAAGCCTCGTCCGCGATCGTGTGATCCGCAACTTGCCTGTCGATGCGGTGCTTGAAGTCCTCTCCGACCTGCTTTACGGAACGATGTTTACCAATCGCTTCACCAATCGTCAGGCTTCGCTCGCCAGTCAATGCGAGCGGATTCTGGAAATTGTTCTGCATGGGATTCTCATCCATCCACTCCCGGCGGGTCGCGCGGCAGATGCTGGTCCGTGCGCTGATTGAACCGGCCTTTTCACGTATCGATGGTCGCGGCGTAACGCCCTCCTGTTCCCTGATATCCTGTTCACCTTGGAGCTTCGCCGTGAAGTTTTGTTTTCAACCTTGGATGCTTGCCATCCTGCTGCTGTGTGCATCCCCGGGCTGTGAGTCAAAAAGTCAGCCCGGCGGGGAGTCCCAGCCAGTCAAGACCCCGGCCGCGGAGGCTGCCCAGCCTGTTGCTGTGACGACCATCACGGTTGCGACGCGCGCCATCGAGCGGACGATTCCGGTCGTGGGCACCCTTCAGGGCTTTGAGCAGATCACCATCTCGCCCAAGATCGAAGGCCGAGTCTCCCAGTTGTTCTTTGACGTTGGGGACCGCGTTTCCTCCGAGGCGGTGCTCGCCGAGCTGGAGGATATTGACTATCGCCTCGCGGTGGAGCAAGCCGAGCGGACCTTGGAACAGGAATTGGCGCGCCTCGGCTTGAGCGAACTGCCCGGCCCCGATTTTGATCCCGAGACCAATCCGACCATCGTCAGCGCCCGGTTGCTGCAGGAAAATGCCCAGCAGCAATACGAGCGGCAGCAGAAACTGTTTGCCGAGCGGGCCTCATCGGCCGAGTCGTTTCAGCGCGCAGAGACGGATCTCAAGGTAGCCGAAGCTGCCTTGATTCAGGCTCGACTTCAGGTCCAAGCCACCGCGGCGACTGTGCGGCAACGCCTCGCGGCAGTGGAGGCCGCGCGGCAGAAGTTGAGTGACACTCGCGTTGCCGCCCCGCGAATTGAGCCGCTGAAGCTCTCGGCCAGCGGGCCAGTGCTGACTGCCGGTGAATTGAGTTATGTCGTCGCCGAACGCATGGTTTCGGTTGGCGAGATGGTTCGCGCGTTTCCAACGACTCCCATCTACCGGCTGGTAATTGATGATCTGCTCAAATTCAAGGCAACCGTCCCCGAGCGGTATGTTTCCCAAATCAAGGTTGGCCAGGAAGCGCGCCTGACCGTGGAAGCCTGGCCAGGCGAGAAGTTTTCCGGCTCGGTCGCGCGGATCAATCCGACTGTCGATGTCCAAAAACGCGCATTCGAAATCGAAGTCATGCTGTTCAATCGCGACCATCGGCTGAAGCCCGGTGGCTTTGCCAAAGCGGAGGTAGTTACCGCACCTTCGGCTCCCGCGCTGGTCCTCCCGCTCGAGTCTTTGGTCCGCTTTGCCGGGGTGACCAAGGTTTTTCGTATCCGGGCCGGTAAGGCTGAGGAAGTTCTGGTCAAGCTTGGGGCGCGGGGCCCCGACTGGTTTGAAGTGTTGGGCGATCTTCAGGCTGGTGATGAGATCGTGACCAGCGGCCAGACGCGGTTGGCCAACGAGACCTCGGTCAGCGTGCGGCCTGCCGCTCCCGGAAAGAATGTCACTACGGATGGCCGAACCGACAGCCTCGAACCGCCGAAATGAGTCTTCGAGCGAATCGCTTCGAGCGACCCGCGCAGCTTCTGCACCCTCCGCCCCGCCCAGTCTTCCTCACCTCACACATCGCGAATTCATGAACATCTGGGAATTCTGCATCCGCCGTCCGGTCTTCACCATCATGCTGGTGAGTGCGCCAGTAGTGATGGGCCTGGCCTCCTATTTCCGCCTCGGAGTCGACTTGTTTCCCAACGTGGATCTGCCTGTAGTGGTCATCACGACCACTCTCAAAGGGGCCAGCGTCGAGGAGATGGAATCCGGCGTCACCAAGCTGGTGGAAGAGGCGGTGAATACGATTTCGGGGATCGACGAGCTTCGTTCGACAACCAAGGAGGGTTACTCACAGGTCGTCGTGAATTTTCTACTGTCCAAGAACGGAGACGTGGCTGCTCAGGAAGTCCGTGACAAGGTCTCGACGATCGTCGGCCGATTTCCGGTCGGGACGGATCCGCCATTGATCGACAAGTTCGATATCGGTGCGGCCCCAGTCATGACGCTGGCTGTCTCCGGACGGCGGAATTTTCAGGAAGTCACTGAGATTGCCCGCAAGCAGATCAAGGAACAGCTGGAGACGGTCTCGGGAGTCGGTGCCGTGACGCTGGTGGGCGGCCGCAACCGGGCGGTCAATATTCTCCTGAACACCGACCAGCTGTTCGCTTATCAGTTATCCGCGGAAGATATTCGCCAGGCGCTGCTTCGGCAGAATCTGGAATTGCCCGGTGGAAGGGTCGACCAAGGTCCCGAAGAACTGGTGCTCCGCACGATGGGCCGAATCGAGTCGAGCGAGGATTTTTCCCAGTTGATTGTTGCCGATCGCGGGGGCTATCCGGTACGGATCTGCGATATCGGTCGGGTCGAGGAGTCATTTGAGGAGCCGCGCGGATTCAGTCGCCTGGATGGCGATAACGCGGTCAGCCTGATTGTGCAGAAGCAGTCTGGCCTGAATACGGTGGAAGTCGTGCATGCCGTCAAGGATCGCCTGGAAAAAATCCGCCCCACGCTCCCCGCCGATATCTCCACGGTCATCATTCGGGATCAGTCCCGCTTTATCGAAGCCTCGATCGAGGAAGTCAAGTTTCACCTGTTGCTGGCCGCGGCTCTGGTGAGCCTCACTATTTTGTTTTTCATCCGCGACTGGCGAACGACCGTGATCGCCACGCTGGCGATTCCAATGTCCATGGTTCCCACCTTTGCCTTCATGGACGTGATGGGCTTCACACTCAACAATATCACCATGCTCGGGCTGATTCTTGCGATTGGAATCGTGATCGATGATGCCGTAGTGGTTCACGAGAATATTTTCCGCCACATGGAGGAATTTGGCTCGACAGCGCGGGACGCAGCGAAAAATGCGACGGGCGAAATCGCCTCGGCGGTGATGGCCACAACACTCTCGCTGTTGGTGATTTTCGTCCCAGTGGCCTTCATGGAAGGGCGCGTCGGCCGCTTCTTCAACAGTTTCGGCTTTACCGTGGGCTTCGCCGTGCTGATGAGCATGCTGATCTCGTTGACGTTGACGCCGATGCTCTGCTCCCGCTTCCTCAAGCTTGGTTCCAGCCACAAGTCCAGTCGCAGCGGCTTCTTCAATCGCCTGCTGGACGCGGGTTACCTCGGCATTCTTCGCTTTTCCCTGCACCATCGCTGGCTGATTGTGCTTGCGGCGGTTGGGGTCTTTGCGACCACACCGTATGTCTTTGGCCTGATCGGCAAGGACTTTGTTCCCCGTGACGATCAAAGCGAGTTTGAAGTCGCAATGACCTTGCCCGAAGGATACACGCTCCAGCGGGCTGATGGGTTGCTGCGGGAAATCGAGGGGCGCCTGAAAAAGCTGCGTGGCGTCGTGAATGTCTTCACGATAGTTGGTGACACCACGGGCAGAGTTGCCAAAGGGCAGGGCGACGTCACCGAAGTCAGCATCTATTGTCGGTTGATTGATCTTGGGAAACGCGAGTACAGTCAATTCGACGTGATGGACGAAGCTCGGGCCCTGATGCAGCAGTATCCGGACTTGCGCGTGGCCGTTCAGGATGTGCAGGCCTTTCAAGCGGCTGGCTTTCGTCAAGTCGATGTCGATATGAGCTTTGTTGGTCCCGACCTCAATCAACTGCAGGTTTACGCCGAGCAGATTGCGGCCCAGATGCGGGCCAGTGGCCACTTTGTCGATGTCGATACCAGCCTCTCGCTGCGCAAGCCCGAACTGCGGGTGCAAATCGATCGCGAGCGGGCTTCCGATCTCGGTATTCCGGTCCAGACGATCGCCTCCACGCTGAGTATCCTCGTGGGAGGCGAGCCGATCAGCAAGTACAAGGAGTTTGACGAGCAGTACGACGTCTGGCTCCGGGCAGATCGCTCCTTCCGCGACGATCCGGAGGCGATCGTCAACATGACCGTGCCCTCACCACGCGCCGGATTGGTGCCCTTGTCCAATGTGGCGACCGTCGAGCCCGCGCAGGGACCGACCACCATCGAGCGCTATGGCCGTCAGCGGCAAATCGTGATCCTCGCCAATCTCAGGGGAATAGCGCTGGGCGAGGCAGTAGCGGAGATCAATCAGATTGTTGCCAATCTCAATCCCGAAACCGGTTACCGACACGAGTTTATCGGCCGGGCCAAGTTGCTCGCCGAGACGAATTCCAACTTCCTGATCGCATTTCTGCTCAGCTTTCTTTTCATGTATATGGTCCTCGCGGCCCAGTTCGAGAGTCTGGTGCATCCCATCACGATTTTGATTGCCTTGCCCCTGACGCTGCCCTTCGCCTTTCTATCGCTCTACCTGTTGCGAACCAACCTTGATATCTATGCCGTCTTCGGGCTCTTCATGCTGTTCGGGATCGTCAAGAAAAATGGCATTCTGCAGATCGATTACACCAACACACTCAAGGCTCAGGGGAAGGATACGGAATCCGCCATCCTCGAGGCCAATCAAACACGGTTGCGTCCCATCCTGATGACGACCCTGATGCTGATCGCGGCCATGGTGCCGATTGCCTTGGGGCAGGGACCAGGTGCCGGATCCCGGGCCAGCATGGCCAAAGTGATTATTGGCGGCCAAGCCCTGTCGTTGCTGCTCACCCTGCTGGTTACCCCTGTCGCTTATTCGCTCTGGGATGATCTGATCCATCACGGTATTGGCAGCTGGTTCAAGTTGCCTTGGGGGAGGTCGGCCAAGAGGCGGAGCCAAGTCGCTCCCGCTGTGGCTGCCGATGAAGGCTAGGCAGCAAGACCGAGCCTTGCCCTTCTCCATTGGGAAAATGGGCTCCGCCTGGCTCCTCAAAAAACGGAATCTCAACCCCGCCCCGGCCGAGGCCGGGAGTGGTAGTCTTTCATCTTGCTGAGTGACCGGCATTTGCTCTCCCGGTCCTCCGTTTCGCCTCATTTGAAATTCCGACAGGTAGCTACATGGTTCGTATACTGGTAACGCTCGGGTTGAGTTGCTGCTGTTTTTTGAACATGACCGGTGCGGCTTGGACCAAGTGCAACCAGGGGACCGCTGCAGATGACCCCCTCCCTCTCACCGCGGCCGGGCACAACTCGGGCAGCCCGCCCAGCGCGCGAGTTCAAGGTGCTCGCGACTTGGCTGGTCGTTATCAGGGCAAGGTCCAGAGGGAGCGACTCGATTGGCACTGGCTCGATAACGGTCGCGCATGGTACGGAGTTGCGGTTGCTCCCGGCCGGCTGGAGTACTTTTGGGTCGACAGTGTGGCCGGCACACGCAAGCCACTCTATCAGCCAGACGCCTTGGCGGCGGCCTTGGCTGCAGAAACCGGCTTTTCAGTCGAGCCGGCCCAACTGCGATTGGAGGGGTTGAGCGTCGAGTCTGATGGTATCGCAATCGTCTTTCGCTGGGCGGATAAATGGTGGCGTTTCCGGAATGATGAGGCCAAGCTCGAACCAGCCGAGCGTCCGGCTGGCCAAGTGTTGCTTCCACAGTCGCGTGTGCTGCGGTCTCGTGGACAGGGACCAGAGACGTTCATTCGCTTTGTGAACCAGACCGACGAGCCCTTGCGGTTGTGGTGGGTTCAGGCCGACGGCAATCGAACCGCTTACGGAACGGTGGAACCAGGAAGCGAACGGGAGCAACACACCTTCGCCGGACACGCCTGGCTCGTGACTCGAGGCGAGTCCGAAGTCCGGGCAGCCTTTCGGGCAGTCGAGGGCGGCGGTGAAGCCCGGCTGGAATCTGAAATGCAGTTCAGGCCGGAAAGCGAGCAGTCTCGCCAAGGTCGCGGTAACCGTCGGCCAGCCCCCGCTCCTGTCGATACGCCTTGGCGGACCGAGGTCGTGGACGGAAAACTGTTGCTGATGGCCAAGCAGGGGGACCGAAGGATCGAACTTGGCAAGGACGGTACCGACGAGCGGCCTTATCAAGGCCCCTTTCTCTGGTCGCCGGACGGGCAATACCTGCTCTGCACCCAACTCGAGCCCGGGGACCGCCGCATGATCACCCTAATCGATTCCCGCCCGGATGATCAGGTCCAACCCAAGCAGCAGACCATCCGCTACGACAAGCCCGGCGACCGTCTCGATCGCGCCTGGCCTCGACTGTTTCGAATCAGCCCCGAGGGCGGCGAGCCCGTTCCACTGTCCACGGAGCTGTACGCGAATCCATGGAGCCTGAACGAGTTTCGTTGGGAGTCCGACAGCAGCCGCTTCACCATGCTTTACAACCAGCGAGGACATCAGGTGCTGCGCTGGTTGAGCGTTGAGCCTTCCACAGGATCCACTTCGATACTTTGGGAAGAGTCGAGCCCGACCTTTGTTGATTACGCACACAAACAGCAGCGCAGGGAGTTGCCGGAGACGAATGAACTGCTCTGGATGAGTGAGCGGAACGGCTGGTGCCATCTCTACCTCCATGATTCCCGCACGGGTGAGGTAAAGCATCCGGTAACCAAGGGAGAATGGGTCGTCCGCAGTATTGTCCGGCTGGATGCGGAGGCCCGACAGGTTTGGCTGGAAGCAGGTGGCTTTCATTCAGGCGAAGACCCTTACCATCGCCACCTTTTGAGAGCCGCACTGGATGGCGGTGAAGTCGTGTCCATTACGGCCGGTGACGGTGACCACGAATGGACCTTCTCTCCTGACGGGCGATTTATCCTTGATCGCTACAGTCGCGTTGACTTGCCTCCGGTGCATCAAGTTCGGGATGCCCTCACCGGCCGGCTCCTGCTCGATTTGGAAACGGCAGATTGGGGTGAACTCAGATCGGCGGGCTGGCAGGTTCCAGAGCGGTTCGTCGCCAAGGGGCGGGACGGAATCACCGACATTTACGGTATCATTGTCCGCCCCAGCCATTTCGAAGTCGGAAAGAAGTATCCGGTGATCGAAGAGATTTACGCCGGGCCGCAGGGAGCCCACGTGCCCAAATCGTTTTCACTGCTGCTGGGCGACGCGCAATTGGCGGAACTCGGCTTCATCGTAGTCCGGATCGACGGCATGGGAACCAGTCAGCGAAGCAAGGCCTTTCACGATGTTTGCTGGAAGAACCTCGCAGACGCCGGCTTTCCGGACCGACGCCTCTGGCTGGAAGCGGCGGCGCGGAAGCACCCTGAACTCGACCTGAGCCGCGTGGGAATCACTGGTGGCTCAGCAGGCGGGCAGAATGCCCTCGGAGCCCTGCTGTTTCATGGAGACTTCTATCACGCAGCGGTGGCTGATTGCGGCTGTCACGACAACCGGATGGACAAAGTCTGGTGGAATGAACTCTGGATGGGCTGGCCTCTGGAGGAACACTACGCTGAGCAAAGCAACGTCACTCAAGCTCATCGCCTGCGCGGAGCACTGTTGCTGATTGTGGGCGAGCTGGACAGTAACGTCGACCCGGCGTCGACACTTCAGGTCGCCGACGCCCTGATTAAGGCAGACAAGGATTTTGAATTGCTCTACATCCCCGGGGCGGGACATGGAGTCGGGGGCAGTCCCTATGGGCGACGCAAGACCTGGGAGTTTTTCATTCGGCACCTGCTGAATGAGTGATGCGGTCGCGGGACTCAACGCCGCTTCACCGAATCTCCTCGATCGGACAGCGAGCCTGTTCAGCACTCCAGTTCCCCCTGGACAGAAGCCAAGGGCTCTGCTCAACCCTACCCGACCCTGCCAACCCGGCCAACGCTGCCAACCCGGCCAACCCGGCCAACCCGGCCAACGCTGCCTAGCTTGGCCAGCGGCTACTTGATGATGATTTCCAGCGGAGGATTCTCACCGGCCTGAACGGTGACCTTCAAGTCAGAAGTTTTGTAGTCGCGATAACGGTCCGGGATCAGCTTGCCATGATCGTGGCCGCCCTCAGCCGGCAGATAAGCCAGAATCATCTGCCGAATCACGGCGCGGTACTCGCCCGGAACGGCCCCGTCGCCTTTATTGACGGTCGTCAACACGAAGCTCCCGTCGCGTTGAATCTCCCCGCTGGCGGTCCAGCGACTGCCATTTCCACCGAGTTCGAGTGTGCCTGTTTTGACAGGAGAGCCATCCGCAAATTTGACCGTTCCGCTGACTGGGTACCGTTTGGGTATCCCATCACTACACCCACTCAGTAACAACAGACCGAGGGCCAGGAATCCGAACGTCAATTTCCGAAGAGCGATCATCACCAGTATCCAGCGGAGTGGTTCCGAAGGTTTGTTGTCTATCCGCCGATCGTTCCGACAGATCGACAGTCTTGAGCCGGCCTAAAACGCATTCGAACTGTCGAGAACTTCACCATCCTTGCGATTGCAGAGCCTTCCCAAAGTCGTGGTGTCGACAAAGTGATTCATGGAGTGGGTACTGCCGTCAGCCATGACAAAGTTACAGACTTGGCCATGCCAGCTGCCCCACTGAAAAACGACCGAAGCGCTGCTATCGTACTTGTTGCGAACCAACGGCACGCCGGGCCCTCCAATGCGGCAGATCGAGGCGATTTCCAGCCCAGAGTAAATCGGCGAATCCATTGGCGGCTGGCGGAGTTGATCTACTGGCTTGTGAGCTTCACCAGCCAATACGGTATTGCTTGCTCCGTCGGTGATCGACGCCATCGTGATCCGATCGATCCAGCGGGTGGGAAAGTTTCCCTGGTCAACTTCGACCCGGCTGGTGATCAATACACCTGTCCCTTTCCCAGCCTGATAGAAATCATTGATCGATCCGGTAGCTCCGGGCGAGAGGTCGCCGAGATTCCCGGCAAAGTCGCCGAGCGCGCCGCCGGGGATTGTCTTGCCCGGGCCATTGCAGCCGCACGGTAACCGGGTGGCAATGGTCACGGGATCGCTCACCGCCGAATCGGCACTTCTTCGCTCGGGGCAGAGGAAAATATCCAAAGGTCGGCTGGTCGCATCAGGCACCTGTTCCTCGAAAGTCCGCCGCAGGTCCCAGAGATCGTAGATGTTTCGCTGTTCCACATGCGGCATAATCCGCACGAACCAGGAAGCGTAGCTGACCGGCTCCATGTTTTGCTCTTCCACTGAACCGGGCAGCGGAGCAAAGCGGGCCGGGGGAAATGCCCGGTTGGCATCATGGAACGAGGTGACAGCCAAGCCGACCTGTCGCAGGCGGTTGAGGCAATCGGTCCGTCGAGCCGCAGCCCGTACGGCTTGAACGGCGGGCATCAACATTCCGACCAGAATGCCGATAATCGCAATCACTACCAGGAGTTCGATCAGCGTGAAACCAGTTTTGCGATGCATGACAATTCCCCAGTTTTCGAGCACCCATCGTGTCGGCGATGGTCAAAAAGACAGCTTGGGCGTTTGCGACCCGTGGTCCCACCCTAATTATACGCCCGTCCCCAACAATTCGGCCTACCAAACAATCCGGCTGATCGAAAAAACCGGCCCCTTTGCCGGCGGTTTCATTCCCCGACGTAGGCGTTTCGCAAACGCCGCAGGGCATTTTGCAAGTCGAGCCCAAGCCGTTTGGCCAACTCCGCGTCGCGGTCCTCGACGGCATGTTCCAGCCTTTCCAGCTTGTCCAGAAAAACCTCTTTTTGCACCGCTTGGAATCGCGACGGCGGTTGTCCGCGAAGGTACCCTCCCACGGTCAGCTTGTGAGCCCAATCCTCTCCATTCGGGACCCAGAAGGCGACGGTATCCCAATCACCCGAGAGGGCTGCGGAGCCGATTCGGATGTTGACCTCGCGTAGCTCCCGCAGGGTCTCCTGAGGAGACGGATAGTACAGATAGCAACCGACAGCGCTCAGGCCAACCAACCCCGCTACGGTCACTCCGGCCAAGACTCGTGGCGGCACATTCCGATCGTAGCGAGGCTGGCCAGCGCTCTCCGCACAGGACCAACGCTCCCAAAGCTGGCGGCGATCGAAAAACCTCAAGCCCAGCCCTCCAAGGAGCAAGGCGCCCATCCCGATTAATCCGACAAGCTCATGAGGCAACAGGTCGCGTTCCAATTGGGCCGCAATTCGGGGCAGCCTTGCCGACTCCTG
>JAJTFE010000266.1 GCA_021298375.1 Blastopirellula sp. | reverse complement strand
ATTGCCTCTGCTTGAGATTGCCTCTGCTTGAGATTGCCTCTGCTTGAGATTGCCTCTGCTTGAGATTGCCTCTGCTTGAGATTGCCTCTGCTTCAGATTGCCTCTGCTCGAGATTGCCCGGCCAATCGGCGCGACCAGTTTGGGAAGGAAACGCCCCGCGCAAGTTCGCCCTCAAGGGCCCGCTCCCGGCCGAGCGAGCTGCAATGACGCCCAGTTCCCGGGAGAGTTTACCCGCGGGAGGGGCTGCGGCGGATCGGTTTCTTTTGAGCGACGGTTTTTGGGCAGTGTGAAACCAGGCGTCAAGTTTTCAACTGGGCAGAAATCTGGCGGCTGAGGCGAAGCCGCAAGCCTAGGGTTTCACCTTAACTGCAGCCGGGAAGGCCCCGTCCCCCCCCAACTTCAACTCAACCACCGCAAAGAACAAAAAAACACCCTTAAAGAGCCAAAAGTGCAGTTAAGGGGCTTTTGTCGTCCGCAAAAACTTGCGATCCCCCCCAGTCCCGAATACTCTCGCTTCTCAAAAAATCGTTGAATTTACGTCAAAACGACTATAGGCAAAATGAGATCCCTAAATAGACTAGGGGGATTGAGCTGACTCGGCGCTCAATTAACCCTACCTCAGAGTTTTCCCCCATGAGCTATCGCACTCTACTTGTTGTTGCCCTCGTGGCATTTGCCACCTGCCTCACCTCGGCCAAAGTGGCTGAGGCATCGTTCATTGTCAAAGCCGGTGATTTGATCAGGCTCTATGACACTCCTAACCGAGTTTCAAATGGTGGCGAGTTCGGTTACGGGCTGGTGAACAGCGCCGGAACTCCAATTTCATCCCAATTGCGGACCTTTTGCTGCGAGATGGATGAGTTCATGAATTTCAACACCACCTACAAGATTGCCTCGATTGGCACCGTAACCAAAGACACCAACCGGTCCTTGACGGTCGGCGTGGCTTCTCTCTACCGCCAATGGCATGATGGTCTGATGAGCGGTGCCAACACGGTAACGCTGGGAAGTGGTGCCAATTCTGCTGTCTACACCTACAACACCAACGCTGTCCAAAGAGGCAAGGATGGTCGTGCGTTGCAATTGGCGATATGGAAGGGAATGGGGTACAACCCTGACCTGGGATCGGACGCCGCCATCTCTGCAAAGGCGAACACATGGATTAGCTACATTTCTTCAATGAATTCGTCGTCAAACTCAACCTCAGACTTTTTCGGCGTGCGAATCATGAATCTCGTCAACCCGACCACCGGCGCAAAGATTCAAGACCAATTGACGGCGGTTCCCGAACCCGGATCGTTGGGCGTTGCCTTCTGCGTGGTCGCCGGAGCGGGTGCGCTTGCCCGCCGCAAGCGGACTCGATAAGGCGAACGATCGCTCTCGAAAACGTCGACAGCCAAAAACAAAGCCACTTGGTCCTATCGGGCCGGTGGCTTTTTTCGTGGAGTGGCCCTGGGGTGGAACTGACGAATTGGCGAAAAGGGCTCGAATCATTAACGGCAGTAAAGTCCGTAAGCAGGCGGGAACAAACCGCAAACGAACCACGCCGCGCGGCTGACTCTGGTGGCCATGACTCTGGTGGCCATGACTCTGGTGGCCGGGCAAAGCTCTCGGCTCGGTTCCAAGCAGGGCTCTTACGGAGCGGCAGACCACTGACGGTTGCCGGGGAGACAATCAATCCTCCAGCCAACTTCGAGGTCAGCTAAGCTGCCATCCGGAATCCGCTGCCATCCGAAGTGGCACCCGAAGAGGGCGCGCCTAACTCGAGAGCGGAAACCAAGCCTACGGCTGCACAGCCGCCTCCGCCGAGCGAATCCTGACTGCATGTCGCCGGCGATCGGCCCGGTAGTAGCAAAAGCGATCGCCGTAAGGCTGATCCAGCGGAGCATGCAGGTACCTTCCGGAAATCCCAAACTTGCTCTGAATCAACGCTTGCCCCTCGGGGCCGACTGCCCAGACCAACCCGCTGTGCAGAATCTCTCCGCTGGGGTCCCGGTAGATAATCACATCGCCGACACTTGGCTCCGCGACTTGTCGGTAGCCATTTTCCCTGAGAATGCTTTCCACCTGTTCGGCAAAAATCAGGAACTTTCCGCGGAGGAAAACCCAGCCATGGCAATTCGACTCTGATGTTGGCGGCGAGGTGCGCGTCAGCGAGAATCGGTGGCGAAAATACTGATCGCTCGACTCCGCAAACGCTTCGTATTCCTCGGGTGGGGCAATCCAATTAAACACCGGCAAGAGACTGCCAAGGTCAGTCTGAAAAAAATGCGCCGCATCAGGAAAGCGAGTGCCTGGTGGTTTTGGCAACTGAGCACAACACTCGCCTTTGGCATCGCCTATTACGGTTTCTGCTGCGGAGAGAGACGCTGTTCGACGCGCGAGAGGATCGACGCAGGGAGGAGGGGTTGCAGAGTTCGAACCGCGCGAACCGCCGGCACACCACAACCATCCCCCCAATGACAAGAATCCCAAGCCGAGAACCGACTGCAGACGAATCGTTCGACAATAAAGCATGGTTTCGAGACGCTTTTTCCGGCCGGCTATTCCGTCCCCGATCTGGCGTCGATCTGATATTCAGCGCTGCGAAATCCTGCCGGGACTATCGGTCACCCCAACTGGGCACCGCCCGCTTATCGCTCGGGTGGTCTCAACCGATCCAAATCCGATCATTCCCGTTCCAAACTTCTCCGACTCTATCCGTGAGAAGCAGGCATAAGCCGCGCTGAATTACTGGCCAGCCATACTCGAATTTGGCAAGGCAAATTGAACTACACCAGTTCCCGCAAGAATGAGGGCGAGGGACAAGCCCCGACCTACGCGATGTTATGAACCCGCTCATCGCGTTCGAGTTTCGCTGCTTGCGGCGACAATTTCTGAAATTTGTTCGGTCGGTCTCGGCTTGTAACCCCATATCCCCTTGAGATGCCCGGACAAGTTGGGCGCGAAGCCAGCTCGCCGAGGTCACTTCGCTCGCCAGATCCGAAAGGCGATCACCAGTGCACTGATAATCGCGAGCAGGTACTCGTATTGATGCGCCATTGCAACCGCCATCAGACGCCGATCGGACTCAAAGGTACCCCGCCTTGAGTTCAGCGGGACCATCTCGGCAGCAAAGTAGACCCCAATCAGCACGAGAACCATGATGCACCACATCGTGACGCAGCCGACTTCTGCCCACTGCAGAATCGTCCTTGGAGAAAGCGGTTGCGTCCGCGATTCATTGACGAAGCTGACGAGAATCCCTCCCAGCGCTCCGGCCCACCAAGCTGCGGCTACGCCCCACAAAAGGGCTAGCAACCACGGGTTGGCTGTCTCAACCAGTTGGGGATGATGCACGGTGAAATACTCAACCGCCACATTTGCCGTTATGAAGTCCAAGGCGATTCCCAGACCGCAGGCCAACAGAGCGCACCCGCCAATCACCTGGACGACCCGCCCAAAACGATGACTCGAATCGAGCAACGAACGCCGCTGAAAACCGCTCATCCAACTCCACCTTCTCTGGGTTTCGCCCTGAACAAATCTCTTCGGGCGAGTTTATTCCAGTCTTGGCTTGCTGATTTCTTCACCAAAAATACCGCATGTGCCGGGGGCCAATGATCGGTTAGAACTTCTTCTGCGGGGCCTGCAGGCACTTCCCCGTCGGCCCTGACCGGCATCCGTTTCCTCGCGCAGGGGATCGCTTTCCGCCAAAATTCCGGCATTGGCAAGAAAGTTCCGCCAATAAACTGGGAGCCAAATCGAATCGTTAATACCTTGCGAGCAGAAAACCGTTGAGGTTAAAGACTACCATGACAAACGCACCAGTACTGGCCATTGAGGTCGAGGGATTAACGAAGAGCTATGGGCAGGTTGCGGCTTTACGTGGCCTGTCATTATCTGTCCGAAGGGGGGAAACCGTTGGCTTGCTGGGTCCCAACGGTGCAGGAAAGTCGACGGCGATCCAGATTCTGACGGGCTTGTTGAAGGCGGACTCCGGGCGAGCCTTTGTGGACCAGGGAGCACCTCACCTTCCGGCAATCCGCCGAAGAATTGGCGTCGCTCCGCAAGCTCTTTCACTTTACGACGAACTGACCGCGGCCGAGAACATGGCCTTTTTCGGTCGTCTCTACGGCTTAAAGGGCCCCCTGCTCCAGTCGCGAATCGCGTGGGGACTGGAGTTTTCTGGCTTGCAGGATCGCGCTCGACACCGCGCTGCCACCTTTTCCGGAGGAATGAAGCGGCGATTGAACATCGCGATCGCTCTGATTCATGAACCTCAGGT
>JAJTFE010000265.1 GCA_021298375.1 Blastopirellula sp. | reverse complement strand
GGCGAGAGAGCTTTGTTCTGGCCCAGCCAAACTCTGTGAAGCTCTGGGGATCGGGCGAAATTTCAATCAGCACGATTTGACCGGCGGCCGGAGGCTTTGGCTGGGCGAGCCGCGCACCGGCGAAAAGCCGGCAGAGATTCGGGTCACGCCCCGAATCGGCGTGACGTCCGCCGAAGACCTGGCACTCCGCTTTGTTTGGGCGGGACATCCTGCAGCCAGCGGCCCGTTGAGTTGGAGATGAGCCGGAAGGCTACTCTCCGTCGGTGAAGTGATCATTCGCTTCCGGCTCCTCCGTCTCCATGCGTCGCAACATCCAGTGGCTGCCGAGCAGGATTGCGACCGGAAAGGCCAGCATGCCGACCAGAGCCATCCACTTCAGCTCGGCCGGTTTGTCAAAAGCAAACTGCAGATACGTCACGCAGACCAGAATTGCCGCGAAAGCGGTGTGCCCCAAGGGGGAGAATCGGGACCATCTGGCAATCAGGATTCCCAAGCCGAAACAAGTTGCGGCCGTCAGCGCGGTCGAGACCCAGAACAGGAGCGGCGGCATGAGCAGTTCGCTGCGTGCCGCGAAATCCTCTGGCTTCAATTGCTTCTCACCCCAGGCCTGCGCCGTCTCGGGAAAAAACTGCGCGGCGACGAGTGCCGTCCAGAGGACTTGGCTGAGCAAAACGGCAAGGTAGACACCGAGGATCAGGCCGAGGCTGGCAAAGAGCAGGCGCGGAGGAATCCGGAACTCTGGCTCTGCTTCCATGGATGGCGACTCGAATGGCGTGGAAAAAACTCAGCGCAGGCCGAGGCTCATTGAGTCTCTTGGGCCAGCGTGACGGTTGCCATTCTAGCGATCAATTTTCTGCGGCGCTGCGGGGTCGGTGTTTTCCGCCAAGGCTGCTTCAGGAATCCGCTCGAAGATCACCAACGGATTGAGGTCTGCCAGATCGGCAGCTGTCTCAACGGGCGAGGCCATGTTCAGGCCATCTTCGTAGAACTGGAAAATCTTGCGGACGGTCGTCGTCGACTTGTCAGCCCCTTGTTCGAGAAATTCGACGAGGAAGCGGCTTTCCCGTTGCTCGACGACTTTCCAGGTACCTTGGACAACTTCCCGCACCGGTTTGCCGGTGGCATCCGTGACTTCGACTTCGCTGACCATCTGGCCGTTGGGCTGCATGCCAATCACGGCTACCATCGAGAGAAACAGATTCGCTCTGGTCTCAAGCTGCTTGCGGGCAGTTTCATCGGTAATCGCAGCCAGTTTGGCGGCGAGCTTTTGTTCATCGAGATAACCGACACCAGCCCAGTAGCCGTTGAGTGACGTGGCCGAGAGCTTGACGGGCTGAGCCGTAGCGGCGGTCGCCGGTTGGGCTTTCCCGGCCAAAGCGGCTGGGACTGCGGGGAGATTCGCACCGGGCTGCTGCAGCTGTTGGGCCATCGCCCCACCAGTCAGGAGCAGGCTGCAGAACAATCCGAGAATCCAGTTGCGACGCATGAGAATCCCTCCACGGTAAGCAGGCAGCGGGCTGTTGGTTAATCGCGGCTGGACCCGAGGGCCGCGTTTGACATCCATGTCGAAACGGCCTGACCATCAGGGCGAAGCTGCAAACAGCCTGTGCTGTAATCCTTATCGTCACATTCGGCCGGGTTCATTGAGCCCGGCGGAACCGAAGTTTGCTGTTCAATCCTGAGAGATTGGGAGGAGCCAGTGAGACCACATCCGCCTCGACAAACTCCACCTCGACTTCAGTGGATTGCCCATTCAGCACGCAGCGGATCGCTAGCGTCTTGCCGTCCGAGGAGGCGGAGATGAACTTCCAGCTTCCTTGTTTTGCTTGCTGCAGCTGGCCAAAGTCCGTTCGGCTCTGGAACGTCCCGTCAGCCCGGAATTCAAGCGCCATTCCTGGTCCCCGGGTTGGCGAGGACGGCTCGCTGGGGAGTTCTTCGTCCTCGGGTTCCGGCACAGGCAGGCTGCTGCCAGCGGGAACTGGCGAGCTCCTGTCGGCCGGCAACTGGTTGATTCGTTCCGCGAGGCGCTCGGGTTGGTCCAGTTCCCACGTGCCAACCAAGTTGCGGGCGAATTCTGGCAAGCCCAAGCCGCAACCGGATAAGCACACGAGCATTCCGCAGAGCAGCAAGCATGGCGCGAGCCGCAAGTAGGACACGAGCCGCAAGGAGGGCGCGAGCCGCAAGCGCGACCGATGATGGGTTATCTGATGATCGTCCGACATATCGGAAAACCGGATGGGTAAGGTGAAGTCTGTTGGAATGGTAACTTTTGATGATTGTATCGAATTTGATTGCCGATAAAGAGCAAAGCACCAAAGCAGTTGCCGTTCGCATGGCCTGTTTCTGGTTTCCATTCTTGGTCGTTTGGCGGTAGCGGATTCCTTGCGGGTTTGCCAACAGCCATCGAGTGTCGGGGGCAATCAATGATGCGGCAGCTGCTTCTTTTGTTGGGCTTGATGACCAGTTTGTCATCTTTGGGATGTGCTGTACCAGTGGGCTACGGCCCCTATGCGGGCGGCCCTTTCGGGAGTTCTGCCTGCGACAGTTGCGGAGACTATGAGCGGCTCAGCTGCTTGCCCGGTCCCCTGCTCCCCTACGGTCCGATTGAGGCTTTGCGACAGGCCAAGCGCAATCTGGTCTGCGGCGGCGGATGCGGCAATGTCTATTACGGTGAGTGGCGAAGTTATCCGCCCGATTGTGCTGACCCCTGCTATGGCAACGAGTTCGCCGGGGGAGTGGGACCTCGTGTGCCAGGCTGGGCCCCGGGAGCATTGCTTCCGCGCAACCTCGTGCCTGCCTTGTACGGGAAGCGAATTTACCAAAGTGACGATGGCTGCGGCTGCGGAACCTGCAGCGACTGCGGCGGCGGAGACTGCGGCGGTTGCGGCGAATGCAGCGACTGCGGCGCGGTCAGCTACGAAGACAGCGGCGCGGCAATGCACCCCAGTGGCTGCAACTGCGGCGGAGAGCATCTCTCCGGTTATCAGTCGATGCCTTCGGATCCAGTCGCGAGTTCAACCCGGTCGAGTCAATACATGGCGCGAACGGCCGCACCTGCCCGGACAATGTCTGCACGGACAATGTCACCGCAAATGTCACCGCAAATGATGGCTCCTCAAAGCATGCCTGACCGGACAGCGACTCGCACGGTGCCGCGGGCAACCGAGCAGAGGACACGAACGCGGTAGGCTCCGAACGGGCAGCGTATTCCAGCCCGGTTGAGGGTGGCAGACAAAACAAAAGAGATCTGGGGTGCTTGGACCGGGGGGTTACCAAGCACCCCGATTTCGTTTTGCGACTCAGCCCCGAAGAGGTGCGGGCCACATCGCCTCCTCGAGCCGCCCACTCAATCAGGGTGAGTCATCCGAGCAGGAGAGTACGGGGGCGGTGAAACGTGCGAATATCAATCGCATCCATCCCGGCCGCAGCCGCTGCTCGCAGACCCAACTCACTATCCTCATACACGAGGCACTCGCCGGGTACGACTCCCAGAAGTTCCGCCGCCTTCAGAAAGACATCGGGTTCGGGTTTGTGGCGAACCGTATCTTCCGCGGTGACCAGCACATCGAAACAGTCTCCACAACCAATCTGTTCCAGTTGCTGCTTGATAATCCCCCGATAGCCCCCGCTGGCGACCGCCAGAGGAAGCTGGCCGCGAAACTCGCGGACCACTTCGAGGACTGGAACGATCGGGACCAGATGGTGAATCAATTCCAGAAAGGCGAGTTCCTTCTCGTGTGCCGCCACTGGGGAATCGACGGGAACCCCTTGCTCCGAAGCGAGCAGTTCCACAATTTTTCCCGAGGGCATGCCCCCCATGGCGTAGAAGCGTTCCTCTGGAAAGTCGATCCCGTAGCGGGCCATGGTTCGTCGCCAGGCAACGTAATGGACCGGCATGGAATCAGTCAGGGTCCCGTCACAATCGAAAATGAGGGCCTGATAGGAACGGCGCGGGTAAGCCGGATTCATGGAACTGACTGGTCTGAGGAAAAGTGAAACGTCGAAAGGAGGCTTGCGCGCCGATTGGTCGCAACCAGTCTCAGGCGATTGTGCCGCCGAGGCGATCGATGATAATTCGGCAGTCAGGTTTTTCGCAGGGGGGACGCCATCCGGCCCGGCGACCTGACCAGCCTGGGAGTTTCTCCGTGAATCGAGACTCCTCTCTTTTTGTTGTTCTTTGAGCATCAAGGTCCAGCCGTGAGCAACCAGACGACCTCGGAAACAATCAGGACGAAGCTCGCGGAATTACAGCGGCAGTCGAGTTTGCTGG
>JAJTFE010000264.1 GCA_021298375.1 Blastopirellula sp. | reverse complement strand
CTTTTGAGGCTGCGACTCGCTGTCTTGCCTGCCGAGCGCGCCGCGCGTTTCCGCGAAGTGGGTTGGCGACTCTGTTTGCGCCTTGAGCAAATAAGGCCTCCGTTCAGTGCCGAGATCGGCAACGGCATCCGGCAGGGCTGGCCCATCGGCCCCTTCGCTGGGGCGCATCACTCTGAAAGCGTTTTCTTCCTCTCAGCGCCGAATCCTCTCCACCGCGCGAGCCTCAAGTGGTTGTCTGATTGATCGTTAGGGCGCTTTCCATTGAAGCAATCCGCAATTGCTTTTGCCCGCTCAAACGGCGGCTAGTGGCCCCGCGTCGGCATGAATCACAGCGGGCACTTGGTCTTGGCTCCATTCGTGTCAAGTCAGGCCAATTCCCATTCTGAGTTGCCGCTCTCCACGGACACTCACGCTCACTGGGTGATGCAGGGGTCTCTCGAGACCACAAAAAAATTGAATTTTTCTTCGGGCGTTTTGCTGGCCGACTGCGTATCCAAAAGAAGTCAACTCTGAATCGAGTCCTCACGATGAGCAGGAGCAGAGTGCCATGTGCACAAACGAATCACGCGTCAACCTTCACGACGGCGGAAGAAGGGGCAAGTATCGAACTGGCTTTACGCTCATCGAATTGATCGTAGTGTTGGCGATAATAGGTGTCTTGACTGGCTTGCTGTTTCCGGCGGTGCAGGCGGTTCGTGAGTCAGCTCGACGGACGACCTGCCAAAACAATCTTCGCCAGATCGGCACAGGCCTGAGCAATCACGAATCGAGTTTTCGCGCCTTGCCGATGGGAAGTGAATTCGGCACGCAGCATGCCTGGTCCAGTCGCATTCTCCCCTACCTTGATCAAGCGAATCTCGAAACGTCGATCGATTTTCGAAAGCCTTGGGACGACATTCTGAATCAACCCGCTGCCTCGACCAATTTGCAGGTCTTTGCCTGTCCAAGTTCATTGAAGAATTATGCGGGAGCGACGGATTACTGCGGGATCGCCGGGACCTACCGGACGACGGTTTCAAGCCTTGCCGATGGCCGCAACGGCGTGCTCTACATCGCCAACTCGCCCAGCGTCCGCCCGGTCCGCTTTTCAGAAATTCGCGATGGCTTGTCAAGCACGATCGCCGTTGGCGAAGGGGTCGCAGTAACGGAAATCAACTTTGGTTACTGGGCGTGCGGCTTGCATTGCCTCACGCACGAAGACGGTGGCGTGAGCAATATCGATGGTGGTTACAACGAGATCGCCAGCTTCCACCGCGGAGGTGCGAACGTTGTCTTCTGTGACGGCTCAGTTCAATTCTTGAATTCGAGCCTGTCCGAAAACGTGATCAGCGCATTGTGCACCCGCGCGGGGGCTGAGCTGATCAACGAGTTCTAGTGTTTTGTTGGCCAGCTCTCCGCTGGCCCCATTTTTTCTCAGGAGAAGAGACTATGAGGAACATCTTGCTTGCATTGGTCGCAGTCATGGCGACCGGGTTATTTCTTTCGCAAGAGGCCTTTGCCGGTGGTGGCAAAGGTGGCGGGCGGAAGCAAAGTCGGGTCGAAGTCAAGAACGAAAACGCTGCTGCCGGTCGGTCCATCACGATCTGGGTTTTGCCGGCCAGCACCCCGGCTCCCACCAACGTAGGACAGGCTCGCACGCTGCCCCGCCGCGAAGTGTCTGCCGCCAAGACGGAAACCTTCCGGGTACCGACTGGCAACTACTACGTTGTAGCTGCCGACACGACCGTTTTCCAAGGTGCGGCGGATTCGACTCCGATCAGCACCTCGGTCGTCGCGATCAAGAATCCGCTAGTCGTCGGCGACAGCACCGTCATGCTTACGACAAAAACCGTCGGCGCGGCTCCCTTGTTTGTCCCGGAAATCAAGCCCTAGAACTCACTGGGCTTGATTGGCGGACCGGTTGGACTGATCGCGCTCGAGTGACGGACGGGTTTGTTTCGAAGTCTCTGTCAACACGCTCACGCTTGCCATGTGTTTTCCTCAAAGAGTAGCGTTGAGAATGCAGCAGCAGAACCCAGCCTCCGACAATCTGGAGCGTCGTCCAAGTTTGTGGAAGTGGACACAATCTGCAAGGATGCAGGTTGTGTCTTGTTTTGTTTCGGCGGTGGTGGCCGGTAGTTTGTTGGGTACCGGTTGGCGGTCTGAGCAAATGGGGTGGCTCGGTGTCCTGGGAATCTCTTTTTTTCTGCTAGGGCAAACGCGGCTGACCAGGCTGACCTGGTCGCTCTGCAACGCTTTCGTAACGGGATTCATGGCCTTCGCTATCGCTTGTCCCTGGTTGCCGGCGACGGCCCGCTACCTGGCTGAGGTTGGGACAGCGACTTCGCTCGGTCTGGCTGTCGTCTATTTCGCGTTTCAGAGCCTTGGACTGGTAATATTTGCCTTGTTTTGGCGGGCGGTGCGGAGGGCTGAGCAACCAGCCTGGGTACTCGTCCCTGTCATTTGGGTGGGAGTGGAACAGATTATCCCCACACTCTTTCCCTGGCCTCCAGCCGCGCTGTTGACCGCGGACCTCGCGATGATCCAGATTGCGGAATTTGGGGGAGTGCACTTGGCATCGATGCTGGTTCTTTCGATCGCGACTTATTTCGCGTGGACTGTCAACGAGCTCCTTCGCTTGCTCTCGGGCCGGAAGTTCAGGCCTCAAACGTTTGGCTTGAGCTTGGCTTTGTTGTTGGTGTTGCTTGGAATTCGCTGGGCAGGCTCCGCTCGCATCGAGCAAATTGATGCGTTCGCGGCCTTAAGTGAAGGCGAACCTCTACGGGTAGGACTGGTTCAAGCTGATACCGGATTCACCGACAGCAATCAGCGGATGATTGAGTCGACTCGAGCGATGCAAGGTCTGATCGACCTGGCTGTCTGGCCCGAGTCTTCTCTGGGCGATTACTGTCGCGAACTGCAAGACTTCAATGACCCCGAGCGGGTAGCCCGGCTTTCTGTTGGCGAAGACACTCAATTCGTTCCCTTCCCGGCACCCCACTGCCCGCTGCTCGCCGGTGCAGACAGGTGGGACGACGATCAGGCTGACGGCGACCCCGACCGGCATTTCGTATCAGCTTTGTTGATAGACCAACGCGAGTGCCTGGTTGGAAGTCGGGAGAAGGTTCGGCTGATGCCTTATGGAGAATATTTCCCGGGAGAGTTTTTGTTGCCGCTACTTCGCACCTGGTTTGGAAATGAACGCGTGATTACTCCAGGTGACTCGGCCCTCCCGATTGGACCAGTAGCCGGTTTTCGGTTGGGGGTACTGCTCTGCTGTGAGGACATGCACTCCGACTTGGTGCGGGAGGTTGTCGGCAATGGTGTGGATTGCCTGATCACGCTTGGTAATGGAATGGCGTTTGATTCAGAAATCGCACTTCGTCAACACTTTCGCATTGCCCAATTGCGATCGATTGAACATCGTCTTTCGTTTCTTCGCTGTACCAGTTCTGGTGTTTCCGGGTTGATTGCGCCCTCCGGACGAGTTTGCCACGAGTTGCCGGCAATGCAGGACGCCGCGGCTGTGATTCCGATCTCGAAGAGGCCCTCCTCGATCGGGCCGACGCTTTTTTCCCGTTACGGTTCGTTGCTGCCATTGGTTATCGGTGTACTCTCTTTGTTTTTTTGGGTGGGTTCCTATTGGCGTGCGGGGGGCGTCGATGCTCGTGGAATCACTCGTTGAGATGCAAAAAAGGTCTCTCAGGGAAAGCTGGCGGTCAGACTATCTGGAAGGAAAAGGTCTCCGGCAAAGAAAAAGTTTGCGGAACCGATTCGGAAGAGAAAGCCTATCGGTTCTTGATGCCGTTTCCTCCTCCGGCAATAGGCTTCATTGCCATTTCGGGCAATCCAAATCGTAGGGTGGGACAAGCGGGGCGGGGAATCACGGGAGAGCATCAAGCCCAACAGGCGGTTAGCAGCAAATGAGATCCGGAGAACAAGAGAGTCCCGCCCTGCGCCGGCCCACCACGGAAGCTCAATTCACGGCCCGCGTTAGCCCGCAGCTCATCCCGGCACCGCCGGTGGGCCGGCGGTCGCGGGAGTCTGCTTTTGTTCTGGGGTTTTTGATTGAAAGATAGATGAACTTAGTTTCCCCGCGACCTTGTCCCACCCTACAAAGACCGAGGCGTGCTTGGCTTGTTCCCGTTTTAAAGAATCCAAATCGTAGGGTGGGACAAGCTGGGCGGGGAATCACGGGGCAGCTTCAATTCAAACAGGCGGTTGGCAGCAAGTGAGATCCGGAGAACAAGAGAGTCCAGCCCCGCGCCGGCCCACCACGGAAGCTCAATTCACGGCCCGCGTTAGCCCGCAGCTCATCCC
>JAJTFE010000263.1 GCA_021298375.1 Blastopirellula sp. | reverse complement strand
CGGTGAAGACGTTTGTCGGAATGGATTACCAGCGCGGGTTGAACATGCTCAAGGACTGGATCGAGACCGGTTCGATACCATCGCGAGTCGAAGTCCGGGGTAACCAGCCGATCGGCCCACTCCGCGTGGCTGGGATCGCCGACTCAACCCCCGTCCACACGGTGGGCAACAAGATGGAACAGACATTCGCCGAGGCCCGGGCTGAATTTGCCAAAGCTGGCCTCCAGCCGGGGACTCCGGTTTCCGTCTACACGCGCTTCCGAGTCAAACAGGGCATGTTTGATTATCTCAGCGGTTTCGAACTTACCTCAGGCCAGCAATTGCCGGCCGGCACCCGCTTGCGATTGTGGGAGCTCCCCTCAGGGCAAGCCTTTCAGGTCCGCCATATCGGCAGTTATTCCCACTTGGGAAACGCCTGGAGCGCTGCCAACCAGATCGTCCGCCACAAGAAGTTGAAACAAAAAAGCTGCGGAACCTTCGAAATCTACCGGAACGGGCCGAGTGAAGTCCCTGAGCCGGAACTGGTGACCGACATTTATTTGCCGCTGAAATGACGTTTCGCTTGGGTCCACCCCCTCGGCAGTGACAATTGCCGTGAAAATGCGGTCTCTCCCCTGAAGTCAACCGCTGCCTGTACCGGAGAAGTCGTGATCATGCCCGCATTTCACCAGCATCAATTCGCCACCGTTGAAGAGTACCTGCATCACCGGGCTCCCTATCTGCTGGTGGACCGGATTGCTTCCTGTTCCCCCACTGAGGTCGTGACCGAGCATCGCGTGGGTGAAGAGTTTTTTCTGCCGGGGCATTTCCCGGGCGCCCCCATCTTTCCGGGCGCCATGATGCAGGAACTCTCGACGCAGTCCGCTGGCGTGCTGATCGCCGCACACTTCAATCCGATGCCGGTCTACAACACGGC
Organism: Blastopirellula sp.; assembly: GCA_021298375.1. Taxonomy (GTDB): domain Bacteria; phylum Planctomycetota; class Planctomycetia; order Pirellulales; family Pirellulaceae; genus BJ22. The sequence continues at coordinate 3,393 of JAJTFE010000263.1, read as the reverse complement.
TGACCCGTTCTTCAACGAGTATGCCCTCGGTGTGCTCGTCCGGGTCAACGGCGCCCGTTACCGATCGTTTGCCCGTCCGGGTGACACGCTCATCTGCCGAATTGAACTTGTGGAACGGGTCGACCAGCTGTTTGACTTCCGGGGCAGTATTACAGTGAGCGGCAAGCAGATTATGCGAAATACGTTTCAGCTGACCAACATCAAGTCAGCCGAACTGATGGGGACCGAGCGATCGGCGGTCCGCTCGTAGGGCAATCGGGACCTTCTCGGCGATGTAACGGGCTGTTGGGTGCGGTTGATTTTCTTGTGGCAGATTTTCTTGTGGCAGGCAAGCCAACCCGGGCTGCGCCCCGCTCTTGGCGAGCGAGGATGCGTCAGGCAGTTTCCCTCCCTCTTGTGCCAAACGGTTGGGAGCCAGTTGACTAGCGATCAACTGCCCAGCATCTTCAGCTTTAACAGCCCCGTCCGCGCTACCTCTAGCGGGTCTTGTTCCCAGTAAGTCCGATTGAAGAGCTCCAGTGAAAGGATGCCGGTGAAGCCGTTGCTCTGGAGCGTGCTGAAAATCTGTCTCAGCGGTGCAATTCCATCACCTGGATAAACGCGATCGGCGTCTTGAATCTGGGCCCGCTCGGGTGTTGCTGGGTAATCATTAAAGTGAAAGACGGGGATTTTCGGCCCGGCCAGCAGCCCGAGATCGGCGAAGTTCGAACCCCCTTTAAAGAGATGGTAGACGTCGGGAAGTACGCAGGCGTCAGGATGATCGGCCGCGGCACAAACATGCAGCACTTCAGCCAGCCGCGAAAGGTTGGCCGAAAATCCCCAGACTTCGAGCATCGGAACAACACCCTGTTTCCGTCCGAGCTCCAGCAGGGCTCGATAGCGCTCGCCAGCACGGTCCAGATCGAGCTTTGGTCCCTGAGTTGCCCCGGCAGGAGGTGCGGCGATCCTTTTCCCGCCCAAGGCGGCAACAACTTCCATATCCCGGGCAGCTTGCTCCAGTCCTGTGGTGCGGGCTGCGTCATCGTCGACGATCCAGGAAGCAAATGCGATCGCGCTCTCAACTTTCAAACGGCTGTCTTCCAGCTGCTTTCGCAGATCGCTCAGCTTGCCCCCGGACGCAAGGAATCGCTCCACATCCCGCAGCCAGATTTCGATTCCGTCATAACCAGCCTTGGCAGCGATCCCGATCTGCTGCTCGATTGGAAGCTTCTCACCTTGAATGGTGCTGGTGTTCAGGCAATACCGCAAGGGTTGCTGATCGAGGCTGCTTTCCCTGCTGAGGGCCGGGGCGGTGGCTGCGCCCGCTGCGAGAACGGCCGCAGCACTGTAAAAGTCGCGCCGCGTGGGGCTGATACGACCTCCGCGAAAAGACTGCTCAGACTTGGGATGGTGGATGCTCATGGGATAGCAAAAGAAGACAGGGCGAACGGGAAACGGATGGAAGGCCACATTGTAGCTGAGTTCGAGAGCCACCTCGGCAGGGCTGCCTGATTCCCTCTGGAGGAGGAAGTTATACTGGTTGTCGCACGTCGCCGAGAAACCAGCAGCGGCTGTCTGCGAGGGGAGACGCCATGACCGGGTCGAATTCAGATAGCACTCTTTTTTCCGGTGGCTGTGTTTTGAGCCGGATCCTCCTGCTGTTTGCCGCGCTTTTTTTCGGGCTGGAAGTGTACGCAGTTCGGGCTGGATCCCGTTACCAGTGGGACTTCTTTTTTATCCTGCTGCTCTGGTTTGGTGTCTACGCGATTCGACCGGCGATTGATCTGCGGCCACTCCCGTTTGCCCTGTTTGGGATCTTTCTTGCGCTGCACTTTGCCGGAATGTTCGGCTGGTACCAGACCTCTCCCCTGGGCCTCGAATACGACTGCTGGGTGCACGGACTGTTCGGATTTGTGGCGATGCTGATCGTGCTCCAGGCTTACCATTTCCGAGGTCTCTATTCGCCTTGGATGATCAACCTTGCCGGACTGGTTTTGATTCTGGGCTTTTCAGCCTTTCATGAAATTTTTGAGTACGCCGGGGCGATGGTCCTGGGGCAGGGCGAGGGCGTCTTGTTTGTCGGCGCTGGCGATCTTGATGAGTGGGATACTCAAAAGGACATGCTCAATAATCTGCTCGGCGGACTGTTGGGCGTGGGTGTGTTTCGCCTACTCGGAATGGGTGGGGGCCGAAAGGAACCAGGCTCACGCGAGTTGGAGGCTTAAGGCCGGCACCAGAGCTACTTCTTTTCGGCTTTCAACTCGTCACCAGCCTCCAGTCGGGCAATCCGCAGATTCAGGAATGCAAACAGAATCGTCATCAGGGGACTGATCCAGCAGAAGAAGCAGTAAGGGGCGAAAGCCAGGACATTGACCCCAAGCACTGCCTGTTGAGTTGCCCCGCAGGTGTTCCAGGGAACGAGCACGCTGGTCACCGTTCCGGCATCTTCCAGCGTGCGGCTGAGGTTTTGTGGAGCCAGCCCCCGGTCTTGAAACGCTTGGCGGAACATTCGACCGGGGACTACGATCGCCAGGTACTGGTCCGAGGCGGTCACGTTGACGAAGACGCAGGTCCCGGCCGTGGTGGCGATCAACGAGCCCGTGGAGCGGGCAAGCGAGATCAACGGCCTGGTGATTGCCGCGAGCATTCCCGTTGCTTCCATCGCCCCGCCAAAGCACATGGCGCAGAGAATCAGCCAGATCGTGTTGAGCATTCCCTGCATCCCGCGCGAGACGAACAGGCTTTGGACCTTCTCGTCGTCAACCGGGATCTTCATCTCGCCGCTGATCGCGTTGGTCAGCACGACGTAGGCTTTTTGAATGAATGACGAATCAGCGGTCAATACCTTGGCTGCTTCCGGGCCTTTCTCCGCTTCCGCCGCGACGATCACGCCTGCGACTTCGTTGATCACCTGCGGCTGGGCAACAACCGCCACGACAGCTCCCGCCAGCATCGCCACAAACAGTGCGACGAGGGCATCCCACTTCAGCAGGACCATGGCCACCACCGAGGCGGGCACTATGAATAGCAGTGGCGTGACATTGAAGTGAGCGGCAATCAATTTCGGAAGCGTCTCGGTATCAACCGTTTTGGAAGCATCTACCTGCGAGCCGAGATACCAGAAAATCCCAATCGTCAACAGAATGCTGGGAGTGGTTGTCCAAAGCATGTAGCGGATGTGGGTGAAGAGGTCGCAGCCGGCCATCGCGGAAGCCAGATTGGTGGTATCGGAAAGCGGCGAGATCTTGTCGCCAAAATAAGCGCCTGAAACGATCGCTCCGGCGATCATCGGTTCGGAGAGCCCAAGCGCCCTGCCGATCCCCAGCAACGCAATGCCCACCGTAGCCACGGTCGTCCAACTGCTGCCGGTTGCCAGCGAGACGATCGCTGAGACCACGACAGCCGCAGCCAGAA
>JAJTFE010000262.1 GCA_021298375.1 Blastopirellula sp. | reverse complement strand
GAGACCTTCACCTGCACGTTCACGGCGTGAGGAGCCACCCGGGCCAGATCACCGTAGACGTCATCCGAGTGGAAATTCCCCGTATCAAGATTGACCCCGAACCAGGGGCTTTTCACCGCCTCCACAAACTTCAACAACCCGTCGGCCGTCGCTGTTGGCCCCCCGTGATTCTCCAGAGCCAATGTGACTCCGTGCTCGCCAGCGTAGGCACACGCTTCCTCCATTCCCGCGATCATCAAGCGTTCGGATTCGCTTGTCTCGACTGCTGGCTTCTGGTGCCCGGCAAAAATCCGAATCACGGGCGCACCCAGAATCTCGGCCCGTTCAATCCAACGTCGAGTCAGGTCCATCTGCCTGTCGCGATCCGGTCCCGCGGCAAATCCAAAGTCATTCCCAATTGCCGTTCCTGAGATCTCGATTCCCTTGCGGAAGCAGTGTAACTTCAATTTGCGAAGAAAGTCGTCGCTCACCTCCTCGGGAAAGTAATACGATGTCAGCTCGGTTCCGTCCAAGCCCAGGGCGACGCACTCATCGACAAATTCAAACAGGGACATTTGCGGTTTTTTTATGTTCAGCAAATCGCGGTAGCTGTAAGCGGCCAGGCTGAATCGGGCCAGCTTCGCCCCCCTGTTCCCAACCGGCCGGGGCTCTGCCGCGCCCGGCGCACTCGTTGAGGTCGCGAGACCATTGGCGAGACCATTGGCAAGTGCCAGCCCAGCCAGACACTGGCAAAAACTTCGCCGTCCAAGCTCTTTTCTCATACCCTCACCCTCAACTGCCAACTCGTTCCGAATTACTACTTCTCATCCAAGCCAAGCACCCGGGCTGCGTTAGTCCGAAATATTTTGGCTTCCACTTCCTTGGGCAGGCTCAATGTTTCAAACAGGGCGAATTGCTCAACCACCTGCTTGTCCGCAAGATAATCCGTCCCAAACATCATTCGGTCCGCATGCCGGAGCAGAAACTCCCGCCCGAATTCGAGGTCTCGACGAATCGCATTGTGACCGCTGCCCGCCGAGAGATCGCCATACAGATTCGGGTACTTCGTCAGCAGGCGGTCCAAAGCCCCACCGGGCAACACGGTCCCCTTGGGATAGCCGTGCAAGTCACCCTGATTGACCTCCGCCGAAATGGAAGCCCACCAACCCGGACCATGCCCGATCAGCCTGACCTCGGGTACCTCCCGCATAAGTTTCTCTAAACCGGGCAACCCCGGCTGGTCCCAATTCCGATCATTATCGAGATGAAACAGCACGGGAAACCCGACCGCCGCGCAGGCTCGCATTAAAGCGATGTTTCGCGGATCATCGATCGCCCCACCCCACTTGTGTTCACCAAAACCGACAGCACCCGCATCGCGATAGCGCTTAAGGAGATCGGTGTATTGATCTCCGGCTGCCATCACCGCCGTCCGCGGGTCAACGACGCAAAACGGAATCAACCGATCCCGATAAGGCTTGGTCTCTTTCAAGACCCATTCCGTCGTGATTGGATAGAACCAGGCTTCCGGCGAAATCAGCGGCAAAACGACCGCTTGGGCAACGCGATTGGCGTCCATCCAGTCCAGCAGCATTTTCGGGGTTAATTCTCCACGCTCGTTCCAAGGTTGCCCCAAATGCGTGTGAATGTCGATTCGCCCCTCGATGCCGGCACCGCGATGCTTGGCCGCGACCGACTGAGCTCCCGCGCAATTCGCCCCCAGCCTCGCGCCAACCACCAGCCCCAGCGTCCCACCGACAAATCGCCGCCGCGACAGTCCGCCGAATTCCCAGTCTTTTCCCGGCATCGCTCCTCCAACACTCCAATGGACTTACTCGCGCAGACCCTGCAACCAGGCGCTCAGGTCAGCAAACTGTTGCGGGGTCAACTCATTTACCAGATTCTCAGGCATCAACGATTTCGAAGTGCTCCGAATCGCCTCGACTTCATCCCGGTTCAGGGTGACACTTTCCCCAGCCGCTGTCTTCAGGATGATTGCCGCCGCATTTTCACCCGCCAAAACCCCCAGCAGCAACCTCCCATCACGCAGCTCGACTGAATACGACAAATAACGCGGGTCGACTTCCCGATTCGGATCGAGCACCTGCAACAGCAAATCATCCCGACTCCGAAAGGCATAGCCGATCAAGTTGGGGCCAACCTCGGCCCCTTCGCCGGCGAGCAGATGACAACTGGCGCAGACTCGCCGGAAGACCGCTCGGCCCGCTTCAGGCTCGCCAGTTAAACCCTCAAGCGAACCTCGAAACGCAGTCAACTGTTCTTCTGTTTTTGGAGCGCTACCCCCCCCGAGCAGTTTCTCGGCCCGCTGACGCAATTCCACCTCGGGCCGACCCAGCAGTTGCTGCCGCTGGCTCAGGGTAAGAAACACCATCGGCACCTCTCCGCTTTCCAGTGCGGATAACAACCAAGCCGCTCCTTGCGGCCGCGCGAGTAGTCCCTCGAGCGCTCGCGACCTCAACTCGGGAGTCAATTCACTCAGGCGATCGACAAGCAGGTCGAATATTTCCGGCACCGCGGCGCGATGGCACAACTCAATCGCCGAGATCCGCACCGCTTCGGGCTGGCTCAGATCGATCAGTTCCCGCCAAAGCAGCAACAATTGCTCTCTTGGAAGCAATTCCAAAACCTTCACCGCAAAGCCTCGTTCTGCAACTGGTCTGGCTTGGTCCAGGGCCACGCGACGCGCTTGAGCCAGCAACTGCCCACTCAAGTCGGTAGCCGTCTCGCCCTTCTCCGCAGCTTGCGCCCAATGATCGAACTGCCGAACGCTCGCTCGATCGCCTCCGGTCGCGGCAAACCAGCAGGCGATTGCGACCCCCGGCCTTGAGTTGAGCCACTCGCTGATCGCCCGCGCCAACCGAATTTTTTCGGCTTCGACCGAAGCCTGTCCAATCTGACGGGCCAACTCAGTCACGAACTCCAGTTCGGCCGGGCTCAACTGTTCCGCTGAGCGGGCCAAGTACGCTTCGAGCAGTTCCGCCCGCCGCGTCGCCGCAGAGCAGAGGACCGCAGTCCGCAGCCAGTCATTCGCCCCCGCCAATCGCGCTGCCGCGGCTAAAGCTGCGCAGGCTGGCTGATCGGGAAATTCTCCCAAGGCCAGCGCGGCTTGAAAGCGAACGCTCTCGTCGGGATCGGTCGCCAGGCGACATCGCTCAGCTTGCAATCGCGCGTCGTCATTCCCCTCCGCTAATCGCAGACCCAAGGCACGCAGCTCTGGCTCCCGCGCGCGGAGGGAAGTCATCAGTTCGTCAATCGTCAGCGCCCCCCAATCGCGCAGCATATACAAAGCGAGAACCCGCCCCGCTTGCTTGGGGCTAATGCCACTGCTCCGTTCTTCTTCGGACAGCGCCGCGAGCCAATCGCGAACCGCTGTGGTGGTCGCCTCTCCAGGTCGCTCCCGCAAGAGCCGCGCTGCGGTCCGTCGATGCCAGCCGTTGGCGTGCCCGAGAAAGGCCGCCAGTTCTTCAGGCGAAGCGGCATTCCCCGGCAAAGGGCCGCTCTCGACGCTGATTCCCCGGCTCGTAATCCGGTAAAGCCGCCCGCGGTCATTGCCGCTGCTCAAATCCAACTGCCGCTTGATCGACTCCGGCAAGCTGGCCGGATGCTCGACGACTTCGCGGTACATGTCGAGCACCCAGAGGGCTCCATCCGGCGCATTGACCAGTTGGACAGGCCGAAACCAATTGTCGGTCGAGGCGAGAAACTCGCGATCCTGTTCAATTCGGGCTGCGGATTTGACCACGCCTTGATCGAGCAATTGCTTGCGGTGGACCAAGTTGCTGCCGGCGTCGGCGACAAACAGATTGCCGCGGTAGGCGTCCGCCAAGGCCACGCCGTCGTAGTAGCAGATGCCTGTCGCTCCGGAGAAATAGCCCGATGCTCGCCCGCCCCCCTCGATGGGACCTTTCGCCTTGCCCTGAATGCGCAACTCCGTTCGCGCCATGCGCCATGCCTCGACCGGGCTCGAACGGTAAATCGTCGCCGCCGGGCCCTCCCGCGCGATATTTACTCGCGAGGCCCCCGATCTCAACAGTGGATTGCGCGCCAGATAGCGATCGTCGAGGACAATCTGCTGGCAATGATCGCTGTTGGAGCAAACATACCGATTGCCCCAGCAGTCAATGGTCTGTCCGAACTGCCCACCTCCCGTGGTGGCGTTCATCATCCCGCTTCGTAAATCAATCACGAAATCCCGGCCGCGCAAGTTGATCGGCTGCTGTTCCGCCGCCACAACCGCCCCTGCGGGAAACGGCCAAGCCTGTTCGCCACGCCTGATTTCACCACCGTTCCCGCCACTGGAACCATAGAGCCGGCCGTCCGGGCCCCATCCGAG
>JAJTFE010000261.1 GCA_021298375.1 Blastopirellula sp. | reverse complement strand
GTCTGTCCGATTCGCGAGCGGGCGGTGCTCGAGGACCCGGCCTGTGTCAAAGTCGTTTGTCGTCACGATGGCCGAGCGCTTTACTTCAGCCGTAGTCCGATTCCCCATGCCCGCACTTGGCGGGAGGAATTGCTCCACCAGGAGCCGCCCCTCTTTTGGCAGCATTTGGGGTTGTATGTCTATCGCCGGGATTTTCTTCTGCAATTCTCCCGGTTGCCTGTTTCCACTCTGGAAACAACGGAAATGCTCGAGCAGTTACGGATTTTGCAGGCGGGCGGGGAAATCGTGGTTGCAGCAGTGGAAAAACAGGCGAAAGGCATCGATACTCCCGAAGATTATCGCGCCTTTGTCAGCCGTCTGGGCAAGTGTTAAAATCCGTTTTTCGGCCGCCTGATGTGGTCCGCACCGCCATCGCTGGCGGCTCGGTCTGCGATTTTCTCTGTTGCCTCTCACCGACGCGGGATGATGGAGATGGAAGTCTGATGGGACCAGGAGTGGCCGCGTCTCTTTTCTTGGGGGAAGCAACAGGATGACGAAGCACATTTTCGTGACGGGCGGGGTCGTGAGCTCATTGGGTAAAGGGCTGACCAGTGCTTCGGTTGGGATGGCTTGAGGGTCCGGATGCAAAAGCTCGACCCGTACATCAACGTCGACCCAGGGACGATGAGCCCCTACCAGCACGGCGAAGTCTACGTGCTCGACGACGGCAGTGAAACCGATCTCGACCTGGGGCACTACGAACGGTTTACCCACAGTCCGCTGACGCGGCAATCGAATTACACTACCGGCCAGATTTATCTGAAGGTGATTGAGAAGGAGCGGCGAGGCGAGTTTCTCGGGCAAACCGTCCAGGTCATTCCGCATATCACCAATGAAATCAAGCGCTGTATCGCCAAACTGGCCGATGACGAAGTGGATGTGGTGATCACTGAAATCGGTGGAACTGTCGGGGACATTGAAAGCCAGCCGTTCCTCGAGGCCATTCGTCAGTTCGCTCTTGATGTGGGGAAAGAGAATTGCCTCTACATTCACTTGACCCTGATTCCCTACCTCAAGGCCGCTGCCGAACTGAAAACCAAACCTACTCAGCACTCGGTCGGGTTGCTCCGGCAAATCGGTATCCAGCCGGACGTCCTGATCTGCCGCACCGAGCGGGCACTTCCGGCCTCCGACCGCGAAAAAATCGCCCTGTTCTGCAATGTTCCTGTGCGGGCCGTGATTGAGGAACGAGACAAGGACTTCTCGATTTACGAAGTCCCGCTCAGCCTCGTGGAAAATGGACTCGATGAGCTAATCGTCAAGAAGCTGGGGCTGAATGCCAAATCGCTGGAGTTGGATGACTGGCGAGAACTGCTCCACCGGCTTCGCAATCCTGATACCGAAATCAGCATCGCGGTCGTGGGGAAGTACGCCGAGCACAAGGACGCGTACAAGTCGATCTACGAAGCAATCGACCATGCCGGAATTGAGCATCACGCTCAAATCCGCGTCGGTCGAATCCTGAGCGAGGACATTCAGCGCGAAGGTCCAGAGCGATTGCTCTCGGGATACGATGGGATTTTGGTTCCGGGCGGTTTCGGCGAGCGTGGCGTTGAGGGCAAAGTCGATGCGATCCGCTGGGCCCGGCAGCGGAAAATCCCTTTCCTCGGGATTTGTCTCGGGATGCAATGCGCCGTGATCGAATTCGCCAGGAATGTTGTGGGCCTTGCCGGTGCCAACTCCACCGAGTTCGAGAAAGATACTCCCTACCCGGTGGTCTGCCTGCTGGATGAACAGCAGAACATCACGGAGAAAGGCGGCACCATGCGACTCGGGGCGCAGGTAGCCGACCTCGCTCCGGATTCCCGGGCAGCTGAGTGCTACGGCTCGGCGCAAGTTCAGGAGCGGCATCGTCACCGCTATGAGTTCAACAACCAATACCGCAAACAGTTTGAAGCGCACGGGATGACCTTCTCGGGGACCAGCAAGCAAGGTTCGTTGGTTGAGGTCGTCGAACTGCCGGAACATCCCTGGTTCGTGGCAGTCCAGTATCACCCCGAATTCAAGTCGAAGCCGACTCAGCCCCATCCGCTGTTCTCGGGATTTGTCCAGGCTGCTGTCCGCCGCAACTCCCGGGATTCCATGGTCGAGTCCGGCTCCTGAAACGTGGGCTCCTGAAACGTGGGCTCCTGAGATGCGGAAATCTGAGAAGCAGTGTTCCCGGCTCCGGCTTGTGCCAACGGCTACCGGTCGGAGCGGGAGGGGGGAAACTGGCTGCTGGCCCCGAAGCAAACGCGATTTTCCGGCAGTTGCAGGAATTACCAACTCATTGTTTTGAGTTGATCAACTGATTGAGATTCGGCAACAAGGCGAAACACGATGACTCACTCCGACTCCGACCCAAAAATAATCGTGGACAACGACTGGAAATCCCGCGTTGAGCAGGAGAGGCGACAAGCTGAGCAAGGCAAGGGGAGTTCACCACCTGATGCGAGCTATCCCGAGCCCACCTTTGAACTCCTGGTCACCACCTTTTCGATGCAAGCCATGGCGGCGATGGGCCTGATGGGCGGGCCGGGAGGAGCGGCCCAGCCGGCTGACTTGGGCATGGCTCGGCATCTGATCGATCTGCTCGGAGTGATCGAGGAAAAGACCCGAGGAAATTTGACTGCGGATGAAGCGGCCATGCTGGAGCAGATGCTGCACCAATTGCGAATGCTTTACCTTGACCCTGAGATCAGGCGACAAATCGCCCAGCCCGCAGCGGGGCGCCGTTCCGGATCGAAAATCGAGTTGCCCTAGCCGAAAACCCAACTCGTCCGGACCGTGGTGCTCGCGATCAGCCTCGCCTTCGGTGTAAAATGACTCCCGGGGCGACGGCCAAATTCTTGGTTGTCTGGGACGAGTTTGCTGGGGAATAGGCGTGTCTATGGCTGGGGAAGCCGATCAGAAAACCGAAGCGGGGGGGCATTCCTCTGCAGAACCCTCCGGCCACAGCGGTTCTGGGAACCATCCAACTCGGCGAATGTTCGACTTGCAGACAGTTTGCTACCTGCTTGTCTTTCTGGGGCTGGTGGGATCGATTGCCTGGTTTGAGTGGTTCGGCGGCAGTTGGCAGCAGGTCCAGCTCTTATTTGACAGCCAACCCAGCAACCAATTCCGATTGCCCGAGTTCTCATCCGATCGTGTCGCTTACTCGACAGATACTCTGAGTCAGTTGGAGCAACTTGAACGGTTAGAGGCCCGCGAGCCCGAGGTTTCGTATGCCCAGCGAATCATGGACTGGGAAGAGCGTGTCGCGCTCGCTGACAGGTTGCTGGAGGGGCAACTCACCGAGGTGGATTATCACGACACCCTGGTTTCGAAGCTTTATTCGCTGGTCAATTTGACGGAGACCAGAAATCTTCGCTCGCGCGAAATGATGTTGGCTGCGATCGACCAGTACCGGGAGCATCCGGATGATGAGGTTCGCAAGCTCGTCCAGATTGGTAATGTCGAAATCGGGTTTATCGATTGCTTGAAGACCCCGGATGCCTCGGCCGATCCAGCCCTGCAGCGGACTGATGAGCTGCTGGCCTCGTTTCCCAACGACGAGGCCGTTGGGCAGTTTCTCGATAGCCAGGCATTGATGTTGGTCACGCGAAAGAAACATGAGCTGGCGATTGACTTGCTGCGGAGGATGCGTGAGACCTTTAAAGACTCCAATTCGCTGGCCTTGACCAATCTCGCGGCGGCCATTCCGGACCGGATTTTGTTTGTTGAAATTCGGTTTGACGAAGCGCTGGAGCGGATGCAGACCAACAAGGAAGGGGCTGATGCCTTTTTCCTCGATTGCCTCGCGAAGTTGGCTGCGAATCCTCAGGCCGGCCCCCAGGCCTTTCGACAGATTTTGGATGCGGCTCAGTTTTATGAACAAACTGGAAGATTCCTGAACGCCAAGGATATTTACCAGTTGTTGGATCGGGAGATGGCCCGCAATCGCGACCCGCTGATCGCCCGCAGTGCGAAAGAGGCCGCCGAGCGCGGACTGGCCCGGATGGATTCCCTCGGTCGGGAAGTGCAAGTCGCCGGCACGTTGCCCGATGGCAAGGCGGTCGATTCTGACTCCCTGCGGGGCCAGTTTGTGGTGCTCTACTTTTGGCGGGGGCAAATGCCGGCCGAATCCTATCAGTCAGCCTTGGAGTTGAATGCGGTTGTCCGGAACTATCGCGACGCCGGAGTCGTGTTCCTGGGGATCGGGGCCGACAGTGACACTCCAGCCCAAGCCGAGGCGACGTTCAAAAAAGTTCCCGCTTGGCATTTGCAGCTGGCTGAGCATCTCGCGGCAGTCGGCAAGCTGGAGGTTGACTTGGGGATTCCGAAAGCGCCCTATGTCACGATTTTGGACAAGGAGGGGAAGGTTTGCGCAATCAACGTCTCTCCCCTGCAACTCAAGCCCCAGTTAGATCGGCTTCTGAGACGCCGATAAAAAACGAGAAAACGGCGTCAGGACTTTTTTGGAAAAAGACTCTGCCCCTCTTGTCTGCCCTGTACGAAGGACTTCCCCTTCGCCGAGACAGCGAAAAAGAACCATTCCACCCAGGGGAAAGCCGGCGTCGCGTTATCGCTGACGGGGCGCCGTAGCAGAGCGCCGGGTCAGCGAGTTCCCCGCCACTCTGAACGCGGTTACTGGACGAGCGTCCACAGTCCGCTTTTGGCCTTCTCAGCCGGGCCTCGCGCCAGCCCCCGGTTCAGCAGCGCGTGAAGAAAAGGTGTCAGGACTCTTTTTTAAAAAGAGTCCTGACACCTTTTATCCGCGGAACACACGCTCGATCCGCTCGGCGGAGAGCACTTCCGCGAACGGCAGGCCAGATCCCGAAAGAAAAGCCTGCACCAACTGCTGCTTTTTTCACTGGCGAGTGAACCAAGGAGGGCTTCTATTTCTCTACCAAGGCTGGCTCAATTTGCAAAGCTCACCCTGGCTGGGCAGTTTTTAAAAAACAGCTGCCCAGTCCAAGGCCAATCCGCGCGCTGATAACATTTCGATAGTGCCATTCGGTCCTGACACCTTTTTCTCCCCAGCGTGCGACGTCTCTGAGCGGAGGACACGGGAGTCGAACCCGCAACCGGTTACCCGGCAACTGATTTCGAATCAGCCTGCTAACCATTCGCTTATCCTCCAAGCAACGGGCAAAATGGCGAAGCCATGCCTGTTACCCAACTCTCTATGTTTAACCGCTGGCACGGTTTTGCTCAAGTCGTGCCGGCCAAATCGGCTGATTTCCGCCGAACGCTGAGTCGGAATGACGGGGGTGGAGCGTTGCCGGGCGGGACGTCATGACTATTCTTACTTGTCCTTGTCTGGCGTTGAGGCTTCGCCCCCCCCGGGCTTGGCTTCAGAGGGAGTTTGTCCGGACGGTTGCTCTGCCGGGGGTGCCGCCGGGGGCGCAAGTTTGACCTCCCCGATCACGCGACAATCAGGCAATGACTCACGCAGCTTCCGAATCCCCTCCTCAGTCACTTGGGATTGCCAAACATAGACCCGCTTCAGCTGTTTCAGTTGGGTCAGCTTGGCCAATCCGGCATCCGTGACTTGAGTCCCATACAGGTTCAGGTACTGCAGTTTGCTCAAGCCAAGCAAATGATCGATGCCAGTATCGCCAATTGCGGTTTTTTCCAAGTGCAATCTTTCCAGAGTTTCAAGCTTGGCAAGTTCCCGCAGACCTGCATCCGTAACCTTCGTCCCGGCGAGATTCAGCCAAATGACTTGGGGAATCGCACTCAACCCAGCCAGCGATTGGTCATTCACTTCGACACCGGCCAGTTGAAAACTGACTTCCAATGCCGGCTCGCTGGCTGAGATCTGTTGTACCCTCGCGCCGGCTGCGCGAGCATGGCGAATGGCTGCCTCAACTGCATCTGAGTTGGGGTCCTGGGCCGACAACTGGAGCGGCAGGGTGATTGCAAGTAACAGCTGAAGCAAGGTCTTCGGGTGACTGAAGGCCCTCAGTGTCAGAACGCCTTGAAACATTGAATCTCTCCTCAAAAAAGAATGCCCATGCGGGGCGAACGCGACCGACTGGCCGCCGGCCCGAAACGCCTGTGAGTTCGGCTCGAATGCTCTGGCGGTTCAATCAGGCCGGTTCGGGCAATTCGCCGAAGGGGTTGATCCGCCGTCCCGGCATCCATTGGCACAGCGCGATTCCCACGAAGTAGAGTCCCGTCAGCGGGAATGCCATCAGCAGCATGCTGATCGGGTCCGCCGGCGTGAGCACCATCGCGACAACGAAAATAATCATGATCGCGATCCGCCATTTGGAGAGATACATCTCGACCGAAATCACTCCCAGACGATTCAGCAGCAGCATCACCAGCGGCAATTGGAAGGCGATCCCGAAACCGAGTGGCAGAAACATGAAGAAGCCAAGGCAGTCGTTGATGCGCGTCTCGGGGGAGATTCCGAGCCGGGCGTTGAAGGAGAAGAGGAATTGCAGCACCGGGTCGAACACGAAAAAGTAAGCCAGGAGAATCCCCGCGAAAAACAGCCCCAGACTGATCGGGAGGTAAATGTAGACATGGCCCTTTTCATGGGGATAAAGTCCGGCGGCCACGAACGACCAGAGTTGCAGAAAAACATAGGGACTCGCCAGTACGATCCCAAAGATGATCCCCGCTTTCATCCAGATCATGAACGGTTCGATTACCGACAAGGCCTGTGGTTGGGTATTGACCTGCCGCCAAGTCTGCAGCGGAACAAGCTCGGCTTTGAGTGGTTGAAGCTCATTGGGGAAAACAAAAGCGAGGAGCGCCCGATTCAGCCGGCGGTTGGCGTCGTCATCGAAGTTCTTCGCCAGCGCGTCGGCCATTTGCCGGAGCGGATTCTCTTCGGTCGAACCAAGCAGCAGCTTGGCTGTCGACGAGGGGGGCGCGAGCAGATCAGCGTAGGCTTCAGACTGATTCAACTCCTTGAGACTCAGCAAACGGTTGAAAATCGAGGCGAGCTCATCCTCACCGGCTCTTTCCTCCGGCGCGATGTTGCCCAGACGCCGGACGGTTTCTCTTTCGGAATCGTTGAGCAGATCCCAGAGAACCTGCAGTTTGGCTGGAGCGGCGTCCCGTTGCTGCTCGACACTCAATAATTTTCGGCAGATGTCACCCGCTTTTCCCGGACGGAGATTTCGCGGCGTGAACTTGTACGCGCTGATTTCAACACCGGTCAGGAAGTCGGGCTGGACGTTGCGAAGGGCGGCGACCAATTGCCCCGGGTCAACGTAAACGGTCTCGGGGGTTTGTCGTTCTTCCTCCAGCCACGGTGCCAAATCGGGGGACATCCAGCCAGCGGTTCCCTTGAGCCGCTGGGTGTCCTGCTCCTGTTGGAACTTGGCGAGTGCCCGGTCGAGGGGCGCCTTGAGAACCTTGACGACCTGGTCGGAAAACATCAAGCCGATGACCGTGCCCAACGCAATTCCGATCAGCGATTTGACCAGCACCTTGCGGAGTTCCTCCAGATGCTCGCCAAACGACATCCGGGAACTCTCGAACAGATCTTCGGATGAGGGGCGGGTGGACATCAGCCAATGGGGGAAGAACGGCACAGGGTAAAGAATGCGAGCGTCGGTGTTTATTCCCGCACCTCGGCTGCGAGCCCGACCACCAACTCATCGATACTATCACGCGACCGCAGCGGCTGGCAAGAACCGGGACAAGTCGTGGCAAGGCCATTTATCTCGGCTGGTCAAACGCCGCGCATGTTTCGACAATGCAGAACTTGGCGTGTTGATTGTTCCGGTCCTGCGAGCTGTCAGATGATTGAGCCCTATCCGCTTCGGTTTAAGCCGTTGTTTCGCGATTACCTCTGGGGGGGAACTCGCCTGCAGAGTGTCTTGGGCAAGCCGACAGGGCCGGGAGTCTGGGCTGAAAGCTGGGAAGTGGTCGATCACCATAATGGCCAGAGCGTTGTCTATCAGGGGCCAGCTGCCGGAAAGACACTTGCGGAACTGATGCAGCTTTGGCAGGGACGATTGGTGGGAGAGCGCGTTTGGCAGCGAATTCAGGTCCCGGCAATGCCGAGTCAATTGCGGGGTCGTTTTCCCTTGCTGTTCAAGTTCCTCGATGCGGCGCAGGATTTGTCCGTCCAAGTGCACCCCAACGATATTGCCGCAGCCCGGCAGTTGCCGCCTGATTTGGGAAAGACTGAGGCTTGGTACATTCTCGACGCCGCACCCGGATCGAAAATCTACGCGGGGCTGAAACGAGGCGTGACCCGAGCACAATTTGCGGCTGCGGTCGAGCAGCGAGCAGTCGCCCCGCTGCTTCATTCGTTTCCGGCGGAAGCAGGTCAATGTGTGTTCATTCCCGCCGGGACCATTCACGCCATCGGGGCGGGGTTGCTGGTGGCTGAGATTCAGCAGGCGAGCGATACGACCTTTCGAATCGACGATTGGGGACGGTTGGGGCCCGATGGACGGCCCAGGGCACTGCACATTCCCGAGGCGTTGGCAGTCAGTGACTTTGAGGCGGGACCGGTTGAACCCATGGTCTCGGCGGTGACCGCGTCGGAGGAACTGCTCGTCGAGTGCCCCTATTTTCGACTCAGCCGGCGGCGGGGAAGTCGGCCGTTTGCCTGCGGTGGCGATTCCCGCCTGCACCTGCTGGCGGTCACACGCGGAAGAGTGCAGATGGAAGGGGCAGGGGAGTGGCTGGAGCGGGGGGCGACGCTGCTCGTGCCGGCAGCCGCCGCGGCTGGCAGTTTTCGGCCGGAGGGAACTGCCGAACTGCTGGAAATTCAGATTCCTTGAGCAGGTGGACCTGAGCAGCTGCAGCAATGAGTCACCCGGACTGGAAGAGTCGCCAACGCTAGCAGCGTGGGGGAAGGCTGGGCTTGCGGCTCAGTGGTGGCTTTAGCTACAGTCCGCGCGACGAGAGTCGTTTCTCCATCCCCGCAGTTATAGAGAGTCCGGGTCATGCCACGAACTACTACGAGATTCAGGCGGAGCGTTCAGCTTGGTCTGACAGTAGCGGTTTTCTGTTGGC
>JAJTFE010000260.1 GCA_021298375.1 Blastopirellula sp. | reverse complement strand
GCTTGGATGCGCCGCGTTGGCATGGCGAAGCCCCCAGTGGGTAGGGCAGATCCCGGCTGGAGCGACCTGTCATGCAGCGGCACTTTTGATCGTCACACTTTGCGGCGCCGTTTATCTCTGGGAGCAGGCGCGGACTGAATCCCCTGGCCAGCTCCGCGCGAGCCGCGACTTTTACGGATTGGTTTCCGCAGCCGAAGAAGGGAGCGAGGATTTGCCGCGCGGAGTCCTGCGGAAGCTTTACAGCGGGCGGATTGTGCACGGGATGCAGTTTCTCAAACCCGCTGAGCGACGGCATCCGATCAGCTATTACGGAGCGATCAGCGGCGTAGGCATCGCCATCACAAAACACCCCCGCCGACTGGCCGGTGAGCCGCTGCGGTTGGGAGTCATCGGGCTGGGGGCTGGCGTGCTCGCAGCCTGGAGTGAACCGGAAGATCAACTTGACTTCTTCGAGCTCAATCGCCAGATCCGGGACTATGCGCAGGAATATTTCAGCTACTTAAGCGATACCGAGGCAGCCACCCGCGTGCTGCTGGGAGACGGGCGACTGTTGCTGGAGCGAACCGTTGCGGAACCGACGTTCGTCCCGTACCACCTGCTGGTTGTGGATGCCTTTTCCGGGGACTCTATTCCGCGGCACTTGCTGACCCGCGAGTGCTTCGCGCTTTACCGGCAAGCACTTGACCCGCAGCAGGGAATCCTCGCGATGCATATTACCAATGGACATTTCGACCTCGCACCGGTCGTTTTGGCATTGGCCGAGGAGGCCGGATGGGATTGGCTCGAAATCGAGAGCCGCCCCCAAAACAACCAGGCCGATGTCGGACAGGAGGAAAGTCGCTGGGTCCTGCTCAGCCCCAATTCTGAGTTGCTGGGCGGAGCCCGAGCCCAGGTGGAAGGGCGAGCCCGAGCCCCGTCACGCACCGAAGAGCGACTGATCTGGACAGACGATTTCGGCAGTCCTGTCCAGCTTCTGCGGATGGAATGGCCGAATTGGTGGCCGTTCTAATCGTCAGCGAGGAGTCAGGAACCGAGCGGAGTGGGGACCCGTGGTGAACCCTGTGCCGCGGCGCAAGAACCAATCGAAGCAAACCGAAATCCAGACCGCCGCGCGATCATTACCGCCGCGCGATCATTACCGACGCGCGATCATTACCGACGCGCGATCATTACCGACGCGCGATCATTATCGCCGCGCGCTGGTTATCGCCGCTCAGTAGTTGATCAGGCCCTGGAGAGGGTCGACTTGCTTGGGACGGCAAAGGCTTGTTCGAGCAATTCAGCCTGCTCGATCGCGTGCGCCTTCTTGGACCCGGTCGAGGGGCTGGCCGACTCCGGCCGGCAGACGACGGAGAGGTTCCAGTCCTGATTCAGTTCAAACTCCTCCCATTTCATCCGCATGAAGTACCAGGCGCCCATGTTGCGGGGCTCTTCCTGAACCCAGACGACTGGAGTGCCGGCTGGATACTGACTGAGAACCTGATCGATTTCCCGTTTGGGGAAGGGATACATCTGCTCGAGGCGGACGATTGCGAGGTCGTCGCTCCCCCGCTCTTCCCGGGCCTTCAGCAGATCGATACCGACCTTGCCGGTGCAGAAGACGACCTTGGCAGGATTGGTAATTTCAGTGGCTCGCGGGTCGGGCAGGACTCGCTGGAACCGGCCGCTGGTAAACTCGGCGAAATTGCTCATTACAAGCGACTCGCGAAGCAGGCTCTTGGGCGTCAGCACGATCAAAGGTTTGCGCCACTTGCGGAGCACCTGCCGGCGGAGCAGGTGAAAGTACTGGGCAGCGGTTGTCGGATTGGTGACCTGGAAATTGTGTTCGGCTGCCAGGGTGAGAAAGCGTTCCATGCGGGCGCTGCAATGCTCTGGACCGGCTCCTTCGAAACCGTGGGGCAAAAGCATCACCAGCCCACTCAGCCGTCGCCACTTGTCTTCGGCGCTGGAGATGAATTGATCGACAATCACCTGGGCCACATTCCAAAAGTCGCCGAACTGGGCTTCCCACAGGACGAGGCTATCCGGCGAATCGAGCGAATACCCGTACTCAAATCCGAGCACCCCGGCTTCGCTCAGCGGGCTGTTGTAGATCTCCACCGAGGCTTGCCGCGATCCAAGTTGTTTCAGTGGGTAGGACTTGGCGCCGGTCTCGGAATCGATCAGCACGCCGTGTCGCTGACTGAAGGTACCCCGCTCGCAATCCTGTCCCGTCAGGCGCACGGAGTGCCCCTCGAGAGCCAAAGTTCCAAACGCGGCCAATTCCGCGGTCGCCCAGTCGATCGGACGGTCTTGACCGGCCATTTCCGCCCGGCTGGCGATCATTCGCTCAAGTTTTTTGTTCAGCTGGAAACCGCTCGGCAACCGGGCCAGTCCAGTGAAGACTTGACTGAGCAGTTCGGCCGATGCACCGGTGTCGATGTCGTCGTCAGTCCGCTCCGGGCCGCCGTAGTAAGAGTTCCAGTAGCCGGCAAGCGACTGGTAGTCGGCGCTGAACTTGGTCTGCTTCGATTCTTCGAGGTCTCTCTCGAGAGCGTTGCGGCGGGCGGTGGCAATCCGATCCGCTTCCTCACGGGTAATTCCGTCCAGCTTGAGCAGGTGTTCGAGGTAGCTGTCGCGAATGGTCGGCCGGGCGTCGATCAGGCGATACATGACCGGCTGGGTGAAGCGTGGTTCATCGCTCTCATTGTGGCCCAGTCGACGGTAGCAGTACATGTCGATCACGACATCGCGTTTGAACTTGTGCCGGAAATCGAGCGACAATTCGACAACTTGGGCAACCGCTTCCGGGTCCTCGCCGTTGACGTGAAAAATCGGCACCTGCAGCATTTTGGCGATATCGCTGGCATAGGTGGTCGACCGCGAATCGTTGGTGTTGGTCGTAAAACCAACCTGATTGTTGACGATCACATGCAAGGCACCACCGACATGGTACCCTTCAAGCTGGCTGAGGTTCAGAGTCTCCTGAACAATCCCCTCGCCGATGAACGAAGCATCGCCGTGAATCAGCACGGTCAGGCATTCAGAGCGATCGTGATCGTGATGCAGATCCTGCTTGCTGCGGCAGCGTCCCAGTGCCACTGGGTTGACAAACTCGAGGTGGCTGGGGTTAAAGCAGAGCGAAATGTGGATCGACTCGCCGCTCTTGGTGCGGTAGTCATTGCTGTACCCCATGTGGTAGAGCACGTCGCCGCCGCCACGGTTCGACTCGGGATCGGGATCGTCAAAGGACCAGAAGATATTCTGGGCCCGTTTGCCCATGATATTGGCCAGCACATTCAAGCGGCCGCGGTGGGCCATACCGAGCACGACTTCCTTGACTCCCTGGTGCGCAGACTTCTCGATACACAGGTCCAGCAGCGGAATCAGTGTCTCGGCGCCTTCCAAGGAAAAGGTCTTGGCTCCAATAAACTTTTTGCGAACAAACTCCTCGAAGATGACGGCATCGCTCAGCCGGTTCAAAATCCGGATTTGGGTCTGTCGGTCAAGCTGGATGCGGTTCTGCGTGCTCTCCATCCGTTCCTGAAGCCAGCTTCGCACCTCGTGGTCGTCGATGTGCATGAATTGAGCGCCGATGGAGCGGCAGTAGGTCGTCCGCATCTGCTCGATCAGTTCTTCCAGCGTCCGAACATCGGCCCCTCCGATCGTCCGTGAGGAAACCTGCTTTTTCAGATCTTCAGGTCGCAGCCCATAGGATTCGGGATTGAGTTCGCTGTTGGTGCCGCGCGCCATCCCCAGCGGATCGAGCTTGGCCTCCAAGTGGCCGCGGACTCGAAAGCCCCGAACCAGTTGGTCCACGCGATCCTGCAAAACGACCGCAGCCGAGACTCCCGAGCCGGACGCCTGAGTCGCTGCGGTACCCGCCGCCACTCCCCCCCCGGCCTTGGCTGAGGTCGAAGCGGACTCGCTGGGCCGGAAATTCCGGAAGTACTCTTGCCATTCGGCTGAGAGGCTGCCGGGATCGCGGAGAAACTCTTCGTAAAGGCCGTCAATGTAGGCTTGGCTGGTGACGTTCATTGAGGTGCAGGTAATCGAGCTGGAACAGGCAATTCAGGTCATCTATCCGTTGACATTTAATTTATCGACAGAGCGGGGCGAAGGATACGTCAATCGCTCGCGGCAGCAGGTTTTTTCCCACCTTCAGCAGGGGGCCGGGGACTCCCCTCCCAACCTCATCCCTCGAAAGCAGTAAAGCCTCCCCGGCCCCCTGCCTGGTCCCGCTCATGCGGTCCACAGTGCTTACGTTCCGCGGCTCTCCGGATGAATTGGGTAAGGATGCGCCGGGTATGGATGCGCCGGGGACGGGTAACGGAAATCCTCCGCCAGGGAACCAAGCGACCGGTCGGTCGTCGCCCT
>JAJTFE010000259.1 GCA_021298375.1 Blastopirellula sp. | reverse complement strand
CAATCCAGCTGCGTCCAATCCAGCTGCGTCCAATCCAGCTGCGTCCAATCCAGCTGCGTCCAATCCAGCTGCGTCCAATCCAGCTGCGTCCAATCCAGCTGCGTCCAATCCAGGCGCCTTCGCCTGACAGCGTTCTGGTGCTGAGGGCTCCCTCTAGACCTGCGGGCCCTTCAATCGGTTCGCTCCGTTTGATTTGATAGCCGAGGCGGGACTCGAACCCGCACGGGATTAACTCCCACAGGATTTTAAGTCCTGAGCGTCTGCCATTCCGCCACTCGGCCGGATCGGCGGGGAATCGATTGAGCCCCCGCGCTGTCGCGGCTTCGATTCTACTCGGAATTCAGTTTCGGGGGAGCGCCGTTCGGAGCAACGGCCCGAGCAGAAACCGCCGAAATGATCCCGCTCCCACCGCTCCCACTTCGCATGTTCGACGGTGCGTTTAAAACCCGGTGCGTTTCAAATCCGGTGAGCAGCGAGCCATCGGCCCAGCCTGGCTTTCGTGGTTTGAAAATGGACCCTGGCCTGTTTGAAGTTGTTTGGCAGGCGTTAGACTAAGTCGGGTCCGTTTCTCTCGAGCTCACATCCCCGGACTGAAGCCCAATGCTCCCAGGTTTTCTACCAGCGCGCGGTTCGTTCATGCTCGACTTGGTCTGCGTAGCCATGGTCGCCGTCACCGTCCTGATGCTGCTCAGTATCGCCCTGGCACGGTTCGGCAGGCAGTATCGCTGGCACCGCCTTCTCCAACTGAGCCTGGCGATCGTCTTGCTCTTGGCTGTCCTGGCTTTTGAGATTGATGTCCGGTTTTTCACTGATTGGAGAAAACTGGCCGAGCCTTCGCCCTATTACGCCAGCAGTTGGGTCGACCGCCTGCTGCTGGTCCATCTCTGTTTCGCCATCCCGACCCCCTTTATTTGGGGCTACGTCGTGTACGCGGCCGTTAAAAATTTCCGCGAGGTTCGTCCGACCGCGGAATATTCCCAGCAACACCGCTGGTGGGGCCGGTTTGCCACCGTGGCGATGCTGATGACAGCGATCACTGGCTGGATTTTCTACTGGACCGCGTTCGTTGCCTAAAACTCGGTCGCCGACCGAACGACCTCCCGAGTTGAGTCGTCCCGAGTTGTGAGGCCCCGCGTTGTGAAGGGCGTTTAGTCAGAAACCAACCGCATTAGCCGGGCCTGCAAACGCCATCGCAGACCGCCGCGGCGCAGACTGCCGAGGCGTAGACTGCCGAGGCGTAGACTGCCTCACGCTCCGCCTGCCAACGAGGACAGGGCCCTGCCCATGGGGACACGGCCCGGGAGGCTGAAAAACTGGTTAATCGCGGGGGATACTGCCGCGGGGGATACTGCCGCGGGGGATACTGCCGCGGGGGATACTGCCGCGGGGGATACTACCGCTACTACTGCGCGTTTGGCGGGCGTTCTGCGAGCGTGACTTCAAGTTCCAGCGGCTTCCCGTCGCGGAGCACCTTGACCTTGATCTTGTCGCCCGGGTTAAAGTTGCTGACATACATCACCAACTCGCGGAAGGTCTCAACCTGCTGGTCATTCACCTGCTGAACAACGTCGTCAACCTGCAGCCCGGCATTCGCCGCAGCCGAGTCGGCTATCACTTCCGAAATCACACACGGTCCTCGGTCTTGATCGACAAGCGTTAACCCACCGCGCACCCCGAGAAACGCCTTGTTGACCACTTGCGGACGAAGCGTGGGGTGTTGAGCCAAAAACTCGCGGTACTCCGCCAGCGGAAACTTCGTCCAAGTCAGCAGCAGGCTCTGCAGAGCGGGCAACTTGCCAATTTCCTGCAGGTCATCGCCGGTCAAAGTCAGGTTTTTGAGCTCCAGATAAAAGAGTGCCTGCGCCGAACGAAACTGCTTCCAAAAAGTTCCCGACTGGAAGGTTACGTTCTCCAGACGCAAACTCTGCAGCGACGTAAACTCCGAGAAGACCTCTTCCAAATCAGGAGTAATGGTCAAATTGGCCAGAGAAAGATTGCCCACACCCGCCAGGCTTTTTAAGCCTTCGAGCGATTCGGCCGTCAACTCACAACCATCCAACCGCACATGCTGCAACGCAGCCACACGCGAGACCGCCTGTAATTGTTCTTTCGAAAGAGCAAGCCCCTTGAGCTCAACCGAGTTGATTCCCTTGACCGCGACCAAGTTGAGAAAGTCCTTGGTTTCCCCTTCCCATTCCGGTCCGAAGGCAACACGATTGGCGTACTCGGGATAAAAGTAGCCGGTTCGCGAGTTAATCAAGACCTGATTGCCGCCGACGACGACCACTCGCTGCTGCGGGAAGCCTGCAATCTCGCGCTGGACGGAAGCTTCCGGTTCTGCTTCGGCTGCGGATGGGGCTTGTGCTTCTTCGGAGCTCAAACCGAGTGCATACTTTCGGTTCTCGGTCAGCGAGCCGACCAGAATGGAATCGACCGCTGCCAGTAACTGTTCCGCATCAAGTGGTGGAGCAGGGGGCTCTCGCTCCGGTTTGGAGTCTTTCCCCGAGGAGCGAGCATCTGTCCGGTCCTCGCCCCGGTTCATGACAACGAGGAGGTCATTCCAGTCTTCTCCGGGGTTGGAAACAATGGTGACCTCAGCTCCACGAGCCTTGAGCTGTTCAATCGCCCGATCGGACTTGGAATTCATCCACGCCTGCTGCAATTGCTCGACTTCTTCACCGCCGAGTTGTCCGCCAAACAGGAGTCGCAGCATGGCCGCGGCCTTAAAGAATGTCGCCTCATCTCCACTGATGCAGACTTCGCGAACAATCTGTCGAATCCGCCAGGCTTGCTCGGGACTCGACTGAAAAAAGCTTTTCGCCAACGGACGGAGGCTCGACTCACCCAAGGCAACCAGTTCCTTGGTCGCTTCTGCCCGCTCCTGGAAACGAGGACTGTTCAACCGCTCAATCAACTCGGTTGTGCTGTACAGTCGAGGAGTCAACTGTTGGCCGAAGGCATCAGGAACCGCCGCGACGAAAATCAATACCAACAAACCGAGAGCCCCGGAGCAAACCGCAAGCGAAGTCGCGGAGGGCTGAGGGACGCCGCGCGAGACGCTCGGCCTGAAAAAGCTGGGCCTGAAAAAGCTCGGCCTGAAAAAGCCCTGCGCCGACTCGACCGCCCCTCGCAGGCGGGCGACCAGCCAGACGCCCGCGGATGCGGCCAGAGAGAAGCTGAGATGTGGGCGAATTCGGTTCATTGCTCTCAGCCATCAGGCTGGTGGGTTAAGTGACGTCTCGGTTGGCGACTGCTTCGGAACTGAACTCGACCTCCATTTTCATGGAATCCCGACTTGGCAATCGGTTCCCGCCTGGACCAGTGCAGTCTTCGCCCAAACTTGGCTCTCAACCACCACAACCGCGGCACGCCCCAAGCTTGGCAAGTTCGCGGGTCTGGGAAATTGTACGCATTCTCTCGTCGACGGGCGCCATCCCAGGGGTGGCCCCGATAAACGCCTTCAATCGCAAGCAACTTGGCCCGCGGAAAAAAGCCGCTAAGGCCCGTTAGTCTGCCAAAACGGCGAAATGCGGACAATCGGAATATTTTCACTAATCCGACCGCTCCGGGGAGGACGATGTAACCAATGAACTGTAGACCGCGCGGACTCCGCTGGGATTGAGGCCCTCCAATGAAAATACAAACCAGCCGTTTTGGGCAAATCGAAATCGAGCCGGATGACATCTTGTTCTTCCGGCACGGCGTTTTTGGCTTCGAAAATTGTAGACATTGGGTTTTGCTGGCCGACGCAGAGAACTCGGCGGTCGCTTGGCTGCAAAGCATCCAGCGGCCCGAAGTCGCCCTTCCGGTCGTTTCTCCACGGCGATTTGTTCAGGAATACGAGGTTCGCCTCGAACCAGGTGACTTGGAAAAACTCCAGTTATCAGCGAGCGAGCAGGCGTATGTGCTCGGAATCATCGGCCGCGACCAGGACACCTTGACCTTGAATCTCCGGGCTCCGCTGGTCATCAATTTGACGCGGCGAATCGGGTTCCAGATCATCACCGTCGACAATCAACCGTTGCAGTACGACTTGGCAGTGCTTCCCATGGTCCAACGCCGCTCGGCTTGATGCCGATTTCCTGCCGGTCCCGGTCCTTCCCGGACGGGGGATCCAACTGGCTGGACGAACGCCACTGGTCCAGTCGCTCAGCCACTTGAGAACTCTCCTTCGAGTCGGAATTGCCTCCGCGCGGGAGCTATCGGCGGCCCAGCGAGGCAACTCCCGAACGCGGTTCGGCGGCTCGGAAACTCGGGCCGATTTGTACGGTTTTCGGGTTCGCTTCCGCGCTTCCCGCTCCTCTTATTCCGCGCTTCTTCCGCCGTATCTTTGCCCTCGGCGTACCCAGCTTGAGCGGTGCAGTTTACCTGACCAGCCAGTTCCGATCCCATCGAATGGTTACAGAAGGTAAACGTGGCCTTTCTAAGTCGATGCTGGACTGGGGATTTCGTCCCGGCCGATAGCAGTTCCGGTAACCGGACCCGAGCCCGTTGCTTTGGTCATACCCTACCTCTCTTCCCCCCCTTCGTCACCACCGCACGCCGCGGACAGGAACTCGAGCCATGCTGGTACTATCGCGACATCGAGATGAGAGCATCATGATTGGTGACGACGTCATGATTACGATCGTGGACATTCGCGGCGACAAGGTTCGTTTGGGAATCGACGCTCCACAAGAAATCCCCGTTCATCGGCAGGAAGTTTACGAAGCGATCAAGCGGGAAAATCAAAAGTCCTCTCGGCTGGGCCCATCTGACACCAAAGACCTCGGCAAATAGCTCTCTTTCAGCCTCTCGCCAAGCCACTGCACCAAAACTCTTGCTCTTCCCCGGGCTGGCAGGATGTCGTTCCCAAGCCTGCTCAGGGTTCGTCCGTTTGAGCCATGCTCCCAACGCGGTTGATGCGAGGTTCGCTCGGGTCGCCCGAGCCATTTTTCCAAGCGCCAGTTGCAAACCCGAGTCCCAGTTGCAAACCCGGACCAACGCGGTCTCCAAACGCTGTGGATGAGGTGAAGCTCGGGCGCAGAAACTGGCAAGCAAGATAGTTGAGCGGACTATGGACGGTCAGGGTTTTCGCCCAGCAACTCGTCGACCAACCTGACCATTCGATGCATCGGGTACGGTTTGGTGACGTAATCAGAAGCCCCCAGAGTCAGGGCGTATTCCCGGTGGCGGTCGGCATCAATTCCGGTGACCATGATGATCGGGGAGTTAAAATCGGTGCGTTCGCGAACGGCCTCCAAAACCAGCAGTCCCCCTCGGTCGGGAAGCATGATGTCCAGCAGGACCAAATCGGGCGGATCATGCTCGATGACCGCTAAACCCTCATTCCCGTTGAGCGCGAGACTGACGCGGTAGCCGCGGAGTCTAAGGGCCCGCTTGAGCGGATCGGCCGAATCCAGCTCGTCTTCCACGATCAACACGTGACGAGTTGGCTGTGGGCCGGAGTGGGGTTGAAAATCAGAGGCAATCATCCTGGAAGTACTTTCATGGTTTTCCTGCACCAAAGGCGAAGCCAAGCAGACGGGCTGTTGTCTTTAAGTCCGCTGGGGACGAGGAGTTGCTTGGCAGGGCTCTGAAGAATTTCCAGAAAACGCTGATTTCTTTACTTTCCCACCCCAAGCCATCTCGAACCAGCGGGGAGGGAGCGGTCTGGGAGCGGCAAAAACGACACAGGATTCACAACGCGCCCGCTGAT
>JAJTFE010000258.1 GCA_021298375.1 Blastopirellula sp. | reverse complement strand
AGAGAAATCATTCCCCATCCAAACTTTTTTTGAGGAATCGATACGAACTCGGAATCAAAGCAGATGCTGGCAACGCCCCTCCCCCCCCCCTGCCCGGGGGCAAGAACGCGAAAAATCCAAGCGAAAATCGATCCCGTCGGCCGGCTCAAGCGGTGACGGTAACGCTCGCTCAGTGGCGGAACCAATGGCCCTGCCAAAACGAGTCACCGGGGCCAACTGGCTCGGAACTCACCTAAAATACAGCCCGAAGCTCACCATCGAACCAAATTTGAGGAAACGAATCTCATGCTCCGCTCACTCGCTTTGCTACCAGCGCTGCTCGGCCTGCTGTCTACCGCTCAACTGGCTACTGCCCAGCACCGCATCGCGACCCAAGGCAATGGCAAGTTGGCGGTCGTCGAAGCCGATGGGACGATCAGCTGGGAGATGCCATGGGGTGGAATTCATGACATCCACGTTTTGGAAAATGGCAACCTGATGGTCCAGCAGGGTCAGCAAAAGGTCGTTGAAATCGATCGCCAAACCAAACAGGTTGTCTGGACCTACGACTCCCAGACTCAAAATGCCGCAGGCGACTCCCCGGTCGAAGTTCACGCCTTCCAGCCTCTGGCAAATGGCGCTGTGATGATCGCCGAATCGGGGCGCGGGCGAATCATCGAAGTTGATCGCGCCGGCAAACTCCTCAAGCAGATCCGGCTCAAGCTGAACTCGCCCCATCCGCACATGGATACCCGACTGGCCCGCAAGTTAGATGACGGCAGCTACCTCGTCTGCCACGAAGGGGACGGGTTTGTCCGGCACTATGACGAAACGGGAAAAGTGATCTGGGAGTTCGAAGTTCCCCTGCAAGGACGGGAACGGCGTGATGGACACGGCCCGGAATCATTTGGCAATAAGGTGTTCGGCGCGGTGCGGCTCAAGAGCGGCAATTACCTGATCGCCACCGGCAACGGACACAGCGTGCTCGAAGTCACCCCCGAAAAGGAAATCGTCTGGCGGCTCGACCAAAACGACCTCCCCGGGATCACGCTCGCCTGGGTCACAACCCTCGAAGTTCTCCCCAATGGCCACTACGTCATCGGCAACTGCCACGCCGGGGAGGGGAATCCCCAACTGGTGGAAATCGATCCTCAAACCAAGCAGGTCATTTGGAAATTCGAACAATTCCCGAACTTTGGCAACAACGTCTCCAACTCCCAAGTCCTCGACGTCACGCAGGGATTGCGGTAACTGCCGAGTGGTGAGTGCTACGCCCTGCCTTGAGTCCACTGCTGTGGTTTGCTCTACTCACTCGCGCAGTGTGCCAGAACGCGATCGAGGAGTTGGCGAAACTCGACCGTCGTAAAGTCCATCTTGGCGCTGGCGGTCGCACAAAGTCGCTTCTCCGTTTCCGCCAACTGACCATCGACGGCCATCAGCCGAATCATCTCCGCCAACAGCTCCTCGCGTTTGGCCTGCGTTTCCGGGAGTCGAATCTCCAAGGCACCTTCCATCAACCCTGCGACACAGGATTCAAACTCGTCATTCGAAATCCCCCACTGCTCCGCTCGCTGGGCGAGATACAACACCTCTTCCTCGGTAAACTTGCCATCGGAGGCAGCGAGATTGACCAGATTCTGAAACAGTTCGAGGTGGGAGAGTTTCATGCTTGCGGTTTCCGGTTCGGGTGAATGTCCATCTGGCTCATGATAAACCAACCAAGTTGTTTGGCCACAGGTGACTTTGGTCAGAATGGACAAACCGGCTCTGAGGGCAAGGCCGATTAACCCTTGCGGATGAAATCTGCCGCGTAAGTCCGCACCTGCCGGCCATTGAGCACATGAAAATGCCGCAACTGAGAGACCGTCGAATCGCTGAAGCGGCTCAGCGGCAGATGAATCCAGCTTTTCCGGTACCGCTTCGCCAGGCGCCGCCATCCCGGGCCAGGCGGTCCCGCGCTGAGCAAGGCAATCTGACTGCAGCGACTGTGCAAACAGGCGGCCGCCAGCATCCGTTCCTCGAGCGTCTCGGCGAAGTCCAGCCGCGGGTCGGACCAAATATCAGGAATCGGAATCGCCGGAAAAAAGAACATGGCTCCGCCGTAGACGGCCTGACAGATCCCTGGTCATGCTCGGCAAACCAAGTCGCCCGCCAGGGATACTCGCGCGGGTCCGCTGGCGAATCAAACAGCATCACCGCGCAGTCGAGCTTGCCGCGATTCGGCGGCACAACCTTGACGTAGATTTCACCGGCATACCAGTTCCGCAGCGTGTCGCGAATGTCGATCCCGTCCCGAATGCTGGTCGTGAACTTCTCGGTCTTGACCAAATCGACCCCCATCGCCTCCCGCGCCCGATCGAACACCGCCTGGCGAAAATTCTCGATCTGCACATCCTCCGGCGGCCAACTGCATTGGCTGTAGGGATTCCAGCGATGACTCCACTCTTCGCGCTGCCGCTCGTTCGGTTTGGGCTCCAACTCCAGCCGCATCCACTGCAGCGGGGGCCCGGGAAGCCGACTCTTCGCGCGCACGGGCTCTCCTGAGAGCAGCGCCCGATCCAGTCCAAACTCGACGTCGGGCAAATCCTCTCCGGTCAACACACCCGGGGCGTACTCTTTCGCCACTTCCAGCACTCGGATCGCAAACGCATCCCCAACCATCTGCTTGGCAGCCAGCGCCACCGTTGCCAACTGGGGTGTAAAGCCACGTTCGATCAGCGTCAAATTCCGAACGTACTGCAGGCATTGGGCCAGCAGCTTGGGCGTGATGCGCCGGGCCCGCTTTCCCTGGTCCCGCAGGTAACGTTCCCGCGCGACCAGAAGCAACTGCTTGACTCCATCAATGGCCAACAGCCGATCGTCTCCCAGCTCCGCCCGAGCGCGCTCGTACAGCTCGGTTACGAACGGAAGCTCGCCGAGCATGAAGTACAGCGTCTCCGCATCCACCTCCGTCAATTGCGGTTCGCTGCCAAGCTCCGGCTCGGACCTTCTCAACTCGGGCGACAGAAAGGCCTCGCGGACCCATGGCCACTCGCTGATTCCACAGACAAACAGAATCCGCTCGTAATCAACGGCCAACTCCCGCAGTTGCCAGGCCAGGTAATTGACCCGGGCCCGCCATTGCCGACTTCGCGGAGCCCGCAGAAATGGCAACACGGCCGACGCATACTGCGGAATCGAGACAAACTTCAGGGCAAAGGCGTCCGGCATCAAGCGCGTGTGCGGCACAAACCGGGTCGTGGGCAGATCGATAAACCGCCGCGGCAACCGTTCGCCCATCGCCGTCCGCAGCGCGGCAATCACCGGCTGGCACGGGTCAATCGGCACGTAGCTCATTTCCGGCATCCGGGCCTCAGACGATTCCCGGCCCGGCGTCCAAAGGGCGGATGCGGCCTGTTCCTCCCGTACGACCACCGAGCTGACTCTCGGCAAGGCCAGAATCCCCTGCTCCACCGCCGGCTGAAATTCTGCGGGCAACGAGACGGCCAGGCAGTCAAACTCATGCTGGCCCATCAGACGGCGGACTTCCCAGGCGAAGTCCCCGCTGCCGTGCACTACGGGAAGCGCCGTGACCCGCGTTCCAATCTCAAGCACCGGATCGATCAAGCTGCCTCCATTCTTTGGCAAG
Source organism: Blastopirellula sp. (assembly GCA_021298375.1). Lineage (GTDB taxonomy): Bacteria > Planctomycetota > Planctomycetia > Pirellulales > Pirellulaceae > BJ22. The sequence goes on along the minus strand of JAJTFE010000258.1, from coordinate 2,882 downwards.
GTAAGGCGTCGTGGGAACAAAAGCAGCCTCGACGCGAAAGGCGATCGCAAATCGCCTAAACATCTTCCTCATCGTCTTCTTCGTCCTCTTCGAACTCGTCGATCTCGTCGCTGTCAAAATCCAACATCCCGAGATCGTTCTCGCCTTCCATGTCCATCGCATCCGGATGGAGCGGATTGCCTGGCTCGAAAAAGAAATCGCCAAACCCCAGCGGCACGGCTTGCCCGCCGAGCGAATCTTTCCGCCGCTGGGCCAACTGATTCAAATCGAGGGCCTCTTCCCCCAGGCATTTCTCCACTGCCTCGCGCCAGGCCGCATCCTGAGCCAGCGGGTGTCCGGGCACCTGCTGAATCCGCTTCAGGGCATACCGCAGCACATTGATCCCGTCGCGCGTGGAAAAGTCGAGCTTAAGCTGATGAGCGTGCTGCAAAAACTCAGCCGTCATCGCCAGCATCTCCTCGGGGCAAAACGGCAAGTGATACTTGAGAATCGCCATCTCATCTTCCCGACTCGGAAAGGCGAGGTGCAGGGTCGGCTGCAAACGACTGAGAATGTAGTCGGGAATTTCAAACGTCGACTCATCCTGATTCATCGTCACCGCACAACGAAAATCAGGGTGAGCTTTCACCGTGATCCCCGCCACAATCGACTCGACGTAGCGGCGATAATCGAGCAGCGGAGCGAGTGATGCCCACGATTTCTCGTTCATCCGGTTGCCCTCATCGAGAAGGCAGACGCCGCCGCGAATCATCGCCGTCACCAGCGGAGAGGCGTGGTAGGCAATTGTGCCTTGCTCCGAAAGGACCGGGGTTACCAGCAAATCTTCCGGCCGCGTGTCCGCCGTGCACTGATAAATGTAGAGTTCCTGCTTGCGCTGCCGCGCGGCGGCCATCGCCAAGGCGGTCTTGCCAATTCCCGGACTCCCCACCAGCCGCGGCGTCAGCGGCAAGTCGCGCGGATCGACCACCAGCCAGCAAGCAAGTACTTGATGCAGCACATCCTGCTGGCCAATCCACTCGCTCTCAAAGTCGTGCGCCTGACTCAGATGCAGCTTGACGCCCTGAATCTCCACCTGTTCCCGCTCAAATCCAGCCTGCTGATGCATTCCCGCCCCAAACTTGCCTCTGGCCTACACCCTCCAGCAACCAATCCACGCGATCGATCATCCCGGGCGTCACTTCGAAAGCGCTTTAAGGTATTCGACCAAGTTCGCTTTTTCCACCTCACTCAAGTGCAGCGGTCGCAATTGCGGGTCGAGCCCGGGGTCGCTGGGCGCTCCACCCTTGGAATAAAACTCCACGACCTCTTCCAGCGTCCTGATGCTTCCATCATGCATGTAAGGAGCGGTGCTGGCGACGCCGCGCAGCGAGGGAGTCTTGAACTGAAAGCGGTGTCGCTCGTCACCCGTTACCTCAAACCGCCCCAAATCGCGACCGTCGCGGCCAAAGCCCACTCCAGTGTTGTGGAACGCCTCGTCGCTGAAGTTGGACCCCGCATGACACTGCCAACAAAATCCCCGGCTTTCGAAAATCCACAAACCCTGCCGCGCCTCGGGCGATAGTGCTTCGTACTCCGCCGCATGGAAACGATCGACTTCCGCCCCGGCCCGCACCAACGTCCGCTCAAAACTGGCCAAACTTTTCGCCAGATTGGCCTCGGTTACCGGATCCGGCTCCCCGGGAAACGCCTCGGCAAACAACTGCGGATAGGCTGCGTGCCGCCGCAACTTCCCCACCACGGCAGGCAAGTCGCTGCCCAACTCCAAGGGACTGACAATCGGCGCCAACGCCTGCTCCTCAAGCGACATCGATCGCCCATCCCAGAAAAAACTCTTGCCCCAGGCAACGTTGTACAGCGAAGGTGAATTCCGCCGCCCGCGCTGACCGCCAATCCCGATCGCCACAGGGTCTGGACTCGCCAGCCCATGGTCGGGCAAATGACAACTGGCGCAGGATAAGCTCCCATCGCGGGAAAGGATCGAATCAAAAAACAACCGCCGCCCCAGCAGGGCCTTCTCCAGCGTCAGCGGATTGTCAGCCGGCGGCTCTGGCCAACGCTCAAATCCTAACGGAATAGACGTGAGCAACTCCGTCGGCGGCAGCGTATCGGCGGGCAACGCTGGCAACTGTATCGACTCGCTCACTCGCTCTTGGGCGCCGCCAACCGCGCACCAAACGGCCGCCAAGCCCAAAACGCAGCCCCCCACTACACGCATCCAGATTGTTCGCCGGCTATCCACGTCCACGCCTCGCAGCTGTTTGACCTTGGCTGCATTGTAACCGAGGTTCAGCCTTCCCGATCCTCTAAAGACTGCTCACCGTGGGGGCAAGGATGCCCGGATCGCCCGACGTTTGACGCCAACGCTTGCTGCTGGACCGGGGCCCGAGCTCATGTGCAGGCTGATTTTGAGCCGGGCTGATGACTTTTAACTGCGATAAGCCGGGGCTCTCAAGATCTGCCCGCCGCCGAACTTTCGGCTCCGCGGCCAGGCCACGATGAGCTTCCTTGGCTTAAGCGATGGCGGCAATCCGCTTGCTGCAGAGCGCGAGGCAATATTCGGAATTAGAACCGGAACGACTTCACGGCCAGAGCAGGCAAAAAAAGCTTTCCACTCGCGCTAGGCTCGGCTGCGTTCTCGCAGCGACCAGGCGACCACTCGCGTCCGCCTCGAAAAATGCAACACCGGGCACTCGCTCGGCAACTCTATCCCCAGCGGAGCGGTCATCGTGTTGTCGTGGATAATCGCCTGGGCTGTCTGCAGTTGCCAGCTGGGGTGTCGCACATCACCGCGAAAGATTCGCCCGCAAGCTCCCTGCGTAAACAGGCAATCGCGAGCCGTGAGAAAATGCTCCAGCGTCCCCGGAGCGGTGCTGTAGGTCTTG
>JAJTFE010000009.1:3306-22018 GCA_021298375.1 Blastopirellula sp. | reverse complement strand
AGCGGGATTGCGCTGAGCGTGGGGCTGGGGCTCACTTCGGGCCTCTGGTCGGAAGCCCGTCGTGGGTCGCGGTCGCAGGAGAGGAGCGACGCTCAGGTTATTCAGGAACCGGTCGAGCCGGCTCAAGCTCCGGCGAGCCCGTCGACGGAGCCGGCAGCCGAAGAAAAAAAGTTGCCAGCCTCTGCGGGGCGAGAGCTGCCTCCAGTGCGTCGCGCCCGGCGACCGCAGTTCCAACCGCGCGACTGGGACGGCGTCTACTTTGAGAATTTGTTTCGCGAGGGACTGGTGGGGCCGCGGCCGGTTCCAGGAACCACCTCACAGCGCTCGACCAACCCGCGCACGACAACACCGCAAACAACCGTACCGCCGCGGTCCGCAGTGGCTGGACAGGACCCTGCCGTTGGTCGAGAGCCTGGCGCCGGTGAAGCCGAGAACCCGTCGGCCTCAGGAGCGGCTTGGTCAAGCGTGGTTACCGGTGAGGCGATTGAGAGCGAGGTCAAGCGGCTGCATTTGCAGCTGGAGCAAGACCTGACCACGCCAATCAAGTTCAAGACTGACTATCTCAAGGTGCGGCAGACATACAGTCTGTTGTCGATGTGGTTTGCAATCATTTTTGAATACGAAGGCGATGTTCGCTGGAAGTCGGCGGCCGCAACGGTCCAGCCAGCCTGCTGGCGGGCTGCGGCCAATGCGCGGACCGACGGTGAGCAAGCTTATCAGTACGCGCGGTTACGAAAAGATGAGTTGCAAGAGCTGATCCGGGGTGGCTCTTTCGGTGATACAGAAAAGCCGATTGAAGCGGTTGATTGGTCGCAGGTTGTCGATCGCGTGCCGACGATGGTGCAGCTGGAAGCGAGCCTGACCAGTCTCAAGGCGTTGACGGCCAGCAAGGCTGACTTTCAGAGCAGCGTGGAAGAGGTTGCCCAGCAGGCGGCGGTGATTGCAGCGATCGGCAGGGTGCTCGCCAATGAAACGATGGAAGGCGGCGACGACGAGAGTTACCGCGCACTGGCCGGTGAAATGCGGGGCGGGGCGGCAGGGCTGCTGGAAGCGCTGAAGCTGAATGACTTCGAGTCGGCTGGGAACGCGGTCAACCGGATTGAGCAATCCTGCAATAAGTGCCACGAAGACTGGCGCTGAGTGGTCAGTGGCATTTCTGGGGAACGATTTTGCCATCCAGGTGTTTACGCTGGATGACTGACGAAACTGAGTTCTGTTGTACGTAACCTGGTTGGACAATTCCTTGTATGCCTGACGATTCGTCGATTTCGCCTTGGTCCCACCCCAAAGCTCAAGAATGGTTTGAAACCATTTTTGATCGCTCCGGGGCGCTGTTGAGCCTCTCGGATGAGGTGTTTCGCCATGGTCACGAGTTTGACGTGCCGCAGATTCGGATGTTTGCCTCGCTGCTTTTGGTCTTGGGTCGGGAAGGTGTCTGGCCCTCAGGTAATCACCATGATTTGGTGAAGCTGGCCGAACGCTTATCCGAATTATTCAAGCAGAAACAAAAAGATCCCCACCAGCCGATGACCGTGGAAGCCCATCGGTTGAACGGTCAAATGATGGCGGAGGCCGAACAGGAATTGGAGTTGCTGCGACGAGTCGCGGGACTGTCACGCCGGATCAACAAGTTGGAGATTCCCGCGAGTTGGCGAGGATTCTGGAATGCCTGAGGTGAATCCCCGCTGGGGGAGTGGTTCGAGTTTCAGTCGATAAGTCGTGCGAAATGCGTTATTCAAACTTGGCTCCCTGGATGAACGAACAAGCCACTCGCTGGTTGGCGACCAGTGAGCAGTGGCTGCGTTTACTTTCGATGGTCAAGCGAACACTCGAAAACGATGCCCAGCGATTTCCCCATCAGATTCGGGCGGCGAGTTCCTTTGTGATTCTGTTGTGCCGGGATGGCTATTGGCCGGCTCGCTACAGCCAACGGGAACGCGATGAGATTGTGGCGCTCGCCAAGAGGCAACTCACTGTCGTGCGACAGGCGTACGCGTTTGAGGCGCGCGCGCGGCCGGAGTTGTTGGCCAATCCCGATTACAAGGCCATTCTGCAGGGCTTGGACGACGAACTCCGGTTGTTGGACGCCCGCTTGGCGGATGAACCGGTGAACCTTCCCGATCGGCCTCCGGCGTGTTGGGGCAAATTTTTTTGACGGTCGGAACGGATTGCGGCGGTGCAGAAATAGCGAGCCGAACGGACCGCTGTTTTCGAGGGAGAGCGGAAACCCGCCGGAGTGGGGCGGTCGAATAATCAGGTGTGATTTCCAGTTGCCGTCGGGCAGTTGCGCCGCGGAGGAGGCAGGTCGATGAGTTTTCGATTGGAAAGAAAGGGACGCTTTGACCTCACTCCGTTTCAGACGATCTGGCGATACCCTCAGGAAACGGTGCGTTGGATTATCGAGACCAACAGCCCGCCTCACGTGGTGTTGCTGAGTTGTCTGGCGGGCGTTGAGCGATGCCTTTCCCGGGCCGAAACGCGTGGCTTTGGGGAAACGATGTCAGTCCCAGCCATTTTGGGGCTGGCGTTGATTCTGGGGCCGCTGGCCGGGCTGTTTGGTGTTTGGGCCAACGCCCATTTGCTGCGGTTCACCGGGAAGTTACTGGGCGGAGTCGGTTCCGTCGGACAACTCCGCACGGCATTTGCCTGGGGTACCGCCCCGTCAATCATCGGCTTGAGCCTGTGGGTGCCGAAACTGCTGCTGGGCGGGTCCGAGATCTTTCAGCTCAAGAAACCACTGCTGGATGCTTGGCCAGCGGCTTTGTTTTTCCTGACGCTGATTTCGACGATTGAGTTGTTGTTGGCTGGTTGGACCTTGGGGCTACTCTCCCGAACCGTGACCGAAGTTCAGGGGTTCCAATCGTCGTGGTCGGGGCTGCTCAATCTCATCCTGGTTGGTTTAGCTTGGGTCGCGTTTGCCCTCGCGACCGGCTTTGCAATCAGCAGCCTGCTGGCCTAGGTGCAGCAGGCGGGAGCGTTTGGCGCCGCCCAAGCCAGATGACTGCATCAGCCAGATGACTGCATCCGCCAGATGACTGCATCAGCGAGGTGACTGCATCAGCGAGTTGACTGCGGAGGGCTGGGAGGGAGTCGCTCAGCGTGACCGGACTACCGGCGGGCATCCGCCGGCTTGCCGAGGAATTCTATCGGGGCGCCCGGCGTTATTCCGTGGTCGGTTCCAGTTCGATTTCCAAAGGCTGGACGAACAGGGCGCGTTTCTGTTTGGGAAGGCTGTAGTCGAACCCACACTCCTTGAGAAAGGCATCGGATGCCGAAATTGCCATCAGTTCAAGGACTTTCAGTTCCTTTGCCCGGCGAACGCACGCTTGCACGAGGCGACGGCCGATCCCCATCCGCTGAAATTCGGGGTGGACCGCGAGGCATTGGATTTCGGCCAGCTTCCGCGAGTAAATCTCAACCGCAGCAAATCCAACAACTTTGCGTCGCCACCGTGCCACAAAAGCATGTTTCAGCAAATGCTTCAGCTCGTCCCGTGTGCGGGGGAGGAGGAATTCCTGATCGACAAAGGGCTGGAGAAACGCGTTGACAGCGCGGAGGTCCTTTTCCGTGGCGTCAAACAAGTGGATATCTTCGGGGGTAGGTTGTTTTTTCATTCAGTCACAACACCAGGCTTGGATCATTTTTTGATAGAGTTCAGTGCCGCGGGCCAATTGCTCGAGCGAAATCCATTCGTCGTGAGTGTGGGCCTGTTCAACCCCCCCCCGGTCCGCAAATGATTTTTTCGGAAAGCTCCCCGAGCAATCCGCCGTCAGTGGCGTAAGAAACGGTGCGGGGCGCAGCGCGATGAGCAAGTTGACAGGCAGCGGTGACAAACGGTGAGTCGGGTGGAACCCAGAACGGCTCGCAGGCGCGGATGATTTGAAGTTGCAGGCCGTGCCGTTCCGCAGCGGCCGCCACGCGATCGAGCAACGGTTGGAGGGCCACGTCCGGCATGGGCCGGGCATAAACTGAGCAGACGCTCTCGCTCGCGGTGATATTGAGGGCTGAGGCGTTGTCCCGCAGACCGATGTTCCAGGTCAGCGTTGGTGGAGTGAATTGACGATTCTGCCAGCGGGGATCCGCTTCTGTCTCCTCGCAGATTTCCTTCATCTCGACCGCAAACGGAATGAGTGCCAGGTTGGCATTGGTGCGAATTCCCGTACTGGAGTGGACGGCAGTTCCGCGAGCGGTCGCCACCAGACGGAGCGAGCCTTTGTGGGCGTGGACGATCTCCAGTTGAGTCGGCTCTCCAATAATCGCAGGCACCTGCCGATTGACCAACTCGCGAAAGTATTGACTGTGGGAGACGACGTGCCGAATGCCGTGGAATCCGACCTCTTCATCCGCAGTACAGACAAAGTAAAGCGGACGGCGGAGATCGTGCCAGTCGAACTTGCGGGCGGCAGCGAGCATGCAGGCGATCGAACCCTTCATGTCGCAGCTTCCGCGACCGTACAGTCGTTCCTGCCGCACCGTTGGCTCAAAAGGGCCGAACTCTTTCGTGAACCAACTGGTCACCGGCACCACATCGGTGTGGCAAAAGTAGGCGAGTCCGTTTCGCGGAGCAGCCGGCGGCGTGGCAGTGGCGACCGAAGTGGTGTGCTCCAGCGGCGGAGGGAGGTTTCCCTTTCGCGCGACCAAATTGACTTTGAGCGTTCCGGCTGCGTCCCGGTAAGTCAATTCCTCGACCAGGAAGCCGAACTTGTTCAGCTTCATCTCCAGATACTTGCTGACCAGGCGATTTGACTGGTGGCTGACCGATTCAAAGCCGACCAGACGCTGCGCGTAGCGGAGAGCTTTCATGGGGCGGTCGGCCAGGAATGAGATTGGGAAGCAGACAGGAAGTGTCACAGGATATTTTCGGCCAGCGGGAGCGTCCAGCGTGACCTCGCTCAATTTTAACAGAAGCGGCGGTGTTCGGCAGGGAGACTGGTCGTGAGAGGGAGACTCGCGATTGGGGGGCGAGGATTTTAGCCCGAGAGTTTTTCGGGAGAGTAACTCGCCGGCTTGGTTCAAGCCCAATCGCGCAAGGGTCTGGGAGCCAGGCTGTTTGCGAAACGCGGGCCGCTCGCTGGTTGATGGGCACCGCCGAAAAGTTTTTTGAGGAGCCACCCTGCCCCGCTGCTCGGTTTTGGTTACGCAGGGTTCCAGCTAGACTGAGAGCGATGGAAAAGGAACAGATTCATTTCGTAACTGGGCGATTGGCCGAGCCCGCGCTGCGCGAGATCGTGGGGCGCCTTGCCGAGCGGATCGGGTTCGGCTTTACCGTGCAGGTGATGCCGATCACGGTCGCGGCTCTGCTGACGCCGCACTGGATGGCCTCGCGACTTGAAGTTCCCCCGGGGACAACGCGGATTTTGCTGCCCGGATTCTGTGCGGGAGACTTGCGGCCATTGCAGGACCGCACGGAAGTTCCAATTGAGCTGGGGCCAAAGGACTTGCGCGACTTGCCCGCCTTTTTTTCCCAGCCGGCGACGCCTCCAGACTGGTCGCAGTATGACATCGAGATTCTTGCCGAAATCAACTACGCGCCGCGACTGCACCGCCACCAACTGCTCGACCTCGCTCGGCAGTATGCGGCGGCGGGAGCCGACCTGATCGATGTGGGATGTGAACCGACAGGAGGCTGGCGAGGAGTAGGCGATGCGGTCCGGGCAATCAAGGATTTGGGGCTGCGGGTTTCAATTGACAGTTTCGATCGCGAGGAAGTTGAAGCCGCGGTGGGGGCTGGTGCGGAACTGGTCTTGAGCGTCAACTCAGGCAATCGCGAGTGGGCAGCAGATACAGGCGCCGCGTTGGTGGTCATCCCCGACCGGGTGGAAGAGTGGGAGCGGCTGGAAGAGTCAGCCGAGTATCTCGCGGCCCGCGGGTGTCGCTGGCGGGCTGACCCGATTCTCGAGCCGATCGGCCTGGGATTCGCGGGGAGTTTGCAGCGGTACTATGCGGCGCGGCAGCGTTGGCCCGAGGCCGAGGTCCTGATGGGCATCGGCAACGTCACGGAACTCTCTGATTGCGATTCCGCGGGGATCAATTTTCTGTTGCTCGCGATTTGTCAGGAGTTGGGCATTCACAGCGTCTTGACGACCCAGGTGATCAACTGGGCTCGCACGTCGGTGGCGGAGTGCGATTGGGCCCGGAGGCTGGTGAAACACGCCGTGTCGGGGCGGGTACCCCCCAAGCGGCTCCTCGATCGTCTGGTGATGCTCCGCGATCCACGAGTGACCAGTTTTGGCCGGGAGACGTTGGCGGCGCTGGCGGAACAGATCAAGGATGCCAATCTGCGGCTCTTCGCCGAGCCGGACGGATTCTATGCTCTCGCCGAGCGGCAACTGTGGAGTGCCGAGGACCCGTTTGAGCTGTTTGATCTGCTCAGCCAGAGCGGATGGTTGGGAATCGACCCCTCGCATGCTTTTTATCTCGGCTATGAGTTGTGCAAGGCCGAGATCGCGCGGCAATTGGGTAAGCAGTACACCCAAGATGAGGCGCTGAGTTGGGGGCTGGCGACAGTCGACGAGCGGAAACGGCATCGGCTCAAGCGGCGAAGGAATCGGGACGCGGGAGAGGGAGCTGCCGAGGGCGCGGGCGATTAAGATCGAAGCCGGCCGGTATCCGGAAATGGGGCGGCGCGCGAGAAGCCGGGATCGCTCCAAGGCCGTTGTCTGGCTGGCGCGTTGACCGACCTCTTCGATGCGGCCGAGTGCGCGGGGTGAATCGTTCAAAACGGCCAAGGTTCGAAGTTTCGCTGACTGCGGCGACTGGCTATAACATAAGCAGCATGGCAGTTGGTTTCCCGCCAGCGCTTTTGAGCGCGTTGCGGTGAAGGAAACAAGGCGAGCGGGTTTGGCGCTGGTCAGCAATGAAAACGTTGGCCGCGGGCTGTTCGCGGAAAACTGTTGCGGGACGGTTGAAGGTTGAAATTGAGGTGGGGATGAACGACTTTCCTGATTTGAAGAATGCGTACCGCGAGTTGGGCGCTGCGACCAAAGAGACGGAAGTGACCGAGACCCCGGTGGCTGATGATGCCGGGCCTCCGGTGGCGACAACGAAGCAAAAGATCATCATGACCTGTGCGGTCGTGTTTCCGTTTTTGGGATGCTTGCTGGCGATCGGTCTGATGTGGAATTACGGCTGGATGGGTTGGCCGTATTTGTTGATGTTGATTGGTGGCTGGATCTTCACCACGTTGGGAATCACGGTTGGTTTTCACCGCCTGCTCACTCACCGTTCGTTTGAGACGTATCGCTGGGTGCGGGCCTTTTGGACGATGCTTGGAGCCCTTTCGGTGGAGGGAGAGCCGTTGATTTGGTGTGCCGTCCATCGGCGGCACCACGGGCACAGCGATCAGGAGGGTGATCCGCATTCGCCCAATTTGGAGGGGCCCGGCATTTGGGCGGCGCTTCGCGGTTTTTGGCATGGCCAAGTCGGTTGGTTGTTTACCGGTTACTGGTCGTTCCCTGATTTTGAGAAGTACATTCCCGATTTGACCCGCGATCGGTTGTTGATGTGGGTGAATCGAAATTATTACCTGTTCGTGCTCCTCAGTTTGAGCTTGCCGGCATGTGCGGGCTACGCCGTCGAGGCCTGGTTCGGAGACGGCAGTCGCACGCCTTGGTTCGGCGCGTTTCTGGGTTTCCTCTGGGGCGGGTTGGTCCGAATCTTTTTCACGCACCATGTGACTTGGTCGATCAATTCGATTTGCCATCTGTTTGGCCGAAGGCATTTTCGCTCGGATGACCACTCGACCAACAACTGGCTTTGCGCGCTGCTCAGCATGGGGGAAGGTTGGCACAACAACCATCACGCCTTCCCGAGCTCGGCGAAACACGGGCTGTTGTGGTACCAATTCGATCTGAGCTGGCTGGTGATCAGGGCGATGAGCGCGATTGGCTTGGCTTGGAATGTCAAGCTGCCCACTTCCCGCGCGTTGGCATCGCGGCGGTTGCCATAAGACTGGGGCGTTTGCCAGAAGACCGGGGCGTTTGCTCGAGTCGGGTTCGGGAAAATGGAAAGCGCCCGGGGCGTTCGCTGTTTGGCTGTAAATCGACAGCGATTTCCATGGAGATGTCGGCGAGGGTGCCGATTTACCGGGATTTCCAAGCCAATTTCGGCGAGTCAGCAAGTTCCTTCCGGTGAGACGCGATGTTAGACTGAAGAGCGATTAGCAGGAGCCAGTTTGGGCTGAGCTAACCGAGGCTGCAGGGGCATCCGGTGATGTGAACGCAGCGGGCCAGGGTTGGTGAACCTGTGAGTGGGGCTGGGCTAGTTGAGCCCGGCGACGGCTCGGCAGGGCTCATTAAATTCGGCGGGGCTCAGCAAAACGGGGCTCAGCAAAACGGGGCTAAACGAGGTACAGAGGCTCACGGATTCCGCAGAGAGATCGCTTGGAGGATCGCTCGACGGGAGCTTGCTTCCTGAGTGGTTGTTTCGGCTGAGTTGCTCAATGGTTCCGTGAGTCGGGGCGGGGAAATTTTCACGCGGGTGACGCTGATGACTTCTGCCAAGAGCACAGTCCGAGCCGATTGGAGTGAACTGGTTGCATTGAATTTTCACTGCGACCAGCAAACTCTAGGGCCCTTAGTCCCTCCCGGGCTGGAGTTGGATTATTTCAACGATGACACGTTTTTGTCGTTGATTGCCGTGCGGCTGAAAGAGGTCTACGTCTGGAACCTGCCCTTCGCGATTGGCCACGAAGTTGATTTGGTCAGTTTGCGGTTTTATGTTCGGCGAATGGAAAAGGGGTTGCCCAAAGAGCGGGGCGTTTGCCTGATCAAGAGCTTTGTTTCCTCGCGGATGGCGGCCTGGTCGCTTTCTCGGGCACTGAAATCGCCCTTTGAGTTTGCCCCCTTTGCGATTGAGAACTCCGGTTTCTCCGTCGTTGGTGGGCGAGAGGAAACTCCTACGGTCGATTACCGCTGGCGAGCCGACCACGAACAAAACCGGATTCGGGTGAAGGCCCGACAGCGGGTCGGAAAAATTTCCGAGGATTCAACTATCGGATTCCTGCTCCAGCGAGGTTACTGGTACGCCGGCAGCGGCAGCCGAACGGTCGCCTTTTCAGCCCAATCGGGCAATTGGAAAGTTTGGGACGCGGGTCAGGCAAGCTTTACCTGCGACGCGCGGAGCCTGTTCGGTTCCCAATTTTCAAAATACATCACGCGGCGACCGGCTTCGGTCTTTTTGGCCGAACGAAGCCCCGTCAGTTTAAGTGCCTTGAAGTAGTTGTTTTGGCGTTACTGGGTGCCGCCGAGTTTGGCTTGGGTGACCGCTGGAAAAAAAGTGGAGTGAAACCCTTTGGCTGCGTGCGGGGTCCGGCATAGGATGAAAACAGGCGGCGGATGACAACAGGCGGCGGATGACTACAGGCGGCGGATGACTACAGGCGGCGGATAAGAACGGGCGGCGGAGTCGGTGCTGCATCCAAGAGGGAGCTGGTTCGCGAACTGGCGGGCCACTGTCAGTGGCCAGTTCCAGCGAGTTCAATCGGGGCTGCCAAAACTGCCGCTGCGGTAACTGGAATGTCTCTGCGGTTGGACGGTTGGCGGGTTCGCCTCGGTCGAAGGTCCGCTGCGGAGCCACTGGTTTTCAGGCGGGGAATTGCTGAAGGACGGCAGCCGCCACTGAGTTTTGAGCCATGGTCAGGTTTTAGAGCAAGTGTCAGGTTTTTGAGCAAGGGTCAGCGAATGAAGGTGAAGCGGATTCAACGTTGGTTCCAGCAGTCTTGTTGGACGGCAGCGCACGTTGCGTGGTTGGTTGGACTTGCGTCATGGGTGCTGCAGGCTGAGCCGGCTTGGTCGCAAACCGATGGAGCTGGGCTGGCCGCTGACGTGCAGGCGGTTGACGCGGAAACGGCAGCGGCAGCGCAGGCTGGCGGCCGGGAAGTCGCGGTGGCAACTCTCGCGGTTCAGGAGGGTGCGGTTGAGGAAAGAGCAGATCGCAAAGCGGGGCCCGGCCGAAAGCAGGATAAAAAAGCCAAAGGCCCCGGCAGCATGGACTCCTTCATGCGGATTCGAAAAAACAGTCGAGGCAAGCCGGTGGCGATGGAGACTTCCGTCACCCGGTATGAGACGACCAATGCTGCTGGCGAGGTGGTAACCGTTGACTTGATTGGTGTCGTTCACATCGGTGAAAAAGAATACTACGAGCAATTGAACAAGCACTTTGAGCAGTACGACGCGTTGCTTTACGAGCTGGTCGCTCCAGAGGGAACTCGGATTCCCGAGGGGGGGCGAGGCGAGGGCGAGGGATTGAATCCGCTGGCTGCAATGCAATTGGGCATGAAGTCGATGCTGGAATTGGAGTTTCAGCTGGAACACATCGATTACAATCGCGAGAATTTTATTCACGCGGACATGTCGCCCGAAGAATTCCTCGAGAGCATGAAGAATAACGACGAGAGTTTCGGCAAGATGTTTCTCAAGGCGATTGGGACGGCAATGGCCAGCGAGAACCGCTCGCAAGTGAGTAACGCTGATTTGTTTGCGGCGATGCTTTCGAAAAATCCAGCCCTGCGACTGCGCCGGACCATGGCGCAGCAAATGCGGGACATGGAGGGGGGGATGGCGATGTTCGAGGGCCGAGAGGGCTCGACGATCATTAATCATCGCAACGCCAAAGCACTGGAAGTGATGAAGCGCGAGCTGGCCAGCGGCAAGAAAAAAGTAGCCCTGTTTTATGGTGCTGGGCACTTGCCCGACATGGAGCGCCGATTGATGAGCGACTTTCAAATGAAACGCGGCGGGCAATTTTGGATGGAAGCCTGGAAATTGGCTGAATAATTAACTGGCTCCCGCGGAGGGCGAGCTGCGGCTTGTCCCCGCGGTCGGGCGGTCGTGGCTTGCCGCCCGAAGGGTGCTGACCCCGCTCCGGAGTTCGAGCCGATTCCCGCCGAGGTCGTCCAGCCGCCTTTGCTGCCCGGATTAAGGGAGCGGAAAAGCGGCTTGCGTGAGCTGCGCTCGGATTCAAATTCGCCGCACGGGGCTGCGGCTGCTGGGGGAGGATTTGAGCCGGCCATGCGCGACGGCGTCATGGCTGGAAAACGAACAACGTCGATATCCGAGCAACGGGGCTTGGACGCTGATTTTCCCGACCCGATTCGAACTCTCTGCGGCTTCTCTGCCGCCTTCTGTCTTTTTGTCACTCGCCTTTTCGGCTGGGCCGGGTTCTCCGAATTTGAATTGGCTCGGTGTTGGAGAAATGAGGGAATAAGCCGAAAGCCTGCGGTCGACCTGGGAATTGGCACGGTGATTGCATTTTTGGGAACGCAACCGAGCCAAGGGTGCCGATTTGGCAGGCCCACGGTTCGGTCAGACCCCGCTTCGCGGAGAGCTTTTGGCTTTGTTCTGGAACGCGTCGCCCGTTTTGGGGGCGGGGTGGTTCGGGGCCGGTTGTTGGTGATGGAATCGCTGGTGGGGAAAACGCTGCAGATGTTCAAGCGGCCTCCACCGGGCGATGCCTGCAGCCCGTGACGCCGGTCGTTCTCAACGTTGAGGTCGCTTTTTGGCTCGGTCGAGGCAACGAGCTCCGCAGGGGACAGGTTCATTGAATCCATGGTCGTCCCGCCCGTTCGGGCGAATTGGGACAATCACGAAGTTAAGCACGGCACGAAGATAAGCACGGCACGAAGATAAGCACGGAACAAAACACGCACATTTCAAATTTGTTAACGGAGGATTCCTGTGGGTGCGAAGCAGATGGTATTTGACGATGCGGCGCGGAAGCCGCTGCTGGCCGGTGTCAGCAAGTTGGCTCGGGCTGTGCGCAGCACGCTGGGCCCGCGCGGTCGCAACGCGATTCTCGACAAAGGCTGGGGCAGTCCCAAGGTGACCAAAGACGGTGTCACGGTGGCTGAGGACATCGAGTTGGATGATCCTTACGAAAACCTCGGCGTGCAACTCGTCAAGGAAGCAGCCAGCAAGACCAACGATGTGGCTGGTGACGGCACCACGACTGCGACGGTGCTGGCGGAAGGGATTTTCCGCGAGGGCTTGAAGATGATCGCTTCGGGCTTTGACCCGATGGCATTGTCTCGGGGGATCAGCAAGGCAGTCGCGGCGATTTGCGACGAGGTTTCCAAGCAGGCCAAGGCGATTGACGCCAAGAGCAAAAAGGAAATCCAGCAGGTCGCCACGATCGCGGGCAACAATGATCCGACGATTGGCAATGTTCTGGCGGATGCGTTTCTCAAGGTTGGCAAGGATGGCGTGATCACGATTGAAGAGGGGCGTGGCAGCGAGACGACGGTGGAAGTCGTCGAAGGCATGCAGTTTGATCGCGGGTTTCTCTCGCCTCACTTTGTCACCAACCAGGACGAAGTTTCGGTTGAGATGGATAACTGCCATGTTCTGGTTTACGAAGAGAAGATCTCGTCCAACAAATCGCTGATTCCTTTGTTGGAGGCAGTCAGCAAGGCCAAGAAGCAACTGTTGATCATTGCTGAGGATGTCGACGGCGAGGCCCTGGCGACTTTGGTCGTCAACAAGATGCGGGGCATTCTGCAGGTGGTTGCTGTGAAGGCTCCCGGTTATGGTGACCGCCGCAAGGCGATTCTGGGTGACATCGCGGTGTTGACCGGTGCCAACCCGATTTTCAAGGACCGCGGCATCGACCTGGAAAGCGTTCAGTTGTCCGACCTGGGGCGGGTCAAGAAGCTGCGGATCACCTCGGATGAGACCGTGATGGTCGGAGGAGCCGGCAAGAAGGATGACATCGAAGCTCGGGTCGCCCAGATCCGCCGTGAAATCGAAACGGTGGAGAGTGATTACGACCGCGAGAAGCTGCAGGAGCGGTTGGCCAAGCTGGCTGGTGGCGTGGCTCAGATCAGTGTGGGCGCTGCAACCGAAACCGAAATGAAGGAACGCAAGGACCTGCTGGATGATGCCAAGAGCGCGACTGCGGCGGCTCTGGCGGAAGGGATTGTTCCCGGCGGTGGCGTCGCCTTGATTCGGGCCGAGAAGGCCCTCGACAGTCTCAAGGGCTTGTCGGACGACGAGCAAGCTGGCGTGCGGATCATTCGCAAGGTACTGGAGTATCCGCTCCGCAGCATCGCAGAAAATGCCGGTTATGAAGGCGCTGTGGTCGTAAACCGCGTGCGCCATCTCAAGGGCAAGTCGGAAGGCTTCAATGCCGACAGTGGCGAGTACACCGACCTTGTTGCCGAGGGCGTGATCGACCCGGCCAAGGTAGTTAAGACTGCTCTGCAAAATGCGGCCAGCGTCGCCAGCCTGCTGCTGACCACTGAATCGCTGATCACCGAGATTCCAAAGAAGGAAGAGGCGGGTGGTGGCGACCATCATCACGACCACGGTATGGGTGGTGATATGGGCATGGGTGGCATGGGTGGCATGGGTGGCATGGGCGGCATGGGTGGCATGGGCGGCATGGGGATGATGTAGTCCCGGGCCCCGAACTGCTGACTTCAAAACCAATTCAAACGAGAACTTTCAAATAAAGGAATTCAAGAATGGCAAAGATCAAGATTCGACCGCTGGATGACCGTGTCGTGGTAGAGCCGATGGCTGCTGAGGAAGTGACGGCTGGCGGGATTCTGTTGCCCGACAACGCCAAGGAAAAGCCGCAGCGCGGTACGGTGATTGCCGTGGGTCCCGGCAAGTTGCTGGACAATGGCCAGCGCGGTTCGCTGTCCGTGGCCGTGGGTGACGAAGTCATTTTCGGCAAGTACGGCGGAACGGAAATTGAAGTGGATGGCGAGGAAGTCAAGATTCTCCGCGAGTCCGACATTTTGGCGAAGGTTGTTTAAGGAGCCGAGGCTCGCACTGGCCGGTGGCCTGCTCCTCCGGCCAGTTTTGAGGGCGTGCGGTTGGCGACAATCGGTCGACTGAAAAGCAAATAAAACAGACAAAGGAAACATATAGTGGCCAAGCAATTGATGTTTGAGGATCATGCCCGCAACCGCATGCTGGCGGGTATTGACAAGCTCGCGGACGCGGTGGCGATCACCATGGGTCCGACCGGGCGGAACGTGATCATTTCCAAGTCCTTTGGTGGTCCCACGGTGACGAAAGATGGCGTGACCGTAGCCAAGGAAATCGAGTTGGAAGACAAGTTCGAAAACATGGGTGCCAAGCTGGTTGTCGAGGTTGCCCAAAAGACCTCTGACCTGGCTGGCGACGGAACGACGACGGCCACGGTGTTGGCTCGGGCGATTTTTAAGGAAGGCATCCGGAACATCGTCGCCGGCAGCAATCCGATGGCTGTTCGCCGCGGGATTGAAAAAGCGGTTGCGGCCGCGGAAGCCCGTTTGATTGAGATGTCAAAGAAGGTAAGCCGCAAGGAAGAAGTGGCCTCGGTCGGCGCGATCAGCGCCAACAATGACCGGGTGATTGGCGATTTGCTGGCGGAAGCCTTGCATCGCGTCGGGCAAGACGGCGTGATCACGGTGGAAGAAGGCAAGTCGACCGAGACCACGGTGGAGTACGTTGACGGGATGCAATTTGATAAGGGCTTCATCTCGCCCTATTTCATCAATAACCCCGCTCAGATGTCATGCGAGTTCGACGACGCTTATGTGTTGCTGTTCGAAAAGAAGATCAGCAACATTCGCGATCTGGTGCCGGTCCTGGAGAAGGTTGGCCAGGTTGGCAAGCCGCTTCTGATTGTTGCCGAAGACGTTGATGCGGAAGCGTTGACGCTGCTGGTGGTGAACAAGCTCCGCGGCACGCTGAATGTCTGTGCGGTCAAGGCACCGGGATTCGGCGACCGCCGCAAGGCGATGCTGGGGGACATGGCTGTGCTGACCGGCGGCACCCTGATCAGCGAAGAATTGGGAATCCAGCTCGAGAACGTCGCTTTGAATCAGCTGGGTCGGGCCAAGAAGGTAACTGTCGACAAGAACAACACCACGATTGTCGAAGGCGCTGGCAAGCGAGCCGACGTCGAGCATCGAATCGACCAGATTCGCAAGCAGATTTCCCAAACCGACAGCGACTACGACAAGGAAAAGCTGCAGGAGCGGCTGGCCAAGTTGACTGGCGGTGTTGCGGTGATCAGCGTTGGTGCGGAAACCGAATCGGACATGAAGCAGAAGAAGGCGCGTGTCGAAGACGCCCTGCATGCAACCCGGGCTGCCGTGGAAGAAGGCATTCTTCCAGGCGGTGGTGTCGCTCTGCTCCGTTGCCGCGAAGCAGTCGATAAGGCTCGCAGTTCGGCCAAGGGTGACGAGAAAATCGGTGTCGATATTGTTCTGAACGCACTCGACGCTCCGCTGCGGCAGATTGCCGGGAACGGCGGGATCGATGGCGCCGTGGTCGTGGACATCGTTTCGGACAAGCCCGTCAATGTTGGCTACAACGCCCACACCGGCGAGTACGTCGACATGTACAAGGCCGGAGTCATCGACCCGGTCAAGGTCGTGCGAACAGCTCTGGTGAATGCGGCCAGCATCGCTGGTTTGCTGCTCACCACCGACGCGATGATTTCCACGCTTGACGACGACAAGAAAAAGCGGTTGGGTGAAGGCGTGATTGCCTAGTGCCACTGCCGGACCGAATCTGGGGCTGTTTGCCGTCATGCGAACAGCGACGCCGGACGTCGGTCGCTTGGAAGAATTGGCGGGTCGCTGTTGCTGTGGCAAACGGCGACCCTTTTTTGTTTCCCAGTTCGAGTTTGCCCGGGGAAGGTTCGACCGCAGGCGGGCCCTTCCCGCGCGGTCCGGATTGCCCGCGACCGGCAAGGACGCCGGGAACTCCGGGGGAAAACGCGCGGGAAAAAAAGACGGAATGCGGATCCGCTCCGGCTGTCGACCTGGTCTACGGTGTTTGCACTGAGCCGGGCGCTGGCTGTGTTCCCGAGTGGCCGCAAGGTTCCCGAGTGGCCGCAAGGTTCCCGAGTGGCCGCAAGGGCAGAACTTCGAGGATGACGTTTGGAGCCGATGCCGGGACCGCGAACAGGCCCCGTTTTTTGCTTGTCATTTTCCTCCGGGCTCATCAGCCTGGACCGGTATTGGGATTGGAATTGGAATTCCGCGAGATAACACTGCGATGTCCAAACGCGACTATTACGAAGTACTCGGAGTTGAGCGAAACGCCGATGAACGAGAAATTGCGCGGGCTTATCGCAAGTTGGCGGTAAAGTATCATCCCGATTCCAACTCGGGAAACGAGGACGCCAGCCGACTTTTTAAAGAAGCGTCCGAAGCCTACGAGGTGTTGAGCGATCAGGAGAAGCGGGCCCGTTACGATCGCTTTGGTCACGCAGGAGTCGAGGGAGCGGGGGCGGGCTTCAATTCGGCAGAAGATATATTCGCGGCTTTCAGTGATATTTTTGGCGGTGGCGTTTTTGGCGATTTTTTTGGCGGCGGCCGCGGGCGGCGACAGCGTCGAGGCAACGACCTGCGAGTCGACGTATCGCTGACACTGGAAGAGGTTGCGAGCGGAGTCACCAAGCAGGTGCGGTTCAACCGCAGTGTCGAGTGCAAGACCTGCGGGGCTACTGGCAGCAAGCCGGGGAGCCAGGCACAGCGCTGCTCGCAGTGTGGCGGCCGCGGCCAGATTGTGCAATCTGCCGGGATATTGAGTGTCCAGACGACCTGTCCCGTTTGTCGGGGGGCCGGCGTCCGGATTGTCGATCCCTGCAAAGATTGCCGCGGTCAAGGTTACCTGAAGACGGCTGTGGAATTGGATGTCGACATTCCTGCGGGAGTCGATGAGGGGATGCGAGTTCGCTTGACTGGGCAGGGAGAGCCGAGTCCTGACGGCGGACCACCGGGCGATTGTTACTGCTTTATTGGCGTCAAACGCCACCGAATCTTTCAACGGGATGGCAAGAACCTCGTTTTGCAGTTGCCGATCAGTTACACCCAAGCGGCGCTGGGGGCCGAAATTGAGGTCCCGACGTTAAGCGGTCCGGATAAGTTAAAGGTTCCTCGCGGAACCCAGTCGGGAGATGTGTTCAAGCTTTCGGGCAAAGGCCTGCCCGAACCTCAAGGCGGAAGAGTCGGTGACTTGGTGGTGCAGACGTTCATTGAGACGCCGAAAAAAATGTCAGCTGAACAGGAGAAATTGCTGCGGCAGTTGGCTGAACTGGAGAAGGTGGACGTGATGCCGCATCGAAAAAATTTCCTTGATCGGATCCGCGATTATTTCGCGCCCGCGGGGACCGCTCCCGAAGGCGCAGCCGAAAAGGACTCATAAGCAGCCGTGCCAATGTGAAGTCAGATAGTCAGTAGGGGAGCTTGAAGAGGAATTGACCATGAGCGATTCAGATACCAAATCGGGCAGCCAATCGAGTACCGGCCAGGCGAGCAGTCCGGAACTCGGCAACGCTGAGATTCTGGACTTTGCTGCACGGGAACTGTCCGGAGCCTCGACGGCGGGAGGGGATGTGGAACAATTGCGCAGTCAACTGGCTGATGCCGAAAATCGCGCCTTGCGTTATCAGGCCGATTTGGACAACTTTCGCCGGCGAACGAGGCGGGAGTTGGATGAACAACTGAAGTATGCCAGCCTCGGGTTGATCTCTGGAATTCTCGATTCGCTCGACAATTTAGAACGGGCGCTGTCGGCGATTCCTCCGGACCAAGCTGACACCTCTGTTGCCTTGGGAGTTCGGATGGTCGCCCAGCAGATCCATGAAACGCTGCGTGCCGCCGGTTGTCAGAAGATTGAGTCTGAGGGGCAGACCTTTGACCCTAAGCTTCATCAGGCTGTGCAGACATTGGCTAGTGAGACGGCGCCGGCAAATCAGGTGTTGCAGGAGTTTCGGACTGGTTACCAGCTTTATGATCGGGTGATTCGCCCCGCTCAGGTGGTTGTCTCCTCGGGGCCCATTGGCGGCTGATTGACTCGGCAGAAGGTTTCCACTGTGCACTCTCCCGCGTACTCCCCGCCATGTATTCCCGGTATTCCCGCTGTGCCATCCAGCTGTGCGGCTCAGAGCGGAGCGGTTACCGAGTCACGGCCTGGGAAGTAAAATTGCGTTGTGAACGGCTTTGTAGAAGTCAGGAGTTCAGGCCATGCCCACCTATGATTATGAGTGCTCAGCCTGTGAGCATCGCTTTGAGCATTTTCAGAAGATCACCGACGATCCGCTCGCAGTGTGCCCCAAGTGCAAGCGAAAAAAGCTGATCCGGCTTTTCGGCACCGGTGCGGCTGTGGTGTTCAAAGGGAGCGGCTTCTATCAGACGGACTATCGCAGCGAGAGCTACAAACGAGCGGCGAGTTCTGACCACGCGGGCTCTGGCGGGAAGGCGGAGGGGGGCTCGGCTTCTGGTTCCGAGGCCTCGTCCGGTAATTCAGGAGCCGCGGAGTCGCCGGCGAAGCCCAAGAGTGGTGGCAAGGCCAAGGGTGGGGGCAAAACTGGCCGAGGTGGCGGTAAGGGCGAATAGGCGAGCGCAAATAATCGAGTGCGAATAAAGTTGCCCGCCGGCTGGGGCCGGGGAGTGCTCGGCTTGGAGGATGCTGGCATGCCGAGCCCGTCTGCAATTTCGAGGATTTCCGGCTCATTTTCTCGGGGCATCTTCCCGCTAGCTTGAGTTCGCCCTTGACCCCACGGTCGCGAATCAGGTAATTCCAGCCGGTATTTTTTGACTTGGCCGGAAGCGCACCGTGGTGTATTCCGGTCGGGTTTGGCTTTGCACCCCGGCCATGTTCATGAACGCCACTTGGACTTCAGTGACCACCGCTGTTGTCCCGCACCTGTTCCGGTGCGGGCGCGGTCCGGCATTGGTCTTGGTTGGGGTGTTCTGGCTGCTGGCGAT
>JAJTFE010000009.1:0-3216 GCA_021298375.1 Blastopirellula sp. | reverse complement strand
GTCGTTCCCTCTCCTTGGAGACGGCCCGGCGAACTGCTCGGGTGGTGAATTTCGCGACAGGAGGGACGGTCGGCGCCAAAGCGATCCGCAAGTCGAATCGCTTTGGACCCTTCGCCAAAATGTGGGCCAAGCCACCGCAGCCGAGCGAGCGGACGCAGCAATCGCTGCGGCGCTACGCCCTTGAGGACAGTTTCGCGCTGGGCCGCAAGGAGACGTTGGTCAAATTGCAGGCGTACGCGGCTCGCAAGCCATCGCTGGAACTGCAGCATGCCTTGGCGGAAATCGCTTTTCAGGAGGGCGAGTGGGCCAGCAAGTTGGGGCAAACGGAAAAGGCGCAGGAGATGTACGCCACGGCGCTGGTCAGCTCGTATCAGTTTCTTTTTGATCAGCAGCTCGATTTGGCCCGCAACGCCTATGACCCGCAGTTCCGGAGTATCTCCGATATTTACAATCGCTCGCTGGAAGAGGTGGTCCGGCGGCTGATCAAGCAGGAACAATTCCGGGTTGGTCAGGTGGTTGAGCTGCGGACTCTCGATCGCACGGTTCGTTTCTCGATTGAGCATCCGGGCTTGTGGAATGAAGAGGATGTCGAACGTTATGAAATCGCCCGCGACTATCAGGCGACGGGCGTGAACAATCAATATCACACCTACGGACTGGGTGTGCCGCTGATCGCGGTGCGGAAAAAGCTGGAGCAACGCAACGAAAGTGAAAAGTACTATCCGCCGGGGCTGACGATGGCGTTTACTGCTTTTCTTCAGTTCAATGAAAGCCTGCCTCCCCAGTCTGCTCCGCCGCGCGACCTCGATGCCAAACTGTCGCTGCTGAATCCGCTGGAGCAGGTCTACGTGCAGGTAAACGATCGCTGGATTCCGCTGGAGAGCGATATCACCACGCCGATGGCCTATTTTCTTGACGACCCTCTGTTGAATACCAACGTCTTTGCGACCTTTGCTCTGCTGAACGCGGATTTCGCTCAGGATTTTCAGGGAATTTACATGCTCGAGCCGTATGACCCCAACAAAATTCCGGTGGTCATGATTCACGGGCTGTGGTCGAGTCCGGTGACCTGGTTGCAACTGTTCAACGATTTGCGGGCCGACCCCGACATTCGCCAGCGATATCAGTTCTGGTTTTGTCTTTATTCCTCCGGACAGCCATTCTGGGAAAGCGCCCGGCAGGTTCGGGAAGACCTTGAGGAGGTCCGCCAACGCCTGGTTGCTTCGGGAGCCGACAGCACTGCGATGCAGGATATGGTCCTGGTCGGGCACAGCATGGGAGGCTTGATTGCCCGGCAGTTGACGATGAGCAGCGGCGATTCCTTTTGGAAGATTCTCAGCGACGAGCCGTTTGAAAAGTTGGAAGGAGAGCCGGAAACGCTGGAGCGGCTGCGGGAGACCTACTTTTTTGAACCCTTGCCCAATGTCAGTCGGGTGATCACGATTGGCACACCGCACCACGGCAGTCGCTTTGCCAATGAGACCACTCGTTGGCTGAGCCAGAAGGTAATTACACTCCCCAAGACGGTAACCAACGAATACATGCAACTGGCGAAAAAGAATGCCGCGGTCTTCAAGAATACCAAGCCGTTTACGATCAGCACGAGTATCGATTCGCTGGCGCCAACCAATCCGTTTGTCCAGCAGATGTTAGAGGCGAGGACTTCGCCCGCGGTCAAGTATCACAATATTATTGGCCGGGTTGAGTCCACGTCTTTTTGGACTGAGTGGCTGGAGAGTAAGCCCACGGATGGCGTCGTCTGGGTCGAGAGTGCGACCCTTCAGGGCGTTGAGTCCGAAACCTTTGTGAACGCCGAGCACCAGAAGATTCACCAGCATCCGCGGGCGATTCTTGATGTCAAGCGAATTCTCTACGATCACTTGATTGAGCGCGGTGAGTTGGACGAGCAGTATCGGCTCGTTCTGCCGGCAGGCTACACCGTCGAGCTTGATCGCTGATTTCCCGGCAAATTTTTCTCTGAAACCAGAAGCATCCCGGATTGCGGGGGGTGCACCTTGGCTGGGCGCATGGTTTTTGGGATAATTGGGGGTGCGATGAGTGCCGGCCGGACGGCGAGTTCTTCCGCAGCCGGGCCGTCCTTTATCAGCGTCAGACAAGCCGCCAGCGTGGTTGGCTCCGTATGAGGCGTCACCTTTTTTGCTTGTTTTCCCGCGGTGTTTTATCCTGTGGCTGCGGGCCGCGGACCAGACCTTGGGCGGAGGGGTTGAAACTACGCGAAGCACTGGTTCCCGGGCTAAGTACTGGTTCTTGGGCTAAGTACTGGCTCCTGGGGTGATGAAAGCCGGACCTGGTTTGACGAGAGGAACCCTTGGCTTCCCGCCGGGTTGAATCTGGATGCCTTCGCGTTGAGCGATTTGGTGTTTGGAAGTCACTGTCCGCGATAGGTTGTCCACGATTTGTCGTCTGGGCATCGGGTGGTGCAGGCGGCAGACGCGGGTTGGCGGGACAAATGCGACTGCGATTCTCAGCCCCGACAAGATTTGAACTGAGTCTTTTTTCGAGAGGATTGAAACGATGAACTATCCTGCTGATTGGAGTATTCGCCGGCAACCACGCGGCACGGCAGTCCGGTGTGCTGATCCGGCTTCAGTCCGATCCAGGTTTTCATGGCTTCGTTTGGTGAGCCTTTGCGCAGTTTGTTTCGTGCTCGTTGCCGGTGGAGATCTGCAGGGTCAGAATCCCGGCCGGCCTGGCGATTGGGCTCATTGGCGTGGTCCGGAATTGAACGGAACATCGCGCGACCAGGGTTTGCCTGAAAAATGGTCGCCCAAAGGAGAGAATTTGATTTGGTCGAACAAGGAGTTCGCTTCCCGTTCGACGCCGGTGGTGATGAATGGGCGGGTGTACTTGGTTTGCCGGTCTTTTCCCGAGACAACCCAGGAAGGCGAAAAGACGATTTGCGTCGATGCGGAGTCGGGCAAGTTGCTCTGGGAAAGTGTGCACAATGTTTTTCTCTCGGATGGTCCGGCGGAGCGGGTTGGCTGGTCAAGCGTCGTCGGCGACCCCGAGACCGATCGCGTGTACGTGCTCGGCTTGGGGTGTCTCTTTCAATGTCTCGACGGCAAGACCGGCAAGACAATTTGGGAGCGCTCGTTGCTGGAAGAGTACGGCATGCTCAGCACGTATGGTGGCCGGACAAATTTTCCGGTGGTGTTTGAAGACCTGGTGATCATCAGCGGCGTGATGACGCAGTAC
>JAJTFE010000257.1 GCA_021298375.1 Blastopirellula sp. | reverse complement strand
CGTTCCGCTCGGGACTGTTACCGTTCCGCTCGGCGGTGAATAATTGACGCCGGCCGGCAGGGGCAGGTCAAAAAAGAGGGGGTTGTCATCGTCCAGGCGGCATGGCTGGCCATTGGCAGGTTGCCTGACTGATCCCGGATTCCCCAGCCGCTTGGCAGATTTTCCAGTACGACAGCATTCGAGGAGTTGAGATTGTCCAGTCCCAGTCGCAGCGGCGCGTTTTCGGCGGAGGTGGATCGCCGGGTCGAGAAGTTCACCGAGAGCATCAGCTTCGATTATCGGCTTTTTGCCCAGGACATCGCCCAGTCGACCGCGCACGCCCAGATGCTGGGCGATCAGGGGATACTGTCGGCAGCAGAAGTGGCGGCCATTGTTGCGGGGTTGGCAGCGATCCGGGGAGAGATTGAGCGGGGCGAGTTTGTCTTCAAGCCGCAACTGGAAGATGTCCACATGAACATCGAGCAGGCGCTGATTGACCGCCTCGGTGATGTGGGCCGGAAGCTGCACACGGCCCGGAGTCGCAACGATCAGGTCGCGACCGATTTGAGGTTGTGGGTTCGGGATACGATTGACTCCCTCGATCGGCAGTTGGCGGAATTGCAGCGGGCATTTGTCCGGAGGTGCGAGGAAGATGCGGGGGTAATTCTTCCGGCTTATACCCATTTGCGCCGGGCCCAGCCGGTGCTCGCCGCACACTACTGGCTGGCTTACTGCGAGAAGTTCCAGCGCGATCGCGAGCGGCTGGCGGATTGTCGCCGCCGGGCGAATCAGAACAGTCTGGGCTGCGCTGCCTTGGCCGGGACTTCACTGCCGATTGACCGGGAGAATACGGCTCGTCGGTTGGGATTTGACTCGGTCGCGGCAAACAGTCTGGACGTTTCCAGCGACCGCGATTTCCTGATTGAGTTCGTGTTCTGTTTGTCGCTCGTGGGAGTGCATCTCAGCGGTTGGGCAGAGGAGTGGATTCTCTGGTCGACAACGGAGTTTGACTTCCTGAAGTTGCCGCACGAATTTTGCACGGGCAGTTCGATCATGCCCCAGAAGATCAATCCAGATGTACTGGAGTTGACCCGGGGCAAGTCGGCACGGGTGATTGGGGCGCTGCAGACGCTATTGGTTTTGGTCAAGGGTTTGCCGCTGGCGTACAACCGGGACATGCAGGAAGACAAGCCGGCAGCGTTTGACGCGGCGGAGACAATTGGCGGCTGTCTGGAGGTCGCCATCCCCTTGGTGGCGGGGGCAAAGCTGAACCGGGAGGTGATCGCCGGCAGCCTGGAAGATGGCTTTTTGGACGCCACGACCCTGATGGAGCAGTTAATCAAAATCGGGCTCCCCCAGCGGACAGCACATCATTTGGTCGGGGATTTGGTGCGTTTGGCTCGGGAAAAAGGGGTCGGGCTGGCGGGACTCGATTTGGAGGAATTCCGCAAACTGGCGCCACAAATCGATCGCTCCGTTTATGATGGACTGGGCACGAACCGGGCGGTGGAGGCTTTCTGCAGTTACGGCAGTACCGGGCGGGAGCAGGTCGAAGCACAAGTCCGACGCTGGCGCGAGCGGCTCGGCGTTTGACCGCTGTCCAGCTTGAAAGCACCGGTTCGCGGGCAGGATAAACGGTACAACTGGTTCGTCCGTTTTAATGATGTAGCCTCGGTTGGGCTTCGACGATGACAGCATTTATGAATCCCAAGCTTCCAATCCGAAGGTCCGCGCGTGCGTTGGCAGTGCCCTCGCCGCTAGGGGTACTCTGGCCGGGGGTACGCTTGCCGGTCGAGAGCGGGCTGGGAAGACTCTGCGGATTGTCTGGCTGGTGGCGGGCCGCGTGGGGGTTGGCCTTTGCTCTCTGGATGGTTGCCGTTGCCAGTGGCTGGCAAGACGATCCCTTTGGCGCCGCGGGGGCACCAGCCAGACCGGCGGGGCAACCAGCCGCCGCTGCTGCCGGCCGAGCTCAACTGCCGCCGATCAACGAGAGCCTGGACAAAGGCCGTCGGCTGATTCTGGAAAACTTGCGGCTGACTCCCCCGCGCACGGCGTTTGAGTTGGCTCAGGCTGTGCGGACGACACTCGACATCGAGCAGTCCGCGGAATCCAAGTATTATCTGGAGCAGCTGGTCAAGTTGGGTGATGATGACTTGCAGTTGTTTGAACTGTGTGGCGAAGTTGGCTCTGACTTCTTCCTGATGCTCCATTCGCATCCCGACTTGCAGCCATTGGCCTCAGAGTACGCCCAAAAAGTATTGACGGCCGCTGATCGAGTGGCCAATGATCCAGCCCGTTTGCAGGAGCTGATCGCCAAGCTGAGTGACCAGAGCATCGTGATCCGGCAACATGCCTTCAATCAACTGCGGCGGGTCGGTGAAAAGGGTGCAGCGGCCTTGTTGGAGGTTTTTCTTGATCCCTCCCGCGGCAGTGAGTTTGGCAATGTCCGCGCGGCTCTGCGCGGCTACGGCGACTCAGCCCTCGGGCCGTTGCTGGCGGCTGTGAACGCCAATGAAATCCAGGTCCGCTACGAAGCGGTCTCCGCGCTGGCCCGGGTCAAGCAGCCCGATGCCTTGAATGCGATCGCCCGCCCGCTGTTTGCAAGCGACACCCCCGCCGCAATCAGGGAATCAGTGGAGCAAGCCATTCGCCAGACTTACGGTCGCATCCCCGCTCGCGACCAACTGTTGAGCAAACTCTACCAGCGGGCAAACGACCAGTTGCTCGGCCGCGACAGGACACTCAATCAGGCGAAGCTCGATTTGATTGGCCGCACGGCTGACGTCTGGCGTTGGGATTACCAGGCAAAAAAGCTGGTTACCAAACAGGTTTCTCCCGAGACGGCGGGCCGCATTCTGGCTCTCGATCGCGCAGCCGACTTGTCGCGGATCGACCCCCAGCAACGGGACTACCGGCAACTGTTTCTCCTGGCTTATCTCGACACCGCCAAGCGGTTGGTCGGGCCGGATGCCGTGCTGCGGGCCACCGACGTACAAGCCGAAGTCGGGCCACTTACCGCGGACGAGCTCGACCGCTTGTTGCATGCTGCTGTCGACAAGGACTTGGTACCGGCCATGGCGGGTGCCTGTGATCTGATCGGTGAGTTGGGGACAGCCGCGTTGCTCACATCCAACACCCGCCCCACCTGCAGTCTGGTCCGGGCGATTCAGGCGGGCGACCGACACACCCAGTTTGCGGCACTCCGCGCGATTGCTCAACTGGACCCCCAGCAAGCCTACGCTGGCAGCAGTGTCGTCCTCGGGACAGCCGTATTTCTCGCCGGCTTTGGTGAGCGACCTCAGGCCCTGGTGGGGCACAAGCAGATTCCCGTTGCCCGCGAATTGGCTTTGACCTTGGGTGACCTGGGCGTTGCCGGAAGGACTGCTGGTGACAGCAAAGCGTTCTTTCAAGAGGCAACCAGCGATTCCAACCTGCGTTACTTTTTCCTCTGCGACTCCCTGCAGTACCCCGATTACCTTGAGCTGATTCAGCTGCTGCGAGCGGACTGGCGGACCAAGCGGGTGCCTTTGGTTGTGATGGTGGAGCGGGATGACGTCAAGCGAGCCGAGCGTTTGGCGGAAGCCGATTCGCGGACGATTGTGATTTCGTTGACGCTTGACCAGCCAGCGGTTGGCCGGCTCGTGGAGCGAATGAGACGCAGCTTTGAGCCATGGCAGTTGACCTCTGAGCAGGGAGACGCGCAGTCGGACTTTGCAGTCAGCTGGTTGCTGAAAGTGGCGAGCGACCGGACTGCTTACCGGTTTTACAACCTCAATGAGCATCAGGAAAACTTGACCGACATGCTTTACGCGTCCGGTCATTCGCTGGAGGCCATTCGCCTGTTGGGACGACTTGGATCGGCGGTGGCCCAGCGGAATCTGCTGAGCTTTGCCAGCGAAAATGAGTTTCCTGTCGAGTTGCGGCAAGAAGCGGTGAGAGCGTTTGAAGAGGCGATGAAGCGAAATGGAGTCCTGCTGACGACCCAGGAAATCACCCTGCAGTACGAACGTTATGAGGCGAGCCAAAAAGAGTCGGGGGAATCGCAGCGGATATTGGGCCGCATTCTCGACCTGATCGAGAACTACCGAACCTCGCGGGGAGAGCCGGCTCCTGCCACCTCGCAGAGTGGCCAGTAAGTGCGCAAATCGTCGCACCCGAAGGGACTGTGCCAAGTCGATCGCTGCCGCACAGCGGCGAAACGCCTCTTGCTCGTCGGGGTGTGCGATGCAGGGCAGGGAGCAAAAATTCTGATGGCAAGCTGTCGTTGGTAACTTTACCGGCAGTGGATAGAATCCCTGAATCCAGGTTGCTCGGGATGCACCGCAGGCCAAGTTGGCTGGTTGGTTCGCAGCCCGGAAGCGTTCGCTGCTCACTCTCGTCTTGACAGGTCTGGTTGCCACGCTGCTCCAGCCCAGGAACGCGACCAGCCCGAAAAAGGAATTCGGCCATGTCTCAGCCGCACCCGTTTCTGCCTCATTGGTCTCGCTGCAATTTCCTCAAGCGGCGTCAGCCGGAACCGGGAAAGACGGGGACCCGTGCATTGCAGGCTCTGTCTGGTCTGGAGTTTCAGCGGCTTGAGTCGCGAAGCCTGATGGCCGGGATTTTTTATGACACGGCGACGCGTCAGGTCCAAGTCGAAGGGACAGAAACCGCAGATCGGGTGCTCATCTCGGAACCGGATGCTGACAACATCAAGGTGGAGTTCGTCGGCTTGGCGGTTCAAACGTTCGCCCGGCTCTCGGTATCCTCGATCCAGTTCAAAGGGTACGGCGGCGACGACTACTTCCAGAACAATTCTGACCGCCGCACGTTTGCCTATTCCCACGGAGGCAACGACACGCTGCTGGGTGGCAGGCACTACGACAACTTCCAGGGCGGCCCAGGCAACGATGTTCTCGACGGCGGACCGGGTCAGGATTTCATCCGCGGCAACGACGGCAACGACACGATTCGCGGGAATGATGCGAACGACTTCATCTACGGGGGAAACGGCGACGACACGATAGATGGTGGCAACGGGCATGACCAGATCTATGGTGAGCCCGGGAATAATTCAATCGTGGGGGGCTTTGGGAATGACCAGATTTACGGCAGTACCGGGGTCGACACGATTTATGGTCAGGGAGGTGATGACCTCGTCTACGGCTACGAGGCCAATGATGTGCTCTACGGTGGAGACGGCGCGGACAGCATCTACGGCGGGGCCGATAACGATTTGATTCTCGG
>JAJTFE010000256.1 GCA_021298375.1 Blastopirellula sp. | reverse complement strand
CTGGGTGGCGGTTTGCCGCTGGTGGTGCATCCCGATTTCCGCTGGAGTCGGATCGTGGAACAGCTCTGTCAGCAACCGGCTTTGACCAACCCGCTGCTGGCGGCGGCGGATCAACTGCTGCAAGCGGGCAATGGCCGGATGCTCGTGGCCGGTGCGCGGCGGCAGCAAGGAGCGACCACCCTGGCGGCGACTATTTCGAGGCTGCTGATCGAGCGAGGTCGACGCGTCTTGATGGTCGATGCCGATTTGGCGCGAGCAGGCTGGACGCTGGAACTTGAGTTGACTGCCGCCGGGTCTTGGGTCCGGCAAGTCGAGGCCTTCGAGCCGCTCCAGGCGGCCATGGCGATTTCCCGCCGCAACAATTCAGCCGTGGTTGCGCTCCAGCCAGTGGCCGTGCGAAAATGGCTGCCCCCTTTCCTGCTCGATTATCTCGGGCAGTTGTTGCAGCCTTTGAGCGAGCAGTTTGATGCGACGGTCATCGACCTCGGTCCGATCAGCCAACTGCTGGAAGAACTCAGCCAGCCGGAGCGGTTGGGCGCGGCCCTGTTGATCGTCCAGCAAGGGGGTCCGGAAGCTGCCGTTGAATTGCGTCGGGCGAAGACGACGCTGAATGCATTTGGAATCAGCCGTCTGGCCGTGGCCCAGAATTTTGCTGGAAGCAAGGCTGCGTAAGGACCGTCTGCGTGGTCTTTCCCTGATGCGGGCTCGGATGCGGGCTGGCGGGAGTTCCGCTGCGGAACAAGCATCCAGCGCTGGTCAACCGGGTGTCTCGCATCCGCTGGTGACCTAACCTCGCTCTGCCGCCGCTTACTACAATCAGGTCATGAAGAATCCGCTCGGCCTGATCCTCCTGCTTGCCTGCCTGCTCATCGGTTGCTGGTTGCGCTGGCAGATGGCCGCGCACGATCCGCTCTGGATCGATGAGTTGCACACCAGTTGGGTCTTGGCGGACGGGTGGGGGCAAGTCGCGTCGCGCGCCATCGCCGGCAATCAATCACCGCTCTACTTTTGGCTGAATCACGTTGTTGCCGGCGGTCAGGAGCAGACGGCATTCGGATTGCGGGCGGTCTCATTGGCCGCGGGCTGTGGTTTGCTGGGATTGGGCGCCTGGGTCACCTGGCGGCTGACTCGCTCTGTTCTCGCGACGGCGACGACGGCCTTGGTGCTTGCGATCGACTCGCAGCT
The DNA here is from genome assembly GCA_021298375.1 of Blastopirellula sp. Lineage (GTDB taxonomy): Bacteria > Planctomycetota > Planctomycetia > Pirellulales > Pirellulaceae > BJ22. The sequence goes on along the minus strand of JAJTFE010000256.1, from coordinate 3,234 downwards.
GATTTTTTTCGCGAGTGAAGCGCGGCCATACGCGTTAGTGCAATTGGGTGGACTGCTGTTGAGTTGGCGGGGTTATCAACGTCTCTGTTCGCTGCAGACCGGTCCCGACTGGAGCCTGCCGCTGCTGGCTTTGGCGATTGTGTTGCTCCACCCGACCGCCATACTGCTGACGCTGACGGTCGCTGTGTTATTGTTTTTTCAGCGTCGAGCGCCTCAGCCGCTCGATGGCTTGGGAATGGCAGTTGGCTCTGTGGTGGGCTTGGTCATGAACCAGGCGACATCGACCTGGGTTCAGCGAAGGGAACTGTGGCAGGCCTTAGTCGATGGGCCCGAGCTGATTGGACTTAGCCTGGGGTTGGTGCTGGGAGCCTGGCTGGTTCCCTATTCGGTTCGGCGGTGGTACGCGTTCCGTACCTTTCGATGGAATTCTTCATCGCGGGTGTTGTCATCGCCAGCTCGTTCCCCACGATCTGCCGAACCGAGTCTGGCGGTAAACTTGGCTGGCGAGCCGGAGCCATCGGCAGCCGCCTATTGGCTCGGCTGTTTTCTCGGACCGGTGATCGTCGCGGTGCTGTGCTCATGGAGTGGACTGGCCGGGCTCGCAACGCCGCGCTACTTGGCAGTTGTGTGGAGCTTTCCCGCATTAGGGTTGGGCTTGCAGGTCGCCGGGTTGCCGTGGAAGCGCGGTTTGGCGTTATCCGCGTTGGGCGTGTTTCTTCTGGCGTTTGGCGCGGTTCCGGTGCCGCAATCCGGCGGTTGGCGCATCGTTCGCACAAATCCGCTGGCCGTGTCGCTGTGGCGCGAAAGGGCGGTGCTTGGCATGCGCAGCGAAGGCTGGCACGATGTGCGGCAGTATCTGCTCGACTCACCTGATTTGAACCAGCGTTTGCTCTGGCTTTATCCCAACCTGATTGAGGACGAACTGTGGGAGCGAAGTGGCGGCAAGGATGACAGGCTCAACGAGTATCTGACGTTTGCGCTGCGGGGGATCTATTCCCTGCCGAAAACGCAAATCGAACCTCGCGCGTTTCGCGCCGCGCAGTTGCTTGACCAGGCGGACCAGAGCATGCTTCGAGGTCGGGCGATTTGCGTCGTCGTGCGTTGTGCAGCGGAGGAGCTCGCCAACCTGGAGCAGGCGTGGCGGGCAGATTGGGCGCGATTGGGGGGCCAAGCCGACGAGCTGCAAATCGAATGGTTGCTGAGTGCCGGAGATGTTCACCTGCTAACCATCGAGGTGGCGGCCCAACCGGGCAGGGCTGAGCAGCCGCAATAATTCAGGGTCGCCGCCACCGGCGATCAGCTCCGCGAGCAGCACCGCGCTGGCCGGCGCCAGTTGCAATCCGCTGCGCAGGTGTCCCGTCGATACGAACAGGTTATCCCAGTCCGGAATCGCGCCGAGGTAAGGAAAGCCATCGTAACTGGCGGGACGAAGTCCAGCCCAACTGCGAATCGGCTCGCGGGCCGCCAACTCAGGCACGAGGCTGCGGGCAAAGGCGACGAGTTGGCTCTGTTCGAGTTCGGTAGTGGAGCGATCGAAGCCGGCCTCTTCCATGGTCGAGCCGACCAGCAAGTGACCATCTTTTCGAGGAACGAGGTACCGAGAACCCTCGTTGATAATGGCGGGAAGTGGCTGGCCGATCTGGAAAAGAGCCATTTGTCCGCGAATCGGTTCGACTGGCAGAGCGATCGCCAGTTGCTCCAGTAACTGCCCTGTCCATGTCCCGGCGGCCAGGCAGAGCAGTTCGCACTCGCCCGCCCATCCGCTCGCCGACTCCACCCGCCAGATTCGGTTCCCCCTCGTCTGCAGCCTTAATTCTCCCAGTTGTTCAAGAATCTCGCCGCCTTCCCGCATCACAGCGGCCGCGAGGCTGCGAATGAAATGGGGGTTGCGGATCTGGCTTTCCTCGTCGGTCCAAAGGGCCGTGATGACCCGCGGCGAGGTCGCGAGTCGACCGCCGAATTTGGCAGTCAATTCCGCCGGCGTGAGTTTTCGGAATGAAAGGTGTTCCGCCTCCCAAGAGTCAGCTTGCCCGCGAAGCGCTGCGGCCTCCCCTGGCGAGCGGGCGATGTACAAGCCACCGCAATTCCAGTAGCCGACGTCCAGTCCGTAATCGTTGCGGAGCCGCTCCGCCCACTCGCGATGCAGTCGGCTGCCGAGTCCCGCCAGCCGATCGAGTGGATGCAGGGAGTGGTCCGGATGGGCTGGGGCCAGAATCCCCGCGCCGGCCCAGGAGGCTTCGCGGCCGATTTCGGAACGCTCCAGCAACCGCACGCGGTATCCCCGCCGCAGGAGCTCGTAGGCAAGGCTGAGTCCAATCGCTCCGCCGCCAATCACAGTCACATGGGGCTTCATCGTTGTTTGGGTTGGCTCCACGGCACACAGGGTGCAAAACGATCGCCAGGCGGTTTTCCGGCTGAAAATTTGAAAATCGACTCCCCACTGGCGAGAATGATGGCTGGGCTTCAAGATAGCCAACTCAATCGTATCGCCTGGCCTGCAAATTCGCGAGCCAGCGAGGGCGATTGTCAGAGAGAACATTCCAATGGAACTTGGAAGGGTCAGGCCCGGGAACGGCCGGATCGATGAAGCTCCAGAACAGAGTGAGCCGAGATGAGCGAGCTGAGTGCCAAGAGTTTTTTGGGTTTGGTCCAAAAGAGCGGAGTCGTGCCGGCTGACCAGCTCAAGCAGGCTTTGGCTGAGCTGTCGCGGCGGGCTGCGGGCAAGCCGGTGCATCTGGACCAGCTGACTCAGTTTCTGATCGGCGAGGGGCTCATCACACAGTGGCATTATGACAAGCTGCTGACTCGCAAGTACAAAGGTTTTTTTGTCGGGCAATACAGGTTGCTCTCCTTGTTGGGCACCGGCGGGATGAGCACCGTCTACCTCGCAGAGCATACCCTCTCCGGACAGCGTCGGGCGATCAAGGTTTTACCGCGGGCGAGGGTCAACGACAAAAGTTATCTCGACCGCTTTCTGCGCGAGGGGCGGGCTGCGGCCAGTTTGAGCCACCCGAACATCGTCCGAATCTATGACCTCGCCAATGAAGAGGACGTCTATTACATGGTGATGGAGTATGTCCCGGGCGTGGACCTCCATCAAAAGATCCAGCAGGAAGGCCCCGCGTCGATCGAGGACGCCCTGAAGTATCTCGAGCAGGCGGCTGCCGGTCTGGCTCATGCTCACAGCAAGCAAATCGTGCATCGTGATATCAAGCCGGCCAACCTGCTGCTGAC
>JAJTFE010000255.1 GCA_021298375.1 Blastopirellula sp. | reverse complement strand
CACAAAGCCGTAAACACCATCTCCATCAAATTGTGCTGTTGATTGCCTCCAGCACGGCGAGGGTCAGGCAGGCTGTCGAAGCATGTAAAAATTACAGGGAGCCGTGTAAGCATTACAAAAGTCCTTTCGTCCACACCGCAACTTCCGTGCGCGAATCCCTCGCCGACCATCCAAGCCGCTCCCTGTGCTTGCTTGACTCAGCCGACTACTACGAGAGAATTCACCCTGTGGTTCCAAATGCGATTGCCCTGGAACAACAACGACGCGTCCCTCCGGTCCCATGGGTTGGGGAAACGTTACCAGGAACTGTTGGTGGCTAAAGTCAGGCCGCTCAGAAACCAACAACCCGGGACTATCGGTGGCCAGTGCCCTTCTTGCTTGCCTTGCCGTCCTTTTGAGAAAAGGGGACAATATCGGCGAACGCACAGCGTACGGTGCGACTGGCACCATTCTTGGACAGACAATTTTGGGGAAACAATGAATAGCAGGAAAACTCTAGGCAGGTGGGCTTGGGCTGCAATGACACTTGGACTGGTGGCTTTGAGCCTGGTGACTGGGTCCGCCAAGGCACAGGATCAGCTCGACCGGGGCGCCATGGATACGAGCGTCCGCGTTCAGGACGATCTCTATCTGCACGTTAACGGCAACTGGCTGAAGAACACCGAAATCCCGGCTGACAAATCCAACTACGGCGCGTTCATCAAGCTGGACGACCTTTCCCGCGATCGCATTCGGACGATCGTCGAGAAGGCAGCGGCGGAAGCGGCACGTCCCGGAACCGATACGCAGAAGGTGGGTGACTTTTACAAGAGCATGATGGACACGGACCGCATCGCTTCGCTCGACTACCAGCCATTGGAGTCCGAGCTCCAGCGGATCTCGGGGCTGAAGACCCACGCGGATGTGGCCGGTTATTTCGGTTATTGCGGGACGATCGGCGTTCAATCCCCGATGGCCCTGTTTGTCGGTGTCGATGAAAAGGACTCGACCCGCTACCTGACGACCATTGTCCAAAGCGGCACGACGCTCCCCGACCGGGACTATTACCTGAAGGACGATGAGAAGTACACCGCCACTCGCGCGGCCCTGGTCGCCTATGTCAACAAGCTGTTCTCGCTGGTCAACGATCAGGTTGAGAATCCGGGCGAGAAGTTGCTCGCCCTGGAAAAGCAAATTGCTGAAATTCAATGGCCGCGAGTTGAATTGCGGGACGCGCTCAAGACTTACAACAAGTTCGAAGTCACTGCGTTTGGCGCGCAGGCCCCCAACCTGCAATGGTCCAGCTATCTCGAGGGTGCCCGAACGCCTCAGATCAGCGAATTCAACGTGATGACTCCGAGTTATTTCGAGAAGTTCAGCCCGGTATTCTCGGCCGTCGACGTCGACACCTGGAAGCTGTATCTGCGGTATAAACTGCTGGACGCCTATGCCGAGTATCTTTCGCCGGCCTTTGATGAGGCCCACTTTGAACTGCACGGCAAGACTCTGGCCGGAATTCAGGAACAACTTCCCCGCTGGAAGCGGGCGGTCGATGCGATCGGCGGAAAGGGTGCCGGCGATTTTGGCGCCTTGGGAGATGTCGTGGGGCGACTCTATGTCGCCGAGAACTTCAAACCCGAAGCCAAGGCCCGGATGGACCAGTTGGTCAAGAACCTGCTGCAGGCATTCGGCCAGAGCATTAACGAACTTGCCTGGATGACCGACGAAACCAAGGTCAAGGCCCAGGCCAAGTTGGCCAAGATCACCACCAAGATTGGTTACCCCGATCAATGGCGCGATTACGAAGGCTTGGAAGTCAAGCCCGACGATTTGGTTGGCAACATCATGCGTTCGGGTCGTTTTGAATACCAACGGATGGTCAAGAAGCTGGGCCAACCGGTCGATCGGCTGGAATGGGGTATGACACCGCAAACGGTCAACGCCTACTACAATCCGACCTTGAACGAAATCGTCTTCCCGGCTGCGATTCTGCAACCGCCGTTTTTCAGCGTCGACTCTCCTGATGCCTTGAATTACGGAGGGATTGGAGCCGTGATTGGGCATGAGATCAGCCATGCGTTCGACGACCAGGGAAGCCGCTACGATGGCGAGGGCAACCTGAATAACTGGTGGACTGATGCCGATCGCAAATCGTTCGAGGAACTGACGCAGCGGTTGATTGCCCAGTATTCCGAATACGAGCCACTGCCCGGTAAAAAGGTCAAGGGTGACTTCACCTTGGGTGAAAACATCGCCGATCTTTCGGGACTATCAGTCGCCTACAAGGCCTTTCAGATCGCCAAGAACGGCGACGAGCCCGAGAAAGTTGCAGGCTATACCAGCAATCAGTTGTTCTTCGTCGGTTGGAGCCGGGTGTGGCAACGCAAGTATCGCGACGACGAGATGATTCGCCGCTTGCTGATCGACCCGCACAGCCCGTCGCAATACCGCGCCAACGGCCCTGTGACTAACATTGATGCGTTTTACGATGCCTTCCAGGTCAAGGAAGGGGACGTGCTGTTCAAGCCGGCGAATGAACGGATTCGAATTTGGTAGCTGAAGTCTTGGTAGCTGAAGTCTTGGTAGCTGAAGTCTTGGGAGCTGAAGTCTTGGGAGCTGAAGTCTTGGGAGCGCTTCCGCGGGAGGGTCACAAGCCATTCCCGATGAAACGTTGGCCTCTCGCTGCGGTACCGTATTTTCACCGGTTTTCAGCAGTTAATTGACAAGCCTATAAACGCCCGGATTCGTCCGGGCGTTTTTTTTGGTCCCGCTTTTCAATTGGGCGAGATTCCTCGGGAACCAAACCTGCAGCGGGAGCGTCACTTCCGGTGACAACCTGCCAACTCGACTTGTTGCCGGTCGCGAAACATCCGACAATTCGGCCAAGCACAATCAATTACCAGCTTTTTCCCACGGGCTTTTCCCATGCTCAAGATCTCCCTGTGCGGTTTGTGTTTCAGTCTTTTCGCCGTCCTGTTTTGTGCCGACAGTATGACCAAGAATCACACCCGCCCTCCAGCAACCGACGATCGAGCCGCTGCCCAAAAGCTCCTGCAAGAGGGGAACTATCGCGATGCGCTTGAGGTCTTCCTCAAGTTGGCTCGCGACCCGGGTAACGCCGGTGAGCAGCTGGTTGGCGACTTTCAATCGATTCAGCTCTGTTACCAAAATCTGCAACGCATTCACGAGCTCGACGCGGTGCGAGAAGAGTTGATTACCTTGCACGCCAAGGATTGGCGGTTCCTGCAGGCCGCCGCCAACTCGCTGATTTACGACGTTCATTGGGGTTTCATGACCGCCGGGGAGTTTTATCGCGGGCAGGGGAGGGGAGGGGGAGCTTGGACCGATGCGACCGAGCGTGATCGAACGCGTGCCCTGCAGTTGTTCGGACAAGCTGCTGCTTTGATTGACGGCAATGCGGTTGAAAGCGGTTCCTTCTGGCAGGCCTATGCCTCGGCCATCCTCTTCAATCGAGGTGGCAGTGAAGCTTGGCGGTTGCAGGAATCGACAGACCTCACCACGCTTCCGGATTACAACGTCAATGAAGCCGGGCAGTTCGTCTACGGCCGGCGAGCTTGGGGCCCAAACTCTGGCGGCAAGGGGGCTCCGGTAGATGCCGAGGGCAACCCGATTCTTTATCCTGTGCCGCAAAGCTGGGATGCAGCCTCCAATGACGGGCAACGCTGGCGGTGGTGTCTGGAGCAATCAGTCAAGTCGAATCCGACTCTCCGAAATGCGATCGACAAACAATTTGCCGACTTTCTGCACTCCCAGTTTGGCGTGCAAACCATGGCGAACTGGGGCATTATCTTGCCTCGGGCCGATGACCACGCCGAGGGCGAAAGCGACGACTCGGCCGCCAATGCATTCGCGCTGCACACCCTCAAGGATGAAGAGACGATTGCCAAACTGGCCATTGGCGTCAAGCGATTTAACCTGCCGGACGATTTTAATCCAATCAAAATCTATCGGGCAATCGTTGCCCGTGGCGGTGATTTTGCCAGCGACTGCTCAGCCCAACTCGCACAGATTTTTGAGGATCGCCAGCAATACCCCCGTGCCGCAGAACAATGGCGCGAGACCATGGCGAAGTTCGGCAAGCCGGAACTCTGGCAAACTCGGCTCGACCAAATCATCAAGCCTTGGGGGCGGTTTGAAAACGCGTCCACACAAGCGGCCGGCAAGGGGGCCACGATCGAGTATCGCTTCCGCAATGGCAAGCAAGTCGAGTTCACCGCTCAGCCAATCGACGTGGACCAATTGCTGAAAGACATCAAGGTCTATCTTAAATCCAATCCCCGGGAATTCGACTGGCAGAAGGCTAACTTCGACTCGATCGGCTACGACATTTTGATGGAGCAGCGGCTGAAATACCTGCTGCCGGAGGTGGCCAGGTGGAAGACAGACTTGAGTCCCCGGCCGAGCCATTTCGACAGTCGGG
>JAJTFE010000254.1 GCA_021298375.1 Blastopirellula sp. | reverse complement strand
GCGGGGCTCAAGACTTCCGGACGTATCCGTATTCAACGAGGAACTGCCACTCATCATCAATCGCATCGTCTAGTGAGCCGATTCGATAGCCTAATTGGCTGATTGCTTTTTCGCTGCTGTAAAAGTGTTGCAATTGCCCCATCGCCGTAGCGCCGGAGTTGACTTGGGGTTCCTGTCGCATCCATTTACCGGCCAGGTCTCCGACCCGCCCCGCCATCCCAGCCAACCAATTCGGCAACTTGGCCCGCGGCCCGTTTCGTTTGCCAACGGCCCGGGCCATCTTCTGCCACAGTTCCAGATAAGAAAGATTTTCGCCGCCGAGGATGTACCGTTCTCCGCGCCGCCCGCGATCGACAGCCTTCAGGATCCCGTCCGCAACATCCCGGACATCGACCGCCGAACAACCACCCGCCGGGGCGAGCGGAGTCGGCCCACCAGCGATCGCCAGCAGCATTGCTCCTGACGAGGGTTTCCAGTCCCAAGGTCCCAACATGAATCCCGGATGGATAATGATCCCGTCGAGTCCCTGTTCAATTTGCTCGAGCATTTTCTGCTCAGCCTCGCGTTTGCTTTGGACATAGGAAATGGGCGGCTTGCCCGGTTCGCGATCGGACTCCGTGCGCGGTCGACCGTCCGGGGCATGCGCTAACGTATCGACTGTGCTGACATGAATCATCCGCCGCTTTTTCAAGCGGCAGAATTCAGCCAGTCGCTCGGTGGCGGTCACATTGACCTGCCTTGATTCAACGAGTCGAGACCAGCCAATTTGAATCATGGCCGCAGCGTGAATCAGGACATCAAAGTCCGAAGATTCGGCGAGCAACCGCTCGACATTGGTCAAATCACCCGGAACCGGATCAAACTTGAGGCCCGCCAAAGCCCGCCCCCCCGCTCCCGGCCGCAACGTGAGTTGGACTTCATGCCCTTCAGCCACCAACAGGCGGAGCAGGTTGTTTCCCAGGAATCCGGTAGCTCCCGTGAGCAAGACTCGCATTCTCGACCTCTTCCCAAACCGTTACAATTCGTGTCTGCCGTTGGGGAGACTCGGCTGAGCCAGCAGAACCAGTTGACGAATGCCCCGCCACCTTCCTTGCTTGCCCCGGCCCCTCTTTCAAATCGCATTCCGCGAATCAACACCCCCAGTCGGTCCCATGCAAATTACCGTCCAGCCTGTCGTCTCGCGACGTGATCAGCGAGAGTTTATCAAATTTGCCTGGGACCTGTATCGCGGTGACCCAAACTGGGTCCCGCCGCTTCTGATGAGCATCAAAGAGTTGCTCGGCTACAAACGCCATCCGTTTTACGGCAATGGCGCGATTCAGACTTTTCTCGCCCGTTCCGGCGGCAAGATTGTCGGGCGCATCGCCGCAATTATCGATGGGGCACACAATCAGACCCACCAGGAACAGCGGGGTATGATTGGCTTTTTTGAATCGATCAATGACCATCAAGTCGCCGCCGCCCTCTTTGATGCCGCCCGAAAGTGGTTGCGCGACAAGGGGATGACCTCCCTTCGCGGACCGCTCAATCCGGCGCTCAATTATGAGTGCGCCCTGCTCATCGACGGGTTTGACAGCCCGCCGACATTTCTGATGACGTACAACAAGGATTATTACCCGAGCCTGTTCGAGCATTACGGGTTTCGGAAGTCGCAGGACCTGTTCGCTTTCTGGGGACACGTCAACATGCTGGAGACGCTTGACCCGAAACTGCTCAGCCTCGCGGCTCAGGTTCAGGAGCGTTTTCAAATCACGGTTCGTCCTTCGACCAAGGCCACGTTCGCGGACGATATCGATGCCTTTTTAAAAATCTACAATCGGGCACTGCCGGGCACTTGGGGATTTGTCCCGCTCAGCGACGCCGAGGTCAAGCAAATTGCCAGCGGTCTGAAATTGCTGATCGTCCCCGACCTGGTTCGGATCGCCGAACACGAGGGCAAGCCCGTTGGAGCAGTCTTCGGGTTGCTGGACTATAACCCAATCATCAAGCAGATCGACGGCAGACTGTTTCCGTTTGGCTTTCTGAAAATCCTCTTCGGCAGGAAAAAGCTGAAGCGGATTCGCCTCGTCAGCACCAATGTGCTCCCTGAGTACCAGCGTTTTGGACTCCCCCTGGTCCTGATGAAGAGCCTGCTTGAGTCCGCCATGGCCTGGGGAATTGAGGAAGGGGAATTCAGCTGGGTGCTGGAATCAAATCATTTATCCCGGGCGACGCTCGAGCGGGGTGGGGCCAAACTAATCAAGACCTATCGAATTTATGATCTCGACCCGGCATAATGGGCCCTTCGTCGGATTGCCCCTTTTAGCGGCCCCGACTGCCCTTTGACACTCACCCCCAATTTCCCACTCATGCCCGCGGCCCCAGAAATCCTGATCACCGGCATGGGTACGGTCTCTCCGCTCGGAGTCGGTTTGGAGTCCTTTTGGACGGCGCTGGATAGTGGGCAAAGCGGCGTCATCGAGCGAACGGAATTCGCGGAGACCGATTGGCCGTTTCGAATTGCCGCCCCGCTGCAAGGCTTCGACCCCAAACAATTGGTCAAGCCGCGAAAAGCGCTCAAGGTCATGTGCCCGCCAATTCAATCGGGCTGTGCAGCCGCCAACCTCGCAGTCGAGCAGGCTGGGATCACACCGGAACAACTCAACCCGGACCGTATCGCGACGGTTTTTGGGACGGAGGTCTTTATTTCCGACCCGAGGGAGATCGGAAATGCCTTCTTCAAATGCCTGGTCGACGGCAAGTACGAGCACTCCCTCTGGGGCACCGCCGGAATCGCCGAAATCGAACCACTCTGGATGCTCAAGTACTTGCCCAACATGGTCGCATCCCACATCTCAATCGCGCTCGATGCGCGCGGACCAAGCAACTCGATTTGCCAGGGCGATGTCTCTTCACTGCTCTCGATCATCGAAGCCGCCGAGTTGCTCAATCGGGGCTGGGCCGATATTGCCCTGGCCGGCGGGACTGGCTCCAATCTGCAACACTTCACCATGATTTATCGTGGCAAAGAAAGTTACAGCCACCGAATCGACTCACCGCAGCAGGCATCCCGCCCCTTCGACCGCGATCGCGATGGCATGGTCGCAGGTGAAGGCGCCGGGGCCATCGTGCTCGAGACCGCTCCGCACCTCGCTGCCCGAAATGGCTCGGCGCAGGCCAGACTGAGCGGTTGGGCTCAAGGCTTTTGCCCCCCTGAATCCCCCCGGTTCAGCGCGCGGATCGCGGAGGTCTGCGCCGCCGCATCGGCTCGCGCCGGACTGCGGCCCCAAGACCTCGACCAATGGAATGCGCACGCCACCAGTCAAGTTCAAATCGATCGCTGGGAGGCAGCGGCTATCGGCCAATTCGCTCCCGAGGTTCCAGTCGTTGCCCTCAAACATCTTTTCGGTCACCTCGGCCCCGGCAGTGGCTGCGTCGAACTCGTGGGCGGAATTCTGGCGATGCAGCGGAATCGGCTGCCCGGCGCGATCAACTTCAAACAACCGGACCCCGGGACCCAACTGAATATCTCGTCCCGCACGCGCAACCACGCGCAGCAGCACATGCTGAAACTCTCGTTCTCACCCACCGGTCAAATCGCTGCAGTCGTGGTTTCCAAAGTCTGAGCCGTGACCGCGCCCCCCTTCAGCAGGATCACCGCGTGCGACTCCCGCGGAACAATTGGGCACTCCTCGCTGGGTACTCCTTAAATTTTTTGGGCGTTGACCACCTTCCGGGGCGGGATTCCTCGCCGCCCGGGGCGAGCTCGCTAGCGGATTTCTCCCTTGACCGCCTTGCGGCAGCCTGTTATTTACCCCGCGATCGGATGTCGCGATCCGTAACCAATCGGCACTTCAAAGGGCAGAAGTTGAGCCAACTTCCTCAAATCTTGACCGGGTTGCTCGCAGCTTACATCGTTGGCCTGTTGGTCGACGGTTCAGTCTGCGCGCAGACATCACCGACACCGGTTTACGATCCTTATTTTCTGCCGACGACTTACCAGCAAGGGGTTCCTCCGCCGACGTATCAACCTTTCCCCTATGCTCCGCCCCCCACGAGCGTACCGCCACCGGTCTACCCTCAAACCACCGTTCCCGGGATGACGTATCCAGGGACGACGGTGCCGCCGCCCGTTTACGGCACGCCCGCCTTTGGAGCCGCGCCCACGACGACCCTGCCGCCAGTGACTACTCTGCCGCCAATGACTACGGCGCCTCCGATGGTTTACAACTCACCGCAAACTTATGTGCCGGGCGTGGCTCCGCCACCCATGGATCCGTTTGCCTACAACTCGAATCCCTATCCATTCGGCACGGTACCTCCAACCCAACCGGGGATGCCGACGGGCACCTCCCCAACGCTCAGGCTCAAATGGCTGGTGCCACCAGTGGGCGTGTCGTCTGGTGGCCGAATACTGACCGCGGCTGGCCAGAACTCGCTTGGTCCCGTTGGCGAACCGAATCGACTCCGGGCCTGTTCCAGCATCTTCGCTTTCGGCAAAACTGGATCATCGGCGGTGACGACCCGGCAGATCTCCAAATTCTCGACTCGCAACTCTCAACCACGCTGGTGTGGCCGACATTTCTGGGAGCGGTGATGCCACTGCGAATTTCCCCAGGTTTTGACCTCCATTTGTGGGATGGTCCAGACTCGGCGATTACCGGCTTCGACCTCCCGGCCAAGGCTTACAGTGCTTACGTAAACTTTGACTTCGTCTCGGACATCCGCCGCCCGGCTGGTTTGGAGGTCAACTTTACCGCCGGCATTTACACCGATGGCGATAATATCAGCTCTGAGAGCTGGCGTTTTACTGGCGTCGGACTCGGTTGGTTTCGACTCAGCCCCACCAACGTTTTAAAACTCGGTGTGGAGTATTACGACCGCATTGATCTGAAAATGCTCCCCGCCGTCGGCTTCTTTCTCCAGCCAAATAACGACCTGAAAATTGATCTCTACTTTCCCCGTCCCCGTTTGCTGCACCGCTTTCCGCCGCGTGGCAATACAGAAGTCTGGGGCTATGTCGGCCAGGAATACGGCGCCGGTTCCTGGACAATTGAACGGCTGGCCGGCTTCGATGATCAAGTCGACATCAACGACAAACGGGTCGTTTTCGGACTCGAGTGGAAAAATCCTCGCGGTGGCACCGGCTTCCTCGAGGGAGGTTATGTCTGGGACCGGGCTATCCTGTATCGCAGTAACCCACCTGACAAACTCGAAAATTCCGACTCCTTCATGCTCCGCACCGGCTTTGCCTTCTAGGAAAATTTGGACTTCCGCCGCGACTGAACCATTCGCCGCCGAGCCGCGTATTGAGTCCCTGTGATACCGCGCGCGGCTCTGACATACTCCGAGCGGACTCTGAATCCGGCTAAAGTCATCGGCTTTCAACCTGGAGCACTCTCCCGGCGTTTAACTCACCGGCAGCAGCGGTCCCGACCTCCCGCGCGGCCCCGCCAAACCGGCAACCCTTGACTCGGGCAACCCTTGACTCGGGCAACCCCGCCGCG
>JAJTFE010000253.1 GCA_021298375.1 Blastopirellula sp. | reverse complement strand
ACAACCAATCGCTGGGGGGCTGAAAGTTCGGCCCACCGCTCTCTACCCTCCGCATTACTGCGTCCCCCTACTTCGCCTTCACCCACTGCTCCCAGCCCACCGGCTGGGTCCAGGCTTGCTCTTTCTGGTCCTTAAGCGTCGGGTTGGGGTGCGGCCGGCTGCTGGTAATCAAGGCGCGCACGTAGAGCTCCCTGCCGGTCAGCTGGTAGCTCGGCGCGAGCCCTGTCTCGGTTGCGAAGACCGTGCCGATTTTCGGGCAGTACCGCTCTTTAACCGTGACCTGGCGACCATCTTCGGTTGTGGCTGCGGGCCAGGTCCGATCATAGTCATTCGGCGTGCCGATGAATTGCGTTGTGAACTCGACGCCCTCTTGGGGCTCGATTTCGAGCTTCAGGGTTTTTGTCTCGGGGTTAAAGCGGACATCCCGGAGCACCACGCCGCTGGAGGCATAAAACTCACCCCGGCCGATCGCCTCGATCAGCGTGTCGGCGTCGAGCTTGTCAGCCCGCACGACGATCCAACTGCGGCCGGAAGTCGCTCCCTTGCCGGTGTGGTAGTTGTGGCTGTCATCGGTCCCCAAACCGAGCAGCGGCGGGCTTTTGAAGCGATCAATCCGCAGCGTATTGGCGATGTCCCAGAACAGCTCCAAGCCGGGCCGCGTTTCGTCCCCCAGTTGATTGACAGTGGGATGACCGTTGAAGACCTCAAAGTAGCGCTCCGCAGCAACAAAGGCGAGGTCCTCAGGCGTCACCGCCCAGCCGAAATTCGGATGGTTCAAATGAACGAGAATCTTGCGGCCGCTCCGCTGGGCCTGATCCGCCACAGCCCGCACGTTGTTGGCGATCGCCTCGCGGACGGTTTGGCCGCGGGCTGGAGGAATCATCTCCTGCAGGTTGGTGGCATTCAAATGAATAGGTAACTTGCCCACTGCGTCAGAAATCTCTTCCGCCGGAATCAAGAGGAACTTCTCCGGCTCTTCCAAACGCGTCCGATACTCGACCAGCGGACGCAGGCCAATCGCATGGTCCTCTGCGCCGGGAGTTCCCTGCTGCAGCACCCAATCGTCGCCAAACCGCGAACGGTACTTGCCGATTGCCTCTGGACCTCCGCGTCTCTCGATCTCCTTGACTTTCATCCAGCGGACTTCGGTGCCGAGGACATTGTGATCGGTCAGTGCCAGAAACTGGTAATCGTGCCGGAGATACCAGTCGGCGACCATTTCCGGAAAGTCATCCCCGTCGCTCCAAAGCGAGTGGGTGTGCAGATTCCCCTTGTACCAGCGAGTCTCGGTCGACTCCTGCCCAGTCACCGCCCCTGCCAGTCCGAGCACCCATCCGAGGCAAACCAAACAGACGGCCCCGCGGGGGCCAATCAATTTCCGCAGCATCATTTCGCTCCAGCAAACCAAAGACCTGATGCCCTGTTTATACCCCATCGAGCCCGACCAGAGTGGTTGCAATCGATGAGTAACCCCTCATCCCCTGGAGATAGGCTGGGCAGCGCGCAATTACCCCAGGGCCAAGCTCCAATTCCGGCGCAGGCCAACCCCTCCGCTTATTCACACACACCCTTAGAAATGGGTGCCTTCCCGACCGCTGCGCTCAGCGATACCCCGGCAGCTCGCGGCGAATCGCATCTCCAAACCCTTCGGCCGGAGCGCGATTGGCGATCGCTGTGACCTCACTCTGGACTTTGAGCTGTTCGAATGGCAAGCTCCGATCAATCACTCCGCGATCGTAGAGCAGCCGATCGAGCTGGCCATTAAGCAGCATCCGCCAGTCCCATTTCATGCGGGCTCGGCTCTGCAGGTAAATCCCCGTCGTGCAGTTCGCCGTCAACCCGTGATACCAGCGCGGCATATCGGCCAAGCCATTCACCTGAGTCAAATATTCAAAGAAGAACGCGCGGAGGGTTAGTGGATCGATGTTAATCCGGTAAAGGTACATCTGCTGATTGGGGAGAAATTTGGTACGTCGCAAGATTGCGTCGCGCTCGTCGCTGACCACGTACATCAACTCCTGTTGCCGGTAGAGGCTGCGGAGAAAGTCATACTCTTGGCCCTTGCGGTAGCGGACCTCGATCGAAAAACAGAGCCGCCCGTCCGGTCCGAAATCGAACACGAACATCGGGTGGCACATGTAGGGCGAACCCCAGTAGAGAATCAACGCATCCAGCCCGCGCAAATTCGAAAGCCGATAGGTTCGCGTTTCGTAGCGCGGCGTCGACTCCTCGAGCGATTGGTACTCGGTATTCCGGACATGCTCGGCCGTGATCAGATCGCCGTTGCAAGCAAATCGGGCTGGGGTGGAGAAGTTAGGGTCCCACTCGCGATGCTGCTGGGCTGGGATCGTCAGCCACCAGGCGAAAAACAACCCCTCGGTGATCAGCAGCCAGAAAAATCCGTTTGTACCTCCCGGTCCCAGCAGCAACCAGGCGAGAACCATTGCCAACCAGCCGGCGACCAGCAACCAGCCCTGCTGAGCAGCTCCGGCCACGTCGTAGTACAGGGCTCCTGCGATCCAAATCGCCAACGGCAGGCAGACCAGCCAAGTTAAAAGCGTGAACATTGAGGTTCGTTCCCATTCCGAATAAAACGCCGCGCAGAGGAGTTCGACTCAGCAAGATAACACGAAGACTACCCAAACCTGCAGGCGGACTGGGCCGAGGCTGGCTTTCGGAGAGGCTCGCGGACCCTAACCGCAAACGGGCTATCCCGTTAGCAACGGCTTTGGCAGGGCTCTACGGCCACTCTTCGGGCGGCATCGGCCGCAGCTTTTTCAACTCCAGCCACGCTTGGAAAAGTTGCTCCAGCCTGCCGAGCCGTCGCTGGACTGTTTCCGGAGTCATTTCGTCAGAACGGCCGCGACTGGCCCATTTGAGATTTCGGTGAGGCACTTCAGGTAGCGACGAATTCCGGGCTCGATTCGTTTAGGCTCACCTTCATGTAAACGTGTTGAAGCTGAGCTACTTGGCACTTCACTTCCGCCGGTAGATCACCACATTCCCAGTCGCCCGGCCGACGGCGATGATCTCGGCTTGGCCGTCCGCATCGAGGTCCGCTGCCGCGAGATCTTCGACCGCGACTTCGCCCGGGTTGAGCAGCGTCCGGGTCCACTCGCCTGAGGGCTGGCAATCATAAATCCGCACCCCACAGCGACTGGAGCCAGCATCGTCGCGCACGCCAATCACGAGTTCATCTTCAGTGTCGCTGTCGAGATTCACGCAGGCGACCGCATGGCCCCACTGCAGTTCGCGATCCAGTACCCGCCGCGTCCAGAGCGGCCCATTGCCGGCCAACACCTGCTCGACACTAACTTCGGTGGGCTGTTCGTAGACAACCACCTGATTCCCATGCCACGGCTCGATCGTCCCGAGGAAATGTCTTCCAGCCGAGAGTTGGCCGATGCGAATTTCACTGGCACCCAGAGCCGGGGCTGCCCCCGCCTGCTCGCCCGCCCCCAGCTGAATCAGCCTTGCCTTCGACTCGCCCTCGCCTGCCAGCCAAAGATGCACGCCGCGGAAGCTGGCGAGCAGCAATTCATCGAGGCCATCGCGATTGAAATCGACAACCTGCAAATTGTGCATCACCGGGAGCGACTGCGCCAGCGTCGTGCTGGTCCAGCCGACGTCCTTCTTCCCCGAGCTCACTTCGGCCGGCACCTTCCAGCGCGACAACCTTACGCCAACGTTATCCCAGCCCGGCGCGCTCGAACCGCGGCCCTTGAGCGGCGCGACGACCAGCGAGCGTGGCCCCTTGCCGTCGAGGTTGGCCCAGTACATCCGGTGTGTCGTCGGCTCGTCGGCTGTTATCGCGTGATGCGTCCAAGGCCGCCGCGGATCGTCTGGGGCTTCCAGCCAGCCAATCGCTCCGCCGCTGGCTGTATTGTTCGCTTGCCAGTCGCAACCCACCGCAAGGTCGAGGTCGCCATCACCATCGATATCCTCCGCCGCGCAGCAGACGTTGTCGAACTTCGCCTCGGGCGTCGCCCAGATCACATGCTCACTCCAGATTGGATTCTCCAGCCACAGTACCCGCTTGGCATCAACTATCACCAAGTCTGGTTTCTGATCCCGATTGATGTCAGCGACACGCACGGAGTAACCCACCGTCAGCCGGGTCGGCAATACGCTTCCCTGCCACTGCTGCTGAGCCATAAGGAATTGAGCGTTTAAATTCGGCAATAACAATAATGGAAAGAGGATTGCACAAAGGATCAGGCCAACCATTCGCATCGGGGGCATCCTCACAAGGTCAAACGGGAGTGATGAATCGACGAGCAAGCATAGACCATTCACGACTGAACGACGAGAATTGGCAGCTGAATTTTTGATGCTGGAAAAACCGAAAACCGGTCTCTCACGGAGGCACAGAGGCACGGGGGAAAGAGGTAGAAGTAAGGTAGAGGAAAGGTAGAAGCGAGTTGGAAGAG
>JAJTFE010000252.1 GCA_021298375.1 Blastopirellula sp. | reverse complement strand
CTAGCTCCCACGCTTCCTCGAGTTCGCTGAAGTGAAGCAGCTGCTGAACCGGGGGCTGGCGCGAAGACCCGGCTGAGGAAGTGGGCGACCGCGTTGGGGGGCGAAGTCGGCCATCGGGATGCGATGTTTACCTCTCTCGGTTAGACCAGCAGGCTGTCGTCTAGCTCCCACGCTTCCTCGAGTTCGCTGAAGTGCTGGTCGAGCAGTTGCTGGCTGGGCGAGCGGTCGCCGCGGCGAAGCGCGGGCGCAACGGCCGCTGACTCGGTTTGCGGCTGCCGTGCAGAGGCGGCCGGCTGAGGACCGCGATCAATGGTCTTTGCCGTGGGGCTGTTGGAAGGCAGAGCCGTCATGTCTGAGGGGGAGACGAAGCGTTCGCTGGGCGGTGCGCTGCCGGCGGGAGGCAAGCTGCCGGGCATCACGCTCAGCAGCCGCATTGGCGCGGGTGGCATCGACGCCGGGGGATCGGTGCGGTAGATCCAGGTACCGCGAACGCCGTCATCCTTGGTCGCCGCGAAGTAGAGCTCCGGGCCGTTGCTGGCAAAGCCACTGGGATTGGAACTCGCTGCGCCGCTGCGGATGTTCCGGACCAGCTGGGTGTTGGATTCAAACATCTGGCTCATCCATAGCTCGCGTCCGTTGACGCCATCGTCGGCGCTGAAGTAGAGCCGGCCCTGATGGGTAAACAGGTCGTCGGGTAGAGAGCTGCCGCCGGCGCGAAGATCGACGACTCGGGTCGTGCCTGACTCATTGCCATTGCTCCGCCACAGTTCCGCCCCGCCATCGGCGACGCCAGGGACGAAGGCGAGCACACCGTTGACATCGGTCAGGTGCATCGGGAGTGAAGAGCCCGGGCCGGGGACGATATCCTTGACCAGATTGAACACGCCGCCCTGAGACTCGCGCCGCCAGAGTTCGCTGCCGTTCTCGGGTGTGAAGGCGCGGAAGAAAAGTTGTCCGCGGACCGCGGTCAGCTCGCGCGGGTTGGATGAACCGGTCGGGTTGAGATTGCGCAGCATCGTCGTACCGGCGCTCGAGCCGTTGGTCCGCCAGAGCTCTTCGCCGTTGATCCCGTCATCGGCGACAAAGTAGAGTTGGCCATTGACATCGATCAAGTCGCGCGGGTTGGAGCTGCCGATCGCCGGAGTGATCGTGAGATTGATATTTTTAACGAGCGAGGCGGTGGTGCCGTCGCACTTCCAGAGTTCGCGGCCGCCGAGCAAAGTGGTCGCGGCGAAGTAGAGCGTGTTGCGGGAGACAGTCAGGTAGTCGGGCGTGGAGCTTTCGCTGCCCGTGTTGATATTCAGCACAATCCGCGTGCCGGCGTTGGTGCCGTCCGTGGTCCAGAGTTCGCGGCCTTGAGAGGGAGTGTAGGCGGTGAAGTAGAGCCGGCCGTTGTAGTTGATCAGATTCCTGGGATCAGAGCTGTCCATTCCACCCCAGATGTCGCGGACGCGGGCATAAAACCCGGTCGTCCCGTCGCGTCGCCAGAGTTCGCGTCCGTTGGCGGGCGTTTCGGCGGTGAAGTAGAGGTCGCCGTTGACCGCAGTGAAGTCGGCCGGATTGGAGGAACCCAGGCCGGGATTGAGATCGACTCGATTGGCGAATCCGCCGCGGGAGAAGTAGAGCTCGCGATCGCCGCTGGAGCCGATCGCAGAGAAGTAGGTGGTGCCATTCAGTTCGTTGAACCCGAGCGGGTTGACGAGTGTTGTGCCGAGAATCGCGTCTTTCAGTTCGACCAGCGTCGTCGGGGTCGAAGGCGCGGCGACTCCCATCCCCTGTAGTCCAAAGGACGTAATGCCGGCGCCGACGACTCCGCGGAAGCGGACGCCGAGGTCTTTAACAAACGGCCCACTGACCCCCTCGAACTTGACTGGCAATTCGCCGCCCGTGTCGAACACCGCGAGTTCTAAGCCGTTGGTCGGAGTCGAAGCGATAAAGAACAAGCGACCGTTGACCAGCCAGCAGCTGTTCGAAGCAAATGGGTTCACGTAGGGACTGCCAGCGGCGAGGGTCGAGGAAAGGATTTTGGTTCCTGCGAGTGTGCCGTTGCTCGCATGCAATCGGGGCGTCCCTCCTGCGTCGTTGGCAATGTAATACAGGGTTCCGTTACCGTTGATCAACTGAGTAGGGTCCAAGGTTGGATCGCGCCCCGAAACCGGTTCGCTGTTTACCGGGACAGTTGTGGCTGAAGTCCCTCCGGAGCGATAGAGGCGGAAGTTGCTGCTGTTATCGCGGGCAGCGAAGAATAATGTGCCGTTCACGTTGGTCAGTTGGATCGGCGAGCCGCTATTGGGCTCTCCTGAGCTGTCCACGCCGGGGAAGAGATCGCGGACGAGGACCGTCCCCCCGGATGAGCCATCGGAACGAAAGAGTTCCGTTCCAGAGGTTCCGTTGTTTGCTCGAAAAAATAATGCGCCATTGACATTAGTCAAACTTGCCGGCTCGGAGCCTGAAGTTCCCGGATTGATATCCTTGACAAGTACCGTGCCGTCGAAGGTTCCGTCGCTCTTATAGAGTTCTGACCCGAACTCGCTGGTAAAGGCTGAAAAAAACAAGTTCCCATTCACCTCGGCGAGTCCCTGCGGACCACTTGTCAGCGGGGTGGTTGGGGAACTGCTGGAGAATCCCGGAGTCAGATCCCGAATCATGACCGTACCGGGTTCGGTGCCATCGCTTCGCCAGAGTTCGGCGCCCGTGGTGCTGGTCACGGCGGTGAAGAAGAGCGTTCCCCGGACATTCGTCAGATTCGCCGCCGCTTCATCCTGAAATTTGTTGATGTGTTCCAGCGCCTTGACCCGAACAGTGCCCGCAGAGGTACCATCGGATTTCCAGAGCCCGGTCACCTCCGGAGAACCTGTGACTGAAAAGTACAACGTGCCCATCACGTTGATCGGCTCGGTGATCCTTCCTCCGACATCTTTCACCAGCACTGTTCCGGCTTCCGTCCCGTTTGATTTCCAAAGTTGATGCTGTGGGCTGACGGGGGAAATCGTGAAAAACAGGGTTCGGTTCACGTCGGTAAACTGGCCAGGGATCGAATCTCCAGAGCCCGGTACTATGTCCTTGATTCTCGTGGTGCCGGTGGCTGTGCCGTCGCTTTTCCAGAGTTCGTAGCCGCCGGCAGGACCCCGAGCCATGAAAATCGACCAGTTTCCGACCTCAGTACCCCGAGTCAGCATCGAGTCTTGAGCGCCCGGCGTAATGTCAATCAGTTGCGGGGTGCCCGCCAGCAGGGTGCGGCTTTCCAGAAGCTGGTACTCAGGTCGAGTTTCAGGGCGAGCGAAAGAGCGGCGTTGGCGGCGGGTTCGGGACATAACTCTAGGCTCCAAAGAGGTCGGCGTGAATTTCAGGTTGGTTGCGGAACCAGGGGCGGGTGATATCTCCTTTATCCCGGCTCGCGGCGTTTTCGCGGTGCTGATTTCTGAAAAAACCGAAAATTCCCGGTGGGGCATCTTTTTGAACAAATCTTGGCTTGGCTGAGAAATTCCCTCCGCGAAAAAGCCTGTTAGGCAGACAAGATTTTGAACCACCCAGACGGATTGCTAGCATGAGGCTGACTCATGAGCACTGGTTGTGATGTCTCCAAACCGAGAGGAAAGTGTCCCCATGAAACACACGGAACCAAACTTTTATAAATATGTTAATGCCTACATCTTGCTGGGTGCCGGGACGATTCTCTTGCTCGATGAAATTGCCGATTGGGGAATCATGGGCAAACGTCCCATGCTGTTGTTGTCCTTTTTTGCCATTTGGATGGGAGTGGTGACGCTGATTAACCTAAAGAAATCAACCAGTCAGCCCGCTGGATAAGCCGATCGCGTTTCTTTCGAGGGGCGGCCTGGCCTTTCCGTCGCTCAGCCACCTCAATTGGCAACCTGACAATGCTTTGTAACTGAGTCGCTGACAACGCGGGATTTTGAGGTCGATGTTCGCAGGTGGCGACTCGGTGAATCCGAACAATCGAGGTGTTTTTTGCCGTCAGAGGAATCTGAAAACGAACCAAGTCGCGAGCGAGAGCTGAGCGGCCGGGCAGCACTTGAATCGGCGACGGAGGCCGAACTGCTCGACGTTGCGCTGGACCGCGTGCTCGAGGTCGCCTTCGCCACGCCGCTGCCGGCCGTTGACTTGAGGGTTCCAGTGCGCGATGCGGGCGAGGACCGCGGAGCTGTGCTCGGCGGTCGCTACCAGCTGGAAGAACTGCTGGGTGAAGGCGGAATGGGGTCCGTCTGGCGAGCCAAGCAAACGGAGCCGGTCGAGCGCGAGGTCGCGCTAAAACTGATCAAGAAGGGGATGGACTCGCGGCTGATCGTCTCCCGGTTTGATGCCGAGCGGCAAACTCTCGCGCTGATGGACCACCCGCATATTGCTCGAGTATTTGATGGTGGGCTCGCTCCCGATGGCCGACGATCAATATCTGGTGCCGCGACGAGCGAGCGACGCTGGCCCAGCGGCTGGAACTTTTTCTCGATGTCTGCCAGGCGATTCAGCACGCCCACCAGAAAGGGATCATCCATCGCGACATCAAGCCATCCAACATCCTGGTCTCGCAGGGAGATAACGGCTGGCCAATGGTCAAGGTGATCGACTTTGGTGTAGCCAAGGTTCTTGAAGGTGGCGATTTTGCCAAGTCGACCGTCGTGACCGCTTTTGGAAGTATCCTCGGAACGCCCGAGTACATGAGCCCCGAGCAGGCGACGCTGGGTGGAGGCGACATCGACACGCGGGCCGATATCTATTCGCTCGGCGTACTGCTGTATGAATTACTGACCGGAAGTCCACCGTTTGTCGCGAAGGGAACAGCCAAACCGGGATTGCTTGAGGTTCTGCGGGCCGTGCGCGAGGATGAGCCGACGCGGCCGAGTACGAAAGTAATGTCCGCCGAGACCCGCCCCGAAACTCGGGAAGCACTTCCGGCCCCCCAGCCACAGTTGGCGAAGCTGCTCCGCAATGACCTCGACTGGGTTGTGATGAAGGCGCTCGAGAAAGATCGTACGCGGCGGTACGAGACGGCCAATGGGCTGGCTGCTGATGTCAGGAGATACCTGGCTGGGCAGCCCGTTTTGGCTCATCCGCCGGGCACGCTCTATCAGCGGTCGGGCTCGTCGGGACCAGCTGGGGGCTGCAGCGTGTGCAGCAGGAGCAACAGAACACGGAGCAAGCGCTGAAGATTGCCAATCAAGAGCGGGCGGATGCAATGGCGGCGCGGGAGCGCGAGGCGGCTGAGCGATTGACGGCTGAGTCGGCCCGAAAAGAGGCCCTGGCCCAGCGCGAGGTAGCGGAGCGCAATGCAGCGGCGGCAGAGGCAGCGGCGAGTGCGGCGAGGGCGGCTCGGGAAGCCGAGTCCGCAGCGCGTGAGCAGGAAAGTGCCGCGCGGCAGAGGGCCGAGTCCAGCGCGCGGTTCGTCGCCGACTATTTCCTCAACGTATCCCAAGCAACGCTCTCGACATCCAATGGTCGGCTGGTCGATCCGGGTGCCCGCCAAGCGATGCTCTCACTGCTGGATCGCGGCCGGGATCAGCTACTGGAGCGAACGGACCTTGAACTCAAGCTGGTGGCCCAGCTCTACTGGACCCTGGGTTTGAATTACCAATCATTCGGTGAGTATTCCATCGCCAGCGACTGCTTCTCGGTCTCCTGGAAGATGTACGAGCAAGTTGGCGAACCGATCGTCTCGCTTTACGTCCGGCGGAATTTGGCGGAAGCATTGGCTGGGACCGGAAAAAGAGCAGAGGCCTTGGAAATTCAGGAGGGCAATCTCAAGCGAATCATCGAGGCTCTCGGCCCCGATGATTCCGCCTGTCTGATTTATCAGCGAGACTTGGCTTTGGGTTATCAGGGGTGCGGGCGGATCAAGGAAGCGAGGCTATTGGCCGAAGAGTGCCTCCGCAAATCGGAAGCGATGTTTGAACCCGACAACGACTTCCTCGCCTCAGCCCGGCAAGGACTCGCCAGCATCCTCCTCGACCAAGGCGAGCACGCTCGCGCTCTGGAGTTGTACCAAACGGCTTACGATCGCGACGTGCGGGTCAGCGGCGAGCAGAGCCCGACGACAGCCTTTTCGCTCTATCGACTCGCTCTGGCCCACGAGAAAAGTGGAGCATTGGAACTTGCCGAGACCATGTATGAGCAGGCGGTAGAGGGGCTACGGGAAAACCTCGGCGAGGAACATCCAAGCACAATTCAATGCATCTACAGCCTCGGGCGACTTTACGAAAAGAGAGGCGAGATCGAGTCTGGACTGGAGCTTCTCCGCGAGGTGCTGGAGCAACTGCGAAAGCGAAAATTTCAGCATCCCCGGGCCGAATCGCTGGTAGCCCGCAGCCTGAGCATTCTTGAACGGAACCAGCGCCTGGAAGAAGCCGAAAGTTGGCATCGCCGCTGGTATCGGTTCCAGACTAGCCCCAGCGGCGACCCGCTCTTGGCCGCGCGGGCCCGGACCCGGCTGGGGAATTGCCTCCGGCTCGAGCAGCGATTCCCCGAGGCAATCGCAAGCTTGCGCGAGACGCTTGAGAAACAGCAGCAGTTAGCCGCGCCGGTTTGGGATCAGGAGGTCACACAGTTTCGGCTTGGCCAGGCACTCATCGAGGGAGCCGCCGCCGAAGAGGGGCGCCCGCTTCGCGAGAAAAGCAGCGAGCGACTTCTGCAGCTGGCACTCGACGGTTCGCCGGAGCAACGGCTGGAGTGCCAGCAACTAATGGAGGACCTGCTGAAACAGCTCGAGGTGGAGTCTGACCAAGCGTCCCGGGAGCGCTGGCAGCGGGAACTGGAGAAGCTGAGGGCGCCGGGAAAATCCACCGGTGCCGATCGTTCGTCGAATTAATCCCAAAGTCAGCGTTGACCAAACGTTTTTTTGAGCCTGCTTCCATGAGCGTCTCGATCGATCTCTCGCGCCACTCCGGTGGCTGGCGGCTGACACCAGAGCCGCAGATTGACTTGAGTCGCTGGGAACTTGACTACCGCAGCGACCGGATTGTCTGCACCCCCGAGCCGAGTGACTTCGTCATGATGTTGCTCGGTACCCTCGTACTGTACGGATTCGCGATCGTTTTCCTGCTCGTTGCCGTCGCGCCGGGTTGGTTGGGATTCAGCGCTCCCCAGAGACCGCGCGCTTCTTCGGGAGCGAGCGAAGGAAAATCGCTCGCTGCTCCTGCGGAACCGGTGTTGAGTCCCGAAGAGGCCCGCCGGATCCAGGAAGACATGTTGCAGCAGGCGACCAAGAACATGTCGCCCGAGAAGCGAGAGAAATTTCTGCGGGAAGTCGAGGAGAAGATCCGTCAGAGCAGAGAGCAGGCGGCCGCGGCTGCGCGTCAGGGTAAGCCATTGTTTGAGTGGCTCGCGTTCGCTGCGCGATTGTTCGCACTCCTGCCCGCCGCGCTGTTCGCGCTGCCGGGGACACTTTGTTTACGGCGGGCGCTGATGTTCTTTCGCGACCGCGTGGAATTGTCGGTCCAGCAAGGGGCCTTGGTGGTCCAGCGGCCAACGTTATTTGGCGGTGAGTCAAGCCGAACTTGGCCGCTGCACGAGATTGAGGGGATCGCGGGGTACTGCAGGAAGAGTCGGGGTTACAAGTGGTTGGTCTCGGTCACTGGAACAAACAGTCGCCAGCCCTTTTTGACATTTCTTGTCGAGGAAACCCGCGACAGGAGTCCTGAGCCCCAGCGGTTTCTTGATCTCGCCGATGCACTGGCGCGATTGACTGGCACCTCGCTCGTTCAATCGAGTGCTTAGCGCTCACGATCAGGGGAACCGTTAATCAGCACTAATTCGATCGAGGAGGAGGGGGAAAGCTAGTCAGGAAAACAGATCGAAAGACCATGCTGCAAGTCGAAGGCGATCGGCTTCGTCGGGTACTTTAGAAATTCGAGGACTCACGATTTGCCTTGCTCGATGAGTGCTGATTAGTGGTTCAATCTGTCTGGGTTTCCTTGCCCGCGGCTTGCTGCCGCAAATGTTCCGCCATGGCTTCGGCAAAGCCCTTGCCGATCCCGCCGAGGATGCGGGCGGAGCCGAGATAGTGGTACTCGGCGTTGGAGATGCCATTCTTCAGCAGCTCGTGCTCGCGAACCGAAATCGCTTCGGCTAGCATCTGCGCCTCGAGTTGTTTGGCAGCATCCCGATCGAGATTCTGTTCCTTGGCCTGTTTCGCCGCCTTTTGCTTGACGGAATCGCGGCGTTGATTCAGCTCGCTCAGCTGGGAATCCCAGTACTTTTCGGTCAGGACGTTGCTGACGTTTCCTTGAAACTCGGCAAGCTTGGCCGGGGCCGCCATCGCGTCGCGGAAATTTTGGTGGACTGCCGCGTATCGCTGCTGCTCCGGCCCGTAGTCGGCCACAGGTCCGCCCACGCCCATCACGCCGATCACAAAAGGCAACTTGGGCACCTTCAAGTCGCGGCGCACGTCGCGGATGAAGTGAGCCAAGTTGACGCTGTACTGGTCATAGCCCCCCGGCTTGCCGCGGTCGGGATAGATGCCGCCGTCGACCATGTCGTTCCAGCCCTGCAGCCAGATAAACCCGGCGAGCTCGTAGCCTGCTTGCTCGTTGTAGCCGGGATACACCTCTTTGATATTCGCGAGGACCTTCCGTACATGCTCGATCATCAGGCGATAATTTGCTCCGGTCGCCTCGGCCTTTTCGGCTTGAATCCTCGCGATATCTTTGCCCTCCTTGCGGAACTGCTCGAGTTGATCGTCACGGAACTGGAATGGTCCGGCACTAGGTGAACGGAAATCGGTGTGCAGGCTTTTCCCTCCCCAAGCCGCCTTGATCAGCAGAATCGGCTCCTTGAGCGACTGCTGTAGGTAAATCCCGAAAGTCAGTTCCGGCCCGAGCTTTTCCTCATTTGCCCCGTACCCGGTTGTCAGTTGACCTTGCTTGACGCCATTGCCTGAGAGGTACGAAATCCAAACCTGCTCGTGGACCTTTGAAGTGCCATCGGCGTTTTGAATCGCTTCGTACATTGCAACTGTTTCCGGCTTCATCGCCAGATGCTGGAGCGTGCGGATGTGGGCATGGCCCTCCATGTTTGACTGTCCGGCGAGGATAAACACCTTGAGTGGCTTTGGGTCGTTCTTCCCGGACGCGGTTGATTGCTCTTGGCCGAGGAGCGCCGAACCAACAAGTGCCAAGCAAAGGAATAAGCCTGCGAGAGGGTTTCGCTTTGCGAGTGAATTCCGGCGGATATTCATGGGAAAGATCCTGAGTGACAAGAGATTGAGCACCGATTCATCTTAGTGCTTTGTTCTGCGACAATCAGCCCGCGCCGATGCTGGTGCGAAGACTCGGGCGACAAGGAAGAAGGCGCGGGACTTCGTCCGGATGGCAGGAGCCTGATGCTTTGCCAAGGGCGGGGTGCGGCTGGAGTGGACCAAGCGTGTTCAAGCTGCCTAACCGGGGGCTGGCGCGAGGACCCGGCTGACAAGGAAGAGCGGCCTACCCGGGGCCTGGCGCGAGGACCCGGCTGACGAGCCGAAATGACCCGGCTGAATACGGCA
>JAJTFE010000251.1 GCA_021298375.1 Blastopirellula sp. | reverse complement strand
ATTCGGCGAGGCATTCAGCCGTGTGCTGCACCCAGCCGGGAAGGTTCGGCCGTTTGCCGCGGTGCGGAACCGGAGCGAGGAAGGGGGCATCCGTTTCCACCAACAGCCGATCTGCCGGGACGGATCTCGCGACCGTTCGCAACTCATCCGCGTTCTTGTAAGTCAACATCCCGGCAAAGCTGAGGTGCAGGCCAAGTTCGAGGCAGCGAGCTGCCGTCGCGGCTGAGCCGGAGTAGGAGTGCATCACGCCTTTGAGCGGACCACCCCGCCGGAATTCCTGTTCCAGCGCAGCCAGCATCTCCGGCTCGCAGTCACGCATGTGGATAATGACCGGCTTGTTCAGTTCGCGAGCCAGTTCCCAGTGTCGGGCGAACCAATGCTGCTGAACCTCCAGAGGGCAGTCTTTCCAGTAGAGGTCGAGTCCCGTTTCGCCGATCGCCACGACCTCGGGGGCGGTCGCCAGTTGGCGAACTTCCTGCCATTGGGACTCGTCTAGTCCCAGGCAATCGTTGGGGTGCCAGCCGGCAGTCGCCTTGACTTGGAGATGCTGGGTAGCCAACTCGATCGCTGCCCGAGTCGTGGCGAGTTCGGTGGCGACGCAATTGATCAGCCGAACGTGGTGCTCATGCGCATGTTGCAGGACCTCGTCCAATCGATCGGCCAGTTGAGGGTAGGCGAGGTGGGCGTGAGTATCGTAGAGGAAGCAATTCGGCATGGTCGCGGCGAGGTTCATCAGGTGAAAAAACGGGTAGCTCTGGTCGACAGTCAGGAACTGGTGTGGTTGTCAGTGGGGAGGGGTCGATTGTAGAGCCGCCAGTCGCCGAGAAAAGACCTTGCTCGCTCGACCCTTGCCACCGACCTCAAAAAGCGGAAACGAATGAGAAAGCAGCCTCGTCCAGCGGAACGCAGGCGTTTGCCGGGAGCCGCTGCTGGAGCCGCGGTTTCCCGGGTTGCGGACGCGGCGGCAATTAGGGCTGCGAAAGTGTCGAGTTGGCCAGCGGAGCGCGGGAGAATCTCCGCGGAACGGCTGCGGCTGGCGATCGCGCGAACGAAATTGGGGAAACCTTGAGCTTTTGTGAAAAAATTGCGGAAAAAGCGGTTCTGACTCCAGAGGTTGGCGATTGCCCCTGATTTCGCTGGTTTCGTTGAATTCCTTTGGTTGACTATTGACTGCTGAGAGGTAGAGTGATCTCAGGGGCAACACAGCTTTGTCAAGCCCCCGGGCTGGAAAAAATCAAAGGTTTATTTGACGCAGTTTTCGCTTTCAAATCTGGAGCCACCAACTGGCTTGAACGTCAGGGTTCCGGTTTGCAGCGAAGGGGTCCGCGAGATTGCGGACTGGTCGCTTGCCTTAAAACTCCTTTCCTCCCCTCCCCTTTTTCCTGCAACTTCAGTCAGCCAGTTGCAGCCCGATTTCAAGTCCACGTTTACCGCCCTACAGAATCGAATCGAACTGCCGAGTCGCTCGCTAGAAAGCTCGCAAGAAAGCTCGCCAGGAGCCGAGTAGGTTGCTTCCTCATCCCCGAGGAACTCCCTGAAAAACAAAGGAATGCGCCATGTTGGTATTATCGCGAAAGAAAAACGAGAGCATCGTCATTAACGACGACATCACGATCGTTGTGGTCGAGATTCGCGGAGACAAGGTTCGTCTCGGGGTAGAAGCCCCCAAGGACGTTCCCGTACACCGCCTGGAAGTCTACGAAGCGATCAAGCGTTCGGAGGCTGAATCTCCCAGCCAGTCCAACGGATCCAATCCCAACGACAACTAAACGGCCGCGACAACTAAACGGCCGCGACAACTAAACGGCCGCGACAACTAAACGGCCGCGACAATTAAACGGCCGCGGTTCAACGGCCGGGCAAAGAGTCTCTTTTTGCCGATCTCTAGACCGTTTCGCCCTCCGCTGCGGGGACAAGCGGCGGTCTCGCGGCGGTCCACCGCCAAGACCGGGGACGATTTTGTTTCGGAAGCGGCTGGGAGGTCAGCTTGAGCATCACTCGCGCGGAGCTTGTGGCGAGTCGTGGCCAGGGGGTGGTGGGGCCGTAGCGGTTATCTCGCTCCCCTCGGCAAAACTTGTTTCAGCTGCCGAATCAGCCGAAACCGAGACTGGGCTGGGCCCGGTAATCCTCATGCGGCCGGGCCTTGACCCTGAATGGGGTGAGCGTTAGGTTGTTTAATTCGAGCCGCAGCTGCGGTTTAGATATTCGTCCAGAGGCCCCGTCGTCTAGCGGTCTAGGACACCGCCCTTTCACGGCGGGAACACGGGTTCGAGTCCCGTCGGGGTCACTTTAGCGATGCCACTTTAGCGATGCCATTGAGAGAGCAAGTTCTCTTCCAGTGGCAGACCGATTTCTACCGGGCCCGGTGCGATGTCAACTTCGCACCGGGTCTTTTTTTTGCGGCTTTCCTCCCGAGGCGTCTTGCTCGTTTGGCAAACGCTTGCTGTCTTCTGGCAAGAGAGTCGGGCGAGGATCGTCCCCGGTCGGGTAGTTTGCACTTCCAACTTGCCCCGTTCTCTCGACGCCCCATCCGCTGCCTGATTCTTGGCCCCTGTCTTTAAACGCCAAGGCTTCTTTCTGCTTTCCAGCAGTTTCTGCCAGCCGGCGTTTTCCGTTCCGCCCTGAGCCAACGTCGCCCCTGCGATTGAGGAATGAAGTGAGCGCGAGTTTTCAGTTCAGCGGTCGGCTCCAAAATCGGTCGCTGCTGGAGCGGTCGGGTCGTGCATCGGCAAAATCACCGGCTCCCCCGACATCTTCGACTTTCACCCGAGGGAGCCTGAAGGCAGATTCGGTTCCCTTGAACCCTGCGCAACGGATAGAGTTGAGCCGCATGGTTTTCGTTCTGGAGTTGAGAGTTAGTCAAGTCAAATCAGAAACACCGTATCGAGCCGCTCATTTCGAATCTCGCGTGAACTCGCTTGCTTTTATGAACGAATTCAGCCAGCGTCGCTCTCGCTTCCGGTCGGCAGTTTTGGTCAGGCAATATTTTTTTTGGTTACGCTCATTTTCTGCGGCCTCCGCGTTGTCAATGGACGTTTCCATACCCGATGATAGCTGAGGAATTTGCTTGGCTCTTGGAGAGGCCATCTGAAGGTCGACGACAAGCGTGTTTTCAAGCCGGTGAGTGTTTCTCGATCTCACCCGTTGCTCAGCAGCATGATGGCGTTTGGTGCGGTTCCGTTGCCGATAGTTTCGAGGAGAGTTCTCAAATGCTGCGCCGTTTGGGTAAAAGCGACTTGATGGTCCATCCGATTGGTTTGGGACTCTGGCCGATTGCCGGAATGACCAGCTTACAGGTATCGGAGGCGGACAGCCGTGCGACAATCGAGGCGGCTCTGGATTGCGGTTTGAACTTTTTTGATACCGCCTACTGCTACGGGGTCGATGGCATCAGTGAGCGTTTGCTCGGGCAGGTAGCTCGCGAACATCGCGACAGGATGGTGATTGCGACCAAGGGCGGGGTGCACTGGGATGCCCGCCTGGATCGGGTTAACGATGCTTCACCGCAGAGACTCGAGATGGAACTGACCGAGAGCCTCCGCCGGCTCGGACTGCCCGCGGTGGATTTGCTCTACCTGCACAGTCCTGACCAAGTCACTCCGATCGCGGAATCGGCGGCCGCCATGGCTCGTTTTCAAGCCGCTGGCAAAGCCCGATTGATCGGGGTCTCAAATGTGAATCTGAGCCAACTCCAGCAGTTCCATAAGGTTTGCCCCGTCACGGTAGTCCAGCTGAAATACAACATGCTGCAACGCGAGATCGAGCAAGAGATCATTCCGTGGTGCCAGCAGCAGGGGGTTTCGGTAGTCGCTTACTGGCCGTTGATGAAAGGTCTTTTGGCGGGCAAGTTGCGGCGTGGGCATCGATTCGACCCGGCCGACAAGCGAGTCACCTACCCGATGTTTCTCGGCCGTCAGTGGGAGTGGAATCAGCAATTTCTCGATCGTCTGGACCTGATTGCGATCGACGCTGGCATCTCCCTGATCACCCTTGTTTTGGGCTGGACCATATCTCAGCCGGGAATCACAGCCGTGCTCTGCGGTGCCAAGCGTCCCTGGCAAATTCAAGAGTCGGCTGAGGCAGTCCATTGGACTCCTTCGGCAGCGGTTCTGGAGCAGGTCAACGAAGCGATTCGCGAGCGGACTGCACAGGAACGCGTCGTCTAACTCCGGTTCGGCCACAAACGCGAACTGCCTGCTGTCCCAAGCTAGCGTGCCAGTCTGCTTGGGGCTGGAGGCGCGAGGCCGCCTTAACCTGGGTGAATTGTGGGCGACTCTGCGGGGCGTAAGGCCAGTGAGCTTGCCAGTGAAGGTGCGTTGCCGATGAAAGAAGGGGTCGCCTCGCGAACTCTGTCTCGCTGGTGAAACGCGTCAGCCCGCAACAGGATTCATGAACAGAATTCATGAGCAGGATTCCCAAGCTGCAGGGCCCTTCTTTCTCGCCGAGA
>JAJTFE010000250.1:5617-10066 GCA_021298375.1 Blastopirellula sp. | reverse complement strand
CCTGGCCGGTCGCGGACCGCTGGCGTTCTGGGGCTTGGTCGGTTTGGTCGGCGCGACCTTGCTGCTCCGCCGCTCGCCGCTGCTACTGGCTCTGGTTTCGCTCGCCTTCCTCCCGCTGGTCGGGTTGGCGCTCTACTTCAGTCGCTTTGTCGGACTCGCCTATTTGCAGCATGCGTGGGGCGTCAATGCACTGGGTGGCAGCAGCTTCATCTTGTTTTGCCTTGCATGTTTGGGGATGGTTTTTTTGGGCTGGCTTTTGCTCGATTTGACGCTCCGGTTTCTGCTGGATGCGGCTCCGCCCGAAGTTCCTGAGCTCGCTCCCTTTTACGCTCGACTTAACACACTGCTTTGCTGGCCGCAGGAGCCGCCTTTTGACTTGCCTCAGGAGTACCTCCCGCCGCCGAAAGCGGTGGCTCCGGAGCCACCGGGAGATTGGTGGCAGGCCAAGGGACTGCGGGTTGGCGTGTTTGCCGCGTTGGGGTTGAGCCTGTTTGCGGGTGTCGTCTCGTTGGCGGTTTATGGGCAGAGCGGGCTCCGGCCGCTGGGCATCGCCACGCTCGCGGATTACACGGCGGAAAAGCTGCGCGACTTTCCCGATCGCGAGGTTTTGCCGGAAACGATTGATGGCTGGCAGCGGACTGAATTTGTCAGGCCGCTGGATGATGAGGGGAAAGTCCGCGTTGACGGCGAGCGATTGGATTTTCGCTGGACTTATCTCTCGGGAAAGCGGAGTCTCGAATTTGCCTTGCGCCTGCCGTTTCTGGGCGAGCCCAACCCGGAGCTGCTGTTTGAAGAGCAAGGCTGGGAAGTGACGGATGTCCGGGTGCAGCGCGACGCGGATGGATTGGAGTCCGCCTGGTTGGAGTTGTTTTTGCGGAACAGCTCGGGAGGGCGGGCATGGGTTTGTTTTTCGAGCTTTGACTCGGTCGGTCGTCCTTATTCTGAATGGGCCGAATTGGCCCGCCTGCTCCCCAATCGGCCGGGTGCTCTGACGGCATTAAAGCGGATGGTGGGCGAATTGCCGCCGCGAACAATGCAGCTGCAACTGTACTGCGATGCGGTCGATGCCAACGACAAGCCCGAGTTGGCCCGGCTGCGGCGGATTTATCTGCAATTGAGGCAAAAGGTGCTGGAACACCGCACTCAGCGGAACTGGTCGCTGGGAAGTTGAACTCATTCGCCAGCTGGTCTGCGGGTCGACATTAGTTTCAGTGTTGAGGCTGTTTATGAATCGGATGATGTCGGAAGACGAGCCAGAGGGAATTTTCTGGCGGTATTTTGGTCGAACCTGGGGGATGTTGGCGGCGTTGGCCTCGATGTACCGCAGCCGTTCCTGGCTGGCGATCCTGCCGCTCGGCTTCCTCGCCTTCTCGCTGCTCGGCCTGCCGCTGGTTGCGGGGATTGTCGGGCAATATTGGCCGCGACCGGATCGGCTGGTCAATTTCTACACGGGACTCGCTGAACAGGAGACTCGCGACTTCCTGGCCGCGGAAAAGCAGCGGACCGATTCCAAGCAGCCGCCGTCAGCCCCGCCGCCATCTGCGGCAGCGCCTCCATCTGAGTCCGCGTCCGCCGCAGCCTCCACTGAGACAAAAGAAGCCGCGAACGAAACGGGCGAAGCCAGCAGCGATGCGGCGAAGCCGGAGGGAGCGGGAGAAAAAGCCGAACCGACCACCGCGGAACGTCCGCTCGGCCTGGAGGAGATTCGGACGTCGGTCTACGGTGAATTGCTTTATCGGCGGTTGCTGCAACTGCAGGACGATGCGCCGGGAGTGAAGATGATGCTGGCCATGAAGTTGGCCCGCCAGGGAGAGCTGGGGCAGGCGCGGGAGCTGATTGGCGAGTTGGCTCCGGCCGAAGGAGGTGGCTATCCGCCGGGCCATAACTGGTTGGCGGTTGATTTGCTGACTCGCGATGTGCCGCTGAGCGAGGAAGAGCGCCAGACGCTGAAGGTCCACTTGGCTGAGGCGGACAAATGGGAGGGAACCGGCCCAGCCGTGCGGGCGGCCTATGCCCAGGTGCTGGCCAACGGCGGCGAGGGTGCCAAGGCGATTGAGGTCCTCGAGCGGGCGGTCAAGCAGGACCCCAGCCTGCGGGTGATGTTGACCGCAGTCGCGGCGAACGAGGGTGATAAACTCACTGCGGAGGACGCGGGCACACGGGCCGAAGTTGAGTTGTTGAAAAAGGTCGAAGCCAATCAGGCGACGGCCAACGACTATCTGCAGCTCGCCCAGCTGATGTTCATTCGCGAAGACGCCAAAAAGTGCCTGGAGTATGTGGAGCGTGGCCTGGCACTCAAGCCCGAGCAGCCCCAGGTCTTTTTACGCTTGGGATCTAACGCCTTCCTGGTTCAATTTCGGCAATCGGTCGAAACAGCGACCGAGGGGAGCCAGTGGAACCTCGAACTGCTGGATTCGGCCCTGAAGGCGGACCCGACGAACCCGGCGCTCAGCTCGGAGCTGGCGCGGGTGATTGGGTTTGGCGTGGAATTGCCGGAGGAGATCGATCGGAAGTTGAAAGATTATCTCGCCAGCGGCAAGGCGACGGCGCTGCTCCATTTCATGATCGCCGAGCGGGGAATTCGGGCCGGGCAGCTCCCTGAGGCGCTGACGCATTTGGAAATCGCCCATCAGCTGGCTCCCGGGTCGCCGGTGATCATGAACAACCTGGCGGTCGTGCAGATGATGGTCGACAACACGCAACTGGAGCGCTCGCTGCAGCTGATTGATGACTGCCTGCGAATTGGCGGACTGGACGTCGAGTTTGTCGATTCGAAGGGGCAAATTCTGTTGCTGGGTGGCAAACCGCTGGAGGCGATTGCGCCGCTGGAGAAAGTCCTCGAATTGGTGCCCGAGCGAATCGACACGCGGACGAGTTTGGTGGATGCCTACCGCAAGGTGGGGATGGAGGACATGGCCAAGCTGCAGGAGGAAAAGCTGGCGGCGTTGAAGAAGGAGCAGGCCGAGAAGGCCGCCGCACCCAAGAAGGATGACTAGAAAACTGGACCTGACCCCGTTTTCGATTTCGTTTGGGGTACAATTTCGGGATGGACACCAATCAACCAGCGGGCGAGGTCCAAGAGCCGGCGCTCGATGTCTTCCAGAGGATGTTTCGGGCAGTGGAACTCGTTCAAGAGCGATTGAATCGAGCCTGTGAGGCACTGCGCTCCGCGCAGATTCCCTATGCAGTGATTGGCGGAAACGCGGTCGCCGCGTGGGTAGCCACGGTCGATGATGGCGCGGTGCGAAATACGCGAGACGTGGACTTGCTCTTGGAGGAGTCCGATTTGCCGCGTGCGACGGTCGCCTTGGAGCAGGCCGGTTTTGTGCGCGACCAGGTGATGGATCCGATCATCTTTCTGGATGGACCGGCCGGTAAACCCAGCCAAGGCCTGCACATTCTGCTGGCCGGCCGCAAGGTGAAGAACGAGTACGCCACCGCAGCCCCCCACGTGGAGCAGGCGGTCGAGCTCAATCAAAAGCGGATTGTCGAACTGGCGGCGCTGGTGGAGATGAAACTGAACAGTTACCGAGACAAAGACCGCACTCATTTGAGGGACTTGATTCAGGTGGGAATGCTCGACCCCGATTGGCTGGCGCGACTCCCCGCTCCGCTCGCGCCGCGGCTGAAGGCTTTGCTCGATAACCCCGAGGGGTAGCCGCTCCGCGGATAAAGAAAGGGGACGGGGGTCAATTCACGAATTGACCCCCGTCCCCTTTGGTGCCGTGTTAAAAAGTGGACTCTTGCCAGTTTGCTGTTAACAAAAATCATCCCGCCTCGGCACTCCCACCATGGGAACCGAAAAAGAAATCGAAATCCGCGAGAGAATGACCCGGCTGTGGCTCGGATCGGAGACTGCCGTCAGGGCTTTCGTCGCCGCCGCCGTCAGTCGGGTCTCCGATCGCGAGGATGTGGTCCAGCAAACGGCTTTAACCGTCGCCCGCCGGTTCGAAGAATACGACGAGAACCGGCCCTTTATTGCGTGGGTCCTCTGGTTGGCCAAGTCCCGAGTCGTCGACTACTACCGCGATCGTTCCAAACGACCACAAGCACTGAGCGAACAATTGCTCGACGCGCTGGCCGGGGCGCTGGTCGAGCGCCGCGATGAACACTCACCCCGGGCTGCCGCGCTGGAGCACTGCCTCGAGAAGCTGCCCGAGCGATCCCGCAACCTGATTCGCTCGAAGTACCACGAAGGCCAACGCATCGAACAAATTGCTGAAGCGGTTCGCTCGACGCCCGCCTCGGTCCGGGTGACCCTTTTTCGCATCCGCGAGTCGCTGGCCGAGTGCATTGAGCGGCGGCTGGCCCTGGAGGGCGGGGAATGATCTCCGATCGGCTCAAACAGGACCTCGACCGCTGGCTCGACGGCGAACTGCCGGAAGAGGACTTCGCCCAGTTGCAACGTGAGCTGGAAGACTCTCCGGAGACGGTCGCCTGCTTGACCCA
>JAJTFE010000250.1:0-5550 GCA_021298375.1 Blastopirellula sp. | reverse complement strand
CCTGACGCCGCCCGCCTCTCGTCGCTGGGTCATGCGGACTTCGATCTGGGCCGCAGCCGTCATCACGATCGTACTCGCCTCGCTGGCCCTCCTGCCCAAAGCGATCGCGAGTCCTGCCGAACTGGTGCAACAGGCGCTAACGGCTTGTCAGCGTCTGATCGACCGCCGCTACACCCTGGTGGTCGAGCCGAACGCGACACCCCACCGCAATCCGTTCCGCCAGCGTTCGGCCAGTCCTCCGTCAACGCTCTGGGTGCGGGGCGAACGATTCGTTCAGATTTTCAACTCCAGCGAGGGCAAGTTGGTCTGGGGGCGCGATGCCGCGGGCTCTCTTTGGTTCACGACTAATGGTCAGGCCGGCGCGATCTTTAGGGGCGACGACATTCCCGAGGTGCTGGAAGAGGTCTGCGAGTTGCGGACGCTCGATTTGCAAACGCTGCTCGAAAACCTGCTCCGCGATTTTGAACTGAAATCAAGCCAGCGAAAGCAGGGAATCGAAGTGATTGAGGCTCGACCTCAGTCGAATAAGCAGGACGCGAAATTCGGGCGGGTCGAACTGGAAATCGAACGCGGCACGTCGATCGTACGCCGGGCGACTCTGGAGCGGGTGAACAACGGACGCGCGGTAGCCGTCGTCAGCTTTAAGCTTGAAGAGTTGGCCGCTCGGGAGGATTCGACCTATGAACTGCAGACCTACCTCCAGCCCAACGCGGAAGTGCTCGACCGAAATTCCCGTCGCGGTCGACGACCGATGAATATGCTCAATGCCATCCCGTTCTGTCTGACTGCTTTCCTGCTGCTCGTCTCGGCCGGTTGGGCCCAGGAGCGTCCGGACCGAGGGAGTGGAACAGAAAAATCGCTGCTGCAACGCTTTGATACCAATGGGGACGGCGAGATCAGCGACGACGAGCGGCGGGGCGTCCGCGAAAAGATGAAGCAAATGCAAAATCGCCCCGGAGCGATGACGCCTTCAGGCAAGACGGAAGCCATCGGCAATCGACTCGTCACGGAATTGCAGTATCCCTCCAGCGACGGTCGGATGATCCCGTGTGTCCTTTCGATGCCCAAGGGGGACGGACCGTTTCCGATGCTGGTGACGATTCATGGCGGGCAAGGGAATCGCGACCTCGGCTACATTCGCACCATGGCGGCGCCCGGCGGCCTGTCGCCGACCATCAACGCGTTCAATGAACAACCCTGGGCGATTCTCGCCATCAGTTACCGCGCGGGGAACGGAGCGCTGTTCGGGATGGAACAAGACGACGTCGTGGCCGGGATACGCTTTGCCAAACAACTGCCCCAGATTGATTCGAATCGAGTCGGAGTTGTCGGTGGAAGTCACGGCGGCCATCTGGCGCTCGTTGCCGCCGAGAAGATGGGCCAGGAATTTCTTTGCGTCGCCGCAGGTTCGCCTTGGATGACCGACCCGCTGGTCTACATGCTCGGCGATCCAAACCTACCGCCGCTCTCTCAAGTACCCGCGCGGGCGCGAGAAGACCTGATGCTCAATGGCCGCAGATTGCTCAACGGGATGCAGAAAGGGCGGCGGATGTCCGACCCGCAAATCAAGGAATTCCTCACGCAGCATTCCATCGAGGCGAATGCAAGCATGATTGTCATCCCGACGCTTTTCCTCACCAGCCGTGGCGATGACCAGGCGCCGCATGTGCTGATCGAACCGATGATCAAGCAAATGCAGGCGGCAAAAAAGGACATCCAAGTTTACACCGCGGAAAAAAGCCCGCACGGGTTCTACTGGGCCCGCACGGTCAGCGCCGCCCGCGATCTCCGAGGCGAGAAGACGCCAGAGGAAGCGCAAGAGGAGTTGACCGCGCGGCGCACGATGATCGATTTTTTCACCCAACAGTTTGCCCGCAAAGATGCGAAGGCAGCCGCGTCGCCCGCATCCCAGGCTGCGTCGAAGTCGTCTGGCAAAAGTGGGCAGAAGCCGGAAGGGCAACCGAGCGAAACGCCCGCCACTGAAGAGGCCGGCGAAGCGATGCCCCAGGAAGAGGGACTGATGCAGACGCAGGAAAAAGACCAGGAGCAGCAGGAGCAACCACCAGGAGAGAAGATGCAACCGGGTCGCGGTGCCGGAGCGGGTGCTGGTCGCGGTGCGGGGATGGCACGCGGTCAGGGCTCGCCCCGCGGTGGTGGAGCAGGTGCCGCGATGGGCGGTGGAAGGGGTGGCGGCGGATTCGCTGGAGCTGATTTCGAAACGCTCGCGGGTGGCTCGGGAAAGGTCTCGCGCGAGTCGTTCCAGAAACAACTCAGTGGATCAGCGGCCTTTTCCAGTCGTCCCGAACTGGCGGATCGCTTGTTTGATCGCCTCGATGCCGATGGCGATGGTTCGCTCAGTAAAACTGAGTTCGAAGGGATGAGCGACCTCAAGAGTCAGTTGGGACGGGGCGGGCAGTCGTCGGGGCAAGCTGGCCCAGCAGGCCGCGGAGCGAATCGACCCGGTCGCGGCGCGAGTGGAAATCCCCGGCCGGATCTGCCGGCTCCGGGCGGTGGGGCGAATCCGGCTAGTCCGACCGGCGGCGGTGGGGGCGGTGCTGGACAAGTCAGAGCCAAGACTTCACCGTTGAAAATTGCAGCTGGCGAATTGGTCGGCGAGCTGGCGGGCGACGTGCGAATTTTTCGCGGCGTCCCGTACGCGGCCGCACCAGTCGGAGAGCGACGTTGGCAAGCGGCCGGGCCGGTTGAACCTTGGCAAGGAGTTCGCGAGGCGATTCAGTTCGGGCCGCTCGCACTGCAAGGCGAGACGTTTGCCCCGCGCAGCGCCCAGAGCGAGGACTGCCTCTGCCTCAATATTTGGACGCCAGCAAACGCCGCGGCGGACTCGAAGCTGCCGGTTTTGTTCTGGATTCACGGCGGCGCGTTCATTCAAGGATCGGGTGGCCAGCCGCGGTACGATGGATCGGAGCTGGCCAAGCGTGGCGCAGTGGTGATCACGATTAACTATCGGCTGGGGCCGTTGGGGCTGTTTGCCCATCCGTCGTTGACCGCCGAGAGCAAACCTGACGAGCCGCTGGGCAATTACTGCCTGCTCGATATGATCGCCGCGCTCCGCTGGACGCGCGACAACGTTGCGGCTTTTGGCGGAGACCCGGGGAATGTCACAATCTCCGGTTCGTCGGCAGGGGGAACAAGCTGTCTGTTTCTGATGGGAGTTCCACAGGCCGAGGGGCTGTTTCACAAGGCGATCATCCACAGCAGCGGGGGAATCCAGAACATCCAAACGCTGGCCGAGGCCGAGGCGGCGGGCGTTCGCTTGGCGGAGCAGCTTGGTCTGGGGGCACGCGCGTCGAGCGCGGAACTGCGACGCGCGGCGGCGAACGATTTGGCAGTGAATGTCGGGCTGATTCGCCAGTTGGACTTACCGGTCAAGCCGATCATCGATGGACGGCTGGTCGAAGCGGTTCCAGCCGATCTGTTTGCCCAAGGTCGGCAGGCCAAGATTCCGGTGTTGATCGGCGCGGCCAATGGCGAGTCCGGCGCGAGGCAATTGAGCGACGAGGTCAGCTCGGGCGGGGCATTTGGTTTTCAGCGGCAATTGGC
Organism: Blastopirellula sp.; assembly: GCA_021298375.1. Taxonomy (GTDB): domain Bacteria; phylum Planctomycetota; class Planctomycetia; order Pirellulales; family Pirellulaceae; genus BJ22. The sequence continues at coordinate 1,989 of JAJTFE010000250.1, read as the reverse complement.
TGACCAGATGGTGCGGGCGGGACAAAAGGTCTGGATGTTTCAATTAACCTATGTGCCGCCGCAGTCGCGCGAGAGTCGTTTCGCGGCCAAGCATGGTGAGTCGGTCGCCTATGCATTTGGAACGATTGGCCAGTCGTTCCGCAACGAACAAGTGGCCAATGCCGCGCGGATGCGCCGCGGTGAAGGGGGCGCGGGCGGAGGGGCTGTCGGCGCCGCGAGGAGTGGCGGGCGCGAGGATGACTCCCAGCCAGTCGAGGATTCGGAGCAAGGTCGAGCGATTAGCGCGGCGATGCTCGAGTACTGGATCACCTTCATGCGCGATGGCCAACCGAGCGGCAAGCAGCTGCCTGCCTGGCCGGCTCACACCGCTACTGCTCCCAAGACGATGGTCTTTGGCAACCACGGCATTGCGGTGAAATAGACACGGCAGTCCCCTCGAGTCGGGAAGAATCAGCGGAAACCAAGCGGAAAAATCGGCGTTTCCGCTAAACGCAAAAAAATGCGACTCTGAAGGAGGAAACAATTCACTGCTCTTGTTGACGTTCGGCCCGAGGGCGACATAAGCCTTTTAGAGCAGGTCCGCGAGTCCAGGCTCTGGCCGACGGGCGGTAAGTTCAAGGAGTAGCCCCAGAACTGGAGTTGATCCAGTTTCTCAGTTGCTTGCGGCGGACACCTCCGGAAGTTAGGTCGGTCGAGTGGAAACGGTGACCGCAACGAATTGAAGCAGAATTGAGGGGCTGGAATGTTCAGGCTGTTGACCTTGTTGATCGCGATTGGAGGTGGACTCTCATCCTCGCTTGCTGGTGAATCGAGCAGGTCGCAAGATGGATCGCTGGCGGTCGAAGTTGTCGATACCCTCTCGATCAAGGATGGGCGCGGGACAAAGGAACTGGCAGTAAAAATCTACTATCCCCGCACCGGCGGTCCTTACCCGTTAATCGTTTTCTCGCACGGCTTCGGTGGCGATAAGGAAGCGTTTGGCCCCGTGGGGAAGCATTGGGCCAGTCATGGGTATGTGGTCATCCATCCCTCGCACGGCGATGGCCTTGGTCGGACGCGAGGCGAACCTCAGAGTGAAAGCGAGGACGCTGAAAAACCTCGCGGGCGGGGACGTGGTGGATTGCTGGGCGGTCTGAATGACCCGAACAAGATCAGCGCTCGGGTCGCTGATTTGGTCTTGATTCTGGACAGCCTGAATGAGTTGCCGAATTTGGTTCCGGGACTGAAGAACAAAATCGACCCAAATTCCATCGGAGTCGCAGGTCATTCGTTTGGTGCCTACACCGCGATGTTAATCGGCGGCGTCACGGCTGATCTCGGTCAGGAGAAAGGCAAGAGTTTTCTCGACAAGCGAGTCAAATGCATTCTCCCGATTTCAGCTCAAGGGACTGGTCAGCAAGGATTGACCGACAGGAGTTGGGATGGGCTGCGTTTGCCGATGATGACGATCACGGGGACGCGAGATCGGGGTGTGGGAGGGCAGGGGGTCGATTGGAAAAAGGAACCTTACAAGTACAGCCCTGCTGGGGATAAGTACCTCGTGGTGATCGAGGGGGCAAACCACTTATCGTTTGGTGGTGGACTCCGTGCTCGAGGCGATGGCGTGACGGAAGTCGTCAAGCGCTGCACCACGAGTTACTGGGACGCCTACCTCAAGGACTCCAAGGCTGCGAAGGAGTACCTGAAGTCGGGTCGACTCGAACAGGAACTCGCCGGCAAGTGCACGCTTGAGCAGAAGTAGGCTGGATTCGCATCCTTTCCCGGCGGTCGGAAACCTTCCTCCGCCTGGGACTCAAACGTCGCCACCAGCGATAACGGTCGGCAATCCAGCTCGATCAATCACTGATTTCAGACTGACTTTATTGACCGTGCTGTTGATTCCGGTTCGATGTGCGACATTAGATTTGAGGAGCCTTGAAGATGCCGCCCATTGAACCGTCGGAAATTGTCCAGTTGATTGCCGCTCACCAGACCCGCCTCCGAGGGTTG
>JAJTFE010000249.1 GCA_021298375.1 Blastopirellula sp. | reverse complement strand
ACCCTAATTCACGACTAATCCCACGCCACGCATCCTCCCTTCCCCCTCAGCCGGGTCCTCGCGCCAGCCCCCGGTTCGGCACCCTAATTCCCAGCTCCCTCCCCCACGCTTGGCGATGAGAAACCTGTTGGATAAAATACAATTGTACACTATATGTTATTTTGAATTTCAGTTATCGGCATGAACGATACACCGCTCGCTATTTTTCTAACTTGGACCGTTTACGGGACCTTCCTGCAAGGCGATCGCCGTGGCTGGCGGAAATTCAGGAAAGGCGAGCGCCCCCCGCAACCCAAACTGGTCGAATGGCACAAAAGTCAATTGAAGCACCCGGTCATTCTGCTTTCCTCGCACTGGCAGACGATAGTCGAAGCGACGATTGAAAGGCACTGTGAAATCAGGGGTTGGAAACTTTGGGCCAGAGCCTGTCGAACCAACCATGTTCATGTGGTGGTCACCGCACCCGGATATGACGGCGCGACGGTGCGCGACCAATTGAAAGCTTACGCTACCCGTGACCTGCGGAATGATTCTGGACTATTCGCGGAAAGGCCCGTTTGGACCCGGTACGGTGACTGGGATTGTTTGAATACAGAAGACGATCTGGAAGCGGCTGTGCTATACGTGACGGAATGCCAAGACAGAATGCATTTGCCGAGATATTGAGGATCGCGAATATTGCGGTCCGGACTATTGCCGCCGAACCGGGGGCTGGCGCGAGGACCCGGCTGTGAGGGAAAAGCGGGACGCCTGGCGCGGGGGGTTAACTGGGAATTAGGGTGCCGAACCGGGGGCTGGCGCGAAGACCCGGCTGAGAGGGAAAATCGGGACGCCTGGCGCGGGGGGTTAGCTGGGGTTTAGGGTGCCGAACCGGGGGCTGGCGCGAGGACCCGGCTGAGAGGGGACCCGGCTGAGGAAGAGCGAGAAGCCTTGTCGTTTATCTTCGACTTCCTGAGTGGGAGCGCTACCAGTACCGCTCGGTCACAATCTGTCCCGGCGTTTTGGAGCGGTGCTGCTTCAAGCCCCGTTCACCCAGCAACTCCTCCATTGAGTTGAGCATGTCCGGGTTGCCGCACAACATCACAGCCGAGTTCTCGGGGCGAAGCTCGCTTCCGGCGGCCCGCTCCAATGAGCCATCAGCGAGGCACTGATTCAACCGTCCGGAAAGAACTCCCGGTTGGCTTTCCCGAGTCGCGGCCTGCACATAGACAAACCTTCCCGGCTGCTGCTGCTCAAGCGCTCTCAGCTCGTGGGCATAACCAAAGTCCCGTACCTGGCGCACGCCATGCACGACAATGATCTTCTTGTACCGTTCCCAAGGAGCCTGTGTCTTGAGCATCGCGATGTAGGGTGCCAGCCCGGTGCCGGTGCTCATCAACCAGAGGATTTCGGCATCCGGCGTTTTGGCGAGCGTAAAACCACCCGCGCCTTTCTGGCTGACTTTGACCTCATCGCCTTGCTCCAGCCGCCACAGCCGCGGGGTCAGCTCCCCCTCCGGAACGACGACGATAAAAAACTCCAGTGTTTCGCCGTGAGGGCTGGCTACAGAATAGGGGCGGTTGATGATCTTTTCGTCTTCTTCAACCGCCAAATGGAGAAACTGTCCCGGCTCGAAAGGGAGGACCTCACTGCTTTTGACTTTTAATGTGAAGAGCCCATCGGTCCAAACCTTCTTCTCAACCACCGTTGCCGGGCACCAAACAGGCATTTCCCAATCACTCCATCGAAAATCCCGAGTCGCAGCCTCTGCCCAATTCCTACAGCCAAGCCGTCCAATTGAACCTTGTTTGCAATCAAGCGGTCTAAGTGTCACCGTCATCTTCGAGCATTTCCCGGCGCGCAACAACCACACTCGGCAGAAAAAGTGAATCGGAAAAACCCTTCCCCCGACCGCGAGCTGAAGGAAATCCCCTGACTCCAATTCAGCCTGCCGTTGGGGGATTGTCCGCTTTTCCGTATGATTTGGGTGCCTGAGAACTCCCTGAGAGTTTCGCATGCAGTGACTAACCTAATTCAGTTCCGCACTCCGCTTTCCGAATTCCCAGTTGCCTATCCATGTCCACGACTCCCGCGACCGAAATCCCCAATCGCTTTGACTTCGAAACGGCTCAACCCCGCATCTGGCAACTCTGGCTCGATAGCGGCCTGTTTCATGCCGAGCCCGACCCGTCGCGCAAACCTTACACGATTGTGATCCCACCGCCGAACGTCACGGGAGCCCTGCACTTGGGGCATGCCCTGAACAATTCACTGCAGGACACGCTGATTCGCTTCAAGCGAATGCAGGGCTACAACGCCCTGTACATGCCTGGAACCGACCACGCGGGAATCGCGACCCAGGCAGTCGTCGAACGCCGACTCAAGGAAGAGGAAAAGCTGACCCGCCACGACCTCGGACGGGAAAAGCTGGTCGAGCGAATCTGGCAGTGGAAAAACGAATATGAAGCCCGGATCCTCGGCCAGCTCAAGCGGCTGGGCTGCAGCTGCGACTGGGAGCGGACCCGGTTTACGCTCGATGACATCTGCGCCCGCGCCGTCCGGCACACGTTCTTTGACCTCTTCCGCCAGACGAAGATTTATCGCGGCAAGCGACTGGTCAATTGGGATACCTATCTGCAAACGGCCGTCAGTGACGACGAGGTGAGCAACGAAACGGTCAAAGGTCACTTCTGGCATCTCCGCTACCCAATCATCAACCCCGCTGCAGGGGAACCGGCTCACGTCGTCGTCGCCACGACGCGTCCGGAAACCATGCTCGGTGACACGGCAGTCGCCGTTCATCCCGACCCCGCCGGGGCACTCGACAAGGCCGAAGCTGATTTAAACGAACGCCTCGCCAAGTCTGTTGCCTCGGAAAGGGGCGGACTGGCCGCGCAAATCGAAGCCATCCAGACGCGCCGAAGTGAAGTTCTTCCGGCACTGCTGCAGCTCGCTGCAATGGCGAAGGCCGGACGCAAGATCCGCCTCCCCCTGCTCCACCGCGAAATCCCTCTGGTCCTCAACACCTGGGCCAAGCCGGAACTCGGTTCCGGCTGCGTCAAGATCACCCCTGCCCACGACCCCAACGATTACGAAGTTGCCAAGCGCTGCCAATTGCCGCTGATCAACATTCTCAATCCGGATGGGACGCTGAACGCCGAAGCAGGCCCGTATGTCGGATTGCCGCTGAAGCAGGCCCGACAGAAAATCGTTGCCGATCTGGAAGCACAGGAGTTGCTGGAGCGGGGTGAAAAGTACGCCCGAGCGCTACGCCAAGGGTTACCTCGATTGGCTTGGCGAAAAACGCGACTGGCCTGTTTCCCGCCAACTCTGGTGGGGTCACCAAATCCCCGTCTGGTCCCAGCCCGCGGCCACGTCCGCCGAAGCCGAGGACTTGGCCACCGAGGTCCGTGCCCTGACCGCTTTTGATAGCCGTCGCTTTGCGATTCACATTGAACACAGCGAAGAGACTGATGTCGCCAAACGCGAGCGACTCGGTCTCCCTTTCGCCACGGTTCACGTCTGCGTCCGCGACGAGAACGATCCACTCGAGCCCCAAATCGAGGAACTTGGCTTCGTCCGCGAATCGGATGTGCTCGACACTTGGTTCAGCAGTGCCCTCTGGCCACACAGCACTCTCGGCTGGCCGGAATCAACCCCCGAGCTGCAATACTTCTACCCCACCAGCACGCTCGTCACCAGTCGCGACATCATCACGCTCTGGGTCGCTCGGATGGTCTTGATGGGGCTGAACAACATCGGGCAGATTCCGTTTGACCAAGTCTTCGTCCATCCCAAGATTCTCGATGGCTTCGGCGAGACCATGTCCAAGTCCAAAGGCAACGGGATTGACCCGATCGACGTCATCGACAAGGTCGGGGCCGATCCGCTCCGGTTTGCGATGGTCCATTTGACGACCGAAACGCAGGACGTTCGCCTGCCAGTCCAGTTCGAGTGCCCGCATTGCCAGGCCGCCATTGAGCAGACCAAAAAGAATCGCGAGTTGCCGGCGATCGAATGCCCCAGCTGCAAGCAGAAGTTCTCGACCCAGTGGGCCCGGACTGCCGAGGATCGGGCATTGCCCAAGGGCCCGGTGCTGAGCGAGCGGTTTGAAGTTGCCCGGAACTTCATGAACAAGCTTTGGAATGCTTCGCGTTTTGCAATGATGCGGTTGGACGGCTTCACCCCCGGCCCTGTCGATACAGCCAACCTGCATGTCGAGGATCGCTGGATCCTCAGCCGCTTGGCAACCACGATCGCCGCCGTCACCAACGGTCTGGATCGCTTTGCCTTCGCCGAAGTCGCCCGGACGCTGTACGACTTCACTTGGTCCGACTTCTGCAGCTTTTATGTCGAGATCCTCAAGGAACGTTTCGCCGACGAGTCTGCTCGGCCGCAGGCCCAGCGAATGCTCGCTTTTGTGCTCGACAACATTCTCCGACTGCTGCATCCGATCATGCCGTTCATCACCGAGGACATCTGGCAACACCTTCGCGGCTTTGCCTCCCATCGCGGCCTGGAGCAACCGGAACCGGCCAGCGAATACCTGCTGAACGCCCCCTGGCCTCAGCTCTCGGCAGCCTGGCAAAACCCTGAGATTGAGGCCCAATTCGCCCTGTTCCAGGACGCGCTGGGGGCCCTCCGCGAAATCCGGGCCCGACAGAATATCGCTCCCAAGAAAGAGATCGCCTGCGTGATTCGCTGTGACCAGCAGACGGCCGAGCGGCTTCGCCCCCTGGCGATCTACTTCGGACAACTCGCCAACGCCACCCTCGGTGATCTCGGTCCCGCAGTGAGCACGCCACAACTCGGCGCCCAAGTTGCCGTCGGCGCTGCTGAAGTGCATGTCGACCTCACCGGCTTGATTAACGTCGAGGCTGAGCTGAAGCGGCTGGAAAAAGAAAAGGTCCGCATCGAGGGTTCGCTGGCTGGCAAGGAGAAAATGCTCAGCAACGAAAAGTACGTCGCGGCCAAGCCCGAAGAAGCAGAAAAGATTCGCGAGCAATTGGCCCAGTTGCGGGAGCAACTGACTGCAGTCGCAGGGTCCCTCGAGACGTTGGCAAAGATGCCACGCTCTTAGGATGATGGCCGCCAACCGGGTCATGCTGAGTATCCGGGCCAAGGGCAACTGCCGGAAACACCGCGGCTTGGTGATAACGGCTCGACCTCGAGCCAATCGCGTCAACCGCGAGAAAGACGTTAAATCCCTGGGCCAGCAAGTCGAGCGCCGTTTGCTGCACGCAGACGTGAGCTTCGATTCCAACCAAGAGCACGTTATCGATCCCCTCGTCGCGAAGTGGAGCGAACAATGCCGAGCATTCGCGGCAGCTGAACATCGACTTCTCCGGCGGTTCCGGCAACCGCTCGCGCAACTCGGCAACCGTGGCTCCCAACCCTTTCGGATACTGCTCGGTCGCGAGCGACCGGACCCCCAGCAGCTTGGCCGCGTCGAGCAGCCGTCCAATGTTCCAGACGATGCGGCGGTGGTTCGGAATCAGGGGGAGCAATTTCTCCTGAACATCAATGACCAACAGGGCTGAGTTGCCGGCATTCATCAGTAGATTGCTGCGGCGGGGCGTCTGGTTCATGAAAATCTCTGCCTCTCGATTGTTTCGTGAATCGACCGGTTCGCTCGCCGAGCCCTGACCGAGTTCGTGTCCTAGCTTAAACAATCCTCTCCGAATTTGATAACATGGGACCAGCGCAATCCCAGGAGAAAATGAGTCATGTCGCAACCTCGCATTATTCCCAGCCTGTTTCTTGCCTGCTCCCTTTTCTTGCAGAGCAACCTGTACGCGCAAGCTCAAGTCACGCCGGGCGAGTTGGGGTCGACCAAAGTCGTTCGCAAATTTGAGAAGTGGCTTTTTGCCAGCCAACCGTCAGAGGCCGACCTCGCGGCCGCCAAAGCGGCAGGCGTGGAGCGCGTGATCACACTGCGAAATCCGCAAGAGCTCAACTGGGACGAGGCCCAGGCCGTCAAGCAACTGGAGATGGAATTCAGCCAACTCCCGATCGACTTTCCGGAGGGTTTAACTCCGGCCAAACTGAACGTGGTCTGCATTGCCTTGGAGGACGCTGAGGGCAAACCCGTTCTGCTCCATTGTGGATCGGCCGTCCGCGTCGGTGCTGTCTGGATGGCCTACCGCGCGACGCGACAGGAAATCCCGCTGGAACAAGCCCAAGCCGAAGCTGCGGCCATCGGCCTGAGGAATCCCGAAGCGATTGAGGCAATCAAGGGCTACGTACTCGCTTGGCGAGATGCCCAAAGACCCAACAGCAAAAGCCCGAACAGCATTCCTCTGCCTGCGGATATCAACAAGGACTTTCTCGACCCCAATCTGGATGTCCAGCGCTGGATCGATCGCTTCGAACTGGAAAGCCGCGAGATCTTTGCGGCTCGGCAGTCGATTCTCAAAGCGACTGGCGTCAAACCTGGCCAACGCATCGCGGACATTGGAGCGGGCACCGGGCTGTTTACCAAACTCTTTGCCGAGGCCACCGGCCCCAGCGGCTGGGTCTACGCCGTTGACATTTCCCCCAATTTCATTGAGCACATCCGGACACAGCTGGACAAGTCAGATATCCGCTTCGCCAGTCCTGTCCTTTCCTCACAGAAGTCGGTCACCCTGCCGCCAGACTCTGTCGACCTCGCCTTTATCTGCGACACCTACCACCATTTCGAATTCGTGCCGGAGACACTCCAGTCGATTCACTCGGCACTGGTCGACGGGGGGACCTTGGTGGTCATCGATTTCGAACGGATTCCCGGCAAGTCACGGCAATGGGTGATCGACCACGTGCGGGGCGACAAAACTCGCTTTCGGGAAGAAATCGAAGCGGGTGGCTTTGAATTCCTCGAGGAAGTGAAAATCCCCGAATTCAACGAGAATTATCTGCTCAAGTTCAGGAAGCAATCGCGCTGAGCCCCGGCGTCAAATCCGCGTTGGGGCGGGAAAATCGGTCGATGAACGCACTGCCCCGACTCAGTTCGACTCAGTTTTCTTCATCACGGCGGTAGTCATCGATGCGGAATGTCCGCTTCCGCGACTCGGATTCCGGGTCCGAGCAAAAGCTGTGTCGATCGTACAGCCAAGCCTGACAGACATCGCGGTCGGTTACTGGCCAGGCGCCTGCCCCCACCGTCGCGATTGGCCGATCGCCCAAGCCGGCGATCAGAACTGCGTCTTCTTCGGCTGCGTTCTCGAGAACCCATTCAATAGCGCGAAAGCGATTTGGGATCGGGCGCGCCGACTTTGGTTCGCTGAAGCCATCCAGAACTTGATGCGCCGCCTCGAAGCTGGTCGCACCGGAACCGCTGCTCTGCGTGATCACGGACTGGTCGGCCGAGCGTTCGAGCACTTCCCCGAGGCGTCGCCGCATCGAAGCAGATTGCGTTCCGTCGGTTGAGGCCACCACCCAGACGCGGCGGTTGGTCAATTGCCTGACCGCGTGCACGGCGGAAGCTAATTGGTTCGGTCTTGAGGCGGAGTCGATCCAGACATCGAACGGCTGTCCGCAGTGGACCCGCTCTAACCTTCCCGGAATCTGACCGACCGCCTCCAGACCGCGGACGATCTCGGGCAGTTCGATTCCCAATGCCAAGCCGACTGCGGTCGCCGCGAGGCAGTTATAGACATGATGCTTGCCGATCATCTGGGTGCGGACGACGGAACACTCATTCCCCGCCTTGAGCATGAACAATTGCTCGGAGTTGTTCCGCTCTAAAAGTTTGGCTGTCACTTCAGCCGGCTGATGGATTCCCACGGTCAATGCAGGCAAGTCCAGTTGGTCAAGCAGCTTGGAAGTGTTCGGATCGTCGGCATTGAGGATCGCCACCCCCTCTGGCTTGACGAACCGCAGGATTCGCTGTTGCACTCGGCGGTAATTGTCAGCCGTGCCATGGAGGTCAAGATGGTCGTTGCGAAGATTGGTCAATACGGCAACATCCAGTTGCATCCCCGTCAGACAATGCTGGGCAAGGTTGCGGCTGTGCACTTCCATGACGGCGTGACTGCAACCATTGAGCACAGCATCGGCGAGCCAATTGGCCAAACGGGGCGAGTTGAGCGATTCGCTCCGAATAGACTGTTCATCCAGCGTGCGAAAATCGCCGAGGGAGGTTGCCGCTCGTGAATTTCGACCGGCGGCGTTAAGGATGGAATCGATCAGACAGGAGGTGACTGTCTTGCCATCCGAGCCAGAGACGCCAATCGTGGTCACCCGTCGCGCCGGGTGACCGGCGAGTGCCTGGCAAAGCTTGCCATAGGCTTGCCGCGAGTCGCGGACCAGAAACTGGGGTCGATCGATCGCCAGGAGGCGCTCGGTGATCACCCCTACTGCGCCTCGGTCCAGAGCCATTTGGGCGAAATCGTGTCCATCGGCATCTGCCCCGACGATGGCAACGTACAGATCGTTGGGTTGAATCTCCTGCCAGACGCCGCAACAGGAGCTGATTTTTAAATCGCCACTGCCAATCGGCTTGGCCTCGGGAAGAACTTCCTTCAGCGAAAGTCCATTGGCAGCGGAGCCATTGGCACCCGGAAAAGATTGGGGCGAAAACGCTCCCGTCGGCTGGCTGTTCATCAGGCCTCCTTGCCTTTCAGAAAACGTGCCTATCAGCAATCAAACTCAAAACCGCTTCCTGCGATTCGTCAAGAATTCTGGCGATCACGGGGAAACTGTCAAGACGAAACCCGGCATCGAGGAGCTGAAACAAGAGCGGTGAAACTACCTCGATTCGCCAGTCCAGCACGGCTCCTTACCCAATCCAGCCCACTCTCTTGACGAGGTCGCCCTCGGCCGCCCACCCTGCCCAACTGCTCTTGCCCCCAAGCGGGAAATCTGTCCCAATCCCGAGTGGATGCCAGGCCTTCCCTCGCTCGCGGGGCCGCGTTCATTCGGCCTCGCCGCTCCTTCTGATTACACCCCGTTTCCCAAGGACGATTCCGTGGATGAATCGTTTGACGTTCATTCGCTCGCCCGCTTTCTGCACTTGCCTCCGGACCAGGTGCAGAAAATGGCTGAGCGTGGCAAACTCCCCGGGCGGAAACTCGGGGGCCAATGGCGGTTTGACCGGGCCGAAATTTTTCACTGGTTCGAAGATCGCATCGGCCTATCGGGCGATGTTGAATTGCAAAAGGTCGAGCAGGTTCTGGACTCCGCAGCCAAACAGGCGATTACGGATTCCGTCAGCTTGAACCAATTGCTGGATGAGTCCCTCGTTTGGCTTGATTGCCCGGCTCGCAACAAGAACTCCCTGATCTCGGATTTCTGCCAGCGAATCGCTGACACCGGCCGGCTCTGGCAGCCCGTCGAAATGGCAGCTGCGGTCCGTTCCCGGGAAGAGTTGCATCCGACCGCGATGGAAAATGGAGTGGCCCTGCTGCACCCCCGTCGCCCGCAACCGACGTATTTCGACGAACCATTCGTTGCGATCGCGATAACCCCATCGGGGATCCCCTGCGGCGGCCCGAAAGGCGCCCTGACTGATATTTTTTTCCTGCTTGCCTCCAGCGATGACGCCTTTCACCTGCGGCTGCTGGCGCGGATCAGCCGATTGGTTAATCAGGCGGAATTGTTACAAAAGCTACGCGCTGCCCAATCCCCCGCCGAAGTGTGCGC
>JAJTFE010000001.1 GCA_021298375.1 Blastopirellula sp. | reverse complement strand
GGCATTGTCCTGGGTTCCGCCATAGACGTAGTAGAAGGGTTTTTCCCGCGAGACGGCCACACGATAGAACTGGGTCAGCGGCAGATTGGCCTTGTAGTCGTAGGTCCGGCCGCGGTCCCAAGTTTCATAGAGCCCGCCATCACAGCCAATCAACAGATGATTTTCGTCGTTGGGATCGACCACAATCGCGTGATTGTCAACATGCTTGTCGGTCTCACCCAGCGGGACAAACGTCGCGCCGCCATCCTCCGTCACCATCAAGTTGGTGTTCAGTGAATAGACCCGGTCGAGCTTGTGAGGGCAGGCGACGATCTCCTGGTAATATTGCGGGCTGTCCGAAACGTGGTCGCTCATTCGCTGCCAGGATTCGCCGCGGTTGGTACTGCGATAAAAGCCGCTCTGTCCGGCAGTCGCCTCTACGATTGCGTAGACAACTTCGGGGTTCACAGGTGACACCGCCAAACCGATCCGTCCGAGGTCGCCGCCGGGCAAACCGCGGTTGATCTTCCGCCAGGTTGCTCCACCATCTGTCGACTTGTAGATCGTCGATTCAGGTCCACCGTCAATCAGCACCCACTGGTGCCGACGACGCTGATAGCTGGTCGCATACATGATCTCGGGGTTGAGCGGGTCGAGGTGAACTTCGTTGATTCCGGTATTTTCGCTGATCTTGAGCACTTGGGCCCAAGTCTTGCCGCCGTCAGTTGTCTTGTACAGGCCGCGATCGCCACCTTCCTTCCAGAGCGGGCCTTGAGCCGCAACAAAGACCGTCTTGCTGTCGACGGGGTGGACCACAATTTTGCCGATGTGCTCGCTGTTCTCCAGTCCGACCTTGGTGAAGCTCTGTCCGCCGTCGGTCGACTTATAGACGCCATCGCCGTAGCCCACGCTCCGCTGCGAGTTGTTCTCGCCGGTGCCAATCCAGACAGTAAAGCGGTCGTTTGGATCGAGCGCGACGCAGCCGATCGAATAGGAGCCGTAGTTTTCAAAAATCGGCTGGAAGGTGACCCCGGCGTTGGTCGTTTTCCAAACGCCGCCGGAGGCGGCCACGACATACCAGGTGCTGCGGTCGTACGGATCGATCGCCAGGTCTCCGATGCGGCCGGACATGAAGGCTGGGCCAATATTGCGAAAGCGCAAGGCCGAAACCAGGTCCGAGTTGACACCCGGTTGCTTATCTTGGGGTTCGTCGGAGTCCTGGGACCAGACAGGAGCGGCAATCAGCAGCAGGCTGAAGACGGCTGCAGTCAAACGGGTGAACATCATGATGACCTCTGAGATTTTCTTTCGTCCAGAAGGATGTGGTTCTGCCAGCAGTGAGCGGGGAGGCGCGAATTGCGAGCGACTACCAGCCCGGCGATGGCCCCTCCACTTTCATTGGCTCGGGATGAGGGGCAACCAGACCAGTTGTCGCACGGCCCCGTAACCACCGTGAACCAACAAGAATAGCTCGTGAATCCGGCCCGTGCAGGCCGGGGAAAAAATCGCGGCGTCAGGAGCCAAAAGAGGGCGGTTTTGAGCGATCTTTTTCGCGCGATTCGACCGCCGGAGCGACCCCGCTCGGACCACGCTGTTCATTTGCCTCGCGGGTGGACGCAGGCTGGTCCCGATACTGGCGATGACAACCATTGCAATTGGCCTTGAGTGCCTTGAGCTTCTCCGCCAGCGATTGATCAGCTCTCTCGCTGGGAGGTGTGGCGAGCAGCGTTTCCAACTCCCGGGCCAGTCGCTCCCCTTCGCGCATGTGTTCCTGATACGCGAGTGGTTCCGCTTGGACCGTACCGGTTCGGAGCAGTTCGGCATACTGCTCGCGCAAAAGAAGTGCTTCATGTGCAGGCTTGAGATCGGGATGCTTGGGGAGTGGCAACCAGCGATTCGCTGCAAGCTGTTCGAGGCGATCAAAGTGAAGTTCGATTGCGACCATCGCCTCGGCGACCTCAGGCAAGGGAACTGTAGAACGAAATTCGACTTGAAGCTTGTCCAAGTCATTCGGGTCGAGCGGAGAGGTTTCGCGGACAGAGGCAAACAGGCCAAGGTAATGCGGGCTGGTGCCTGCTTGTTGCAAAACCCGCTCAGCTTGGGGCTCGTCGAGCCAGCCGAGGGCTCGACAGGCAGTCGCCGCGGCAGCCGGGCTGCGGTGTTTGCCGTGATGGCAGTGCAGGTAGATGGGGCCGGGTAGATCACGGACGGCCTTGGCCAGCTCGGCGGCCCGCTCGGCCGAGATCCCATCGTAGCCATGCGGCAGATGCACGTAGCGGAGACCATGCTTCTCCGCGGCGGCCACATCGGGCCTTGCCCCATCAACACTAATGACCGTCCGCACGCCCAGCCGGCGGAGTTCGGCAAAGGCGGCCTCCCCGTCTGGCTGGCCACCGCTTATCAGTCGCGAATTGAGCTGCAAGGCATTAGGCAAAGCGGGCGACTCGAGCGGCACCAACATCACCGGTGGCGAGACGGGTGCCTGGGCTTGGGCGGCGGAGTTACTTGCCAGCAGCAGGCCGATCGCCAGCCACCTGAAGAACGCGATCTGGATAGACAAAGCACATGCTCCGCAAACGATTCGAAATATTCCGCTCTGCATCTTAATCCCGTGGACATCGAGTTTACAGTTCGACTCGTTCCCCCTGTTCGGCGATTCTCAGCCCGGCTGACTGGACCTGACGGGTTGCAGCGGACTTGGGGTCCAGCAGCGGATTGGTGTGATTGAAGTGGATCAAGCGAATCTTTGCCCTCTCTTCGGGACTAAGCCGCGCAAATCGCTGCAACGACTCGACGACAAAGGGGTGGGGGATCTCCCGCATGTCCCGGCCCGGCAACTCAGACCCGTCAAAAAAGGTGGCGTCGAGATAGGCGATATCCACCACGGCCAACTCCTTTTCAATCGTCCGCTCCCAACGCTCCCACTTGTCGATATCGGGGAGGAACAGAACCTTGCGGTGCGGTCCTTCAATTCGAAAGGCGACCGTTTCCGAAAACTCGTCCCGGTGGGGCACCAGGACGGGCGTTACGGTCAGGTGCTCATTCAGCTTCAGGGTCCGATCGGCGACCAGCGGCGCAAGCTCGACATTTTTGAGTTGGACAAGCTGACTCCAGGGAGCCTCGCTGCGGAGAAATTCGGCGAACCGGGGCATCACGTGCACTGGAACTTGCTGGGCGCCAAGAACCTCGCGGCCGAACTGCAGCAAGCCAGAGTAGTGGCCGATGTGCGCATGCGTGAGAAACACGCCTCGCAGACCCGGCGCCTCGTTCGCTGGTTGAGCCTGATCGAGGGCGTGCAGTTGCCGGCGTATATCGGGAGTGCATTCAAATAACCAGCGTTCGCCGGTGCTTGTATCCACAACCCCGAGACTGACGACATCCCGCGGCGCGGTCGGATCGCTCCATGCCCGTTCGCAGCAAGCTCGACGACAACCAAGCTGGGGATAGCCTCCATCCTGGGCGATCCCCAGGACGACGACTGCCGGTCCACTCACCGAACCCCGCTCCTGAGCCCGCTCCTGAGCCGCAAGCCAGACGTGAGCTGGCCAGAATGCGAGCAGCCCACTGAGCAAGATGCCGCAGCGTCGGTAAGCATTGGCAGGAACAAACATTGACGGAGCCTCCGATTGCGGCTGGGAAGATGCTGCTTGGTTGCCTAGGCGGCGAGGGCCGCAGTCGGCTTTTCGGGAGGAGCGGCCGGACCCTTGCCGAACATCGCCCGCAGTGCCTCCACCAACATCATTGCGGCGAGGAGAATCAGGGCGACACCGACCCAGGGAACCATTTCACGCGGCAGCACCCACTGTTCCTCCACCCGAAATTTGGGAAGGATCATTGCCACCAAGGCCCAAATGCTCATGGTGTACATCCAAAGTGTCGGCAATCCGGTAACCAGCCAGACCCAGGCAGCCCGACGGGTTCGCCAGAGCCAAACGGTAACACCCAGCAGAGCGAGCGCGGCAAGCAGCTGATTGCTGGCCCCGAACAACGACCAGAATACTTTCCAGATTTCCACCGGCTTGCCAGCGGCATCCGTTCCGGCAGTCCAGAGAAAAAAGAGCGGGACGCCTGCGGTCAATGCGGTCCCGAGCCAACGGCCAGCGGATCCCTTGAGCCCTGTCAGTTCCTCGATGATAAATCGGCCCAAGCGGGTGCACACATCGAGCGTATCGTAGACAAAGGTCGTAAATGCCAGCAAAGCAAACGAGACTGCCAGCTCGACCGGGACGCCGATCGTCTTGAGAAAGTTTCCCAGGCCCATCGCATAAATCAGATTGGGTGGTTTGCCGCTGACTTCCGGAGCGCCTTGGGCAAACATCATGACACAACAGAGCGAGACGATGGCGACCATCGCCTCCAGCAGCATCGTGCCATAGCCGATCGGCCGCGCATCCGACTCTCTGGCCAGTTGCTTGGAAGTCGTTCCGGAACTGATCAGCGAGTGAAACCCAGAGCAGGCACCGCAGGCAATGGTGATAAACAAAAAGGGGAACAGCTGTTCGCCCTTGGAATTGGTCCAGGCAATGAAGGCCGGGTACTGGACGGTGTGATTTCCCAAGCTCAGCCCCAGCGCTCCGCCCAGCAGAGCCGCGTACAAAAAGAAGCCGCCGAGATAACCGCGCGGCTGGAGCAAGAGCCAGACGGGAACGACAGCCGCGACCAGACAATAAAGCAGCAGCAGCGTGCACCAGAGTTTGACGGTCGTTCCCTCGCCGAGCGAAAACCAGCCTGCCAAATCGAGCGGGAACTTTTGTCCGGCCCAAATCGCGACTCCGACCAAAGGGACAAAGATCAGAGTCGCCGGCAGCAAGCCAAGCTTGAGGTGCTTCATTGCCAGGCCCATCAGCACTGGCAACAGCAGGTACAGCAGGGAACTCATGGCGATCCCCGCACCAAGCACTTGCTGACCATCTTCCAGTCGCTGCACGCCGACGAACGAGCGAGCCGTGATATCCGTGAAGGCGACGATGATGTAAACCAGCGCGATCCAGACAAAGGCGAGAAACAGCAGATAGGCTCGACGGCTGACATGGTCGTGCACGACTTCCGTGATCGAGCGGGCGCGATGGCGAATGCTGGCCACCAGACTGGTCATGTCATGCACGCCGCCGATCAGGATGCTGCCGAGCAGAATCCAGATCAGGGCAGGCAACCAGCCGAAGGCGAGCCCGGCCAGGATCGGGCCCACGATCGGACCAGCCGCGGCAATTGCCGAAAAATGCTGGCCCATCAAAAAGGAGGCCGCGGTCGGCTCAAAATCGACATCATCCCGGCAGGCAACGGCCGGCGTGGGCCGGCGATCATCCAATTGGAGCAGGCGGCTCAGCAATGAACCATAAATCCAGTAGGCGGTGGCGAGGACGATTGCCGAACCGACAACAAACACCAACAGACTCATTGAGGATTCCTTCACAAGGCAGCCGGTAAGCGTCGGCCGAGAATAAGCTGGGCAATTTGCCGGAGGTATTTTGCCATAATTCGGCGGGGAATTCAGGGCGATTCTCTTGAGTAGCCGTGTTTTTACCCCACAATGGGAGAGGCCTTTGAGAGCAGCGGTCCAGCGCAGGTCCCCGCCTTCATGCGAATCTCCATCTTTACCGACAGCTTCCTCCCGTACACTTCGGGGGTCACCTATTCCGTGCTGAATCAGGCTCGTGAGTTGGTTCGGCGCGGGCATGAGATTTCGATCTTCCGGCCCAAGCCCGGTCGCGGTGCAGCTCCGGCGGAGCTGCCACACGGCGTGGAACTGTATGACGTTCCGTTTGCTGTGCCGATACCGCGCGTACCCCAATTGCGAATTACGCTCCCCTCTTTCATTACCTCGCTGCGGCGCTTGAGAAAAATCAATCCTGACATCGTGCATCTCAATACGGAATGGGGTTGCGGATGGGAAGGACTGGTCGCCTCGCGACTCCTGGGCAAACCCACGATAGGTACGTTTCACACCTTCTTCGCCGAACCCGGTTACCTCAAGTCGTTCGGGCTCCCACCGTGCTCTTGGCTGCAGTCGCTGATGTGGGGGTACTCGGTGTTCTTCTTCAACACCTGCCGAAGGGTGACGAGCCCCTCACAAGCGGTCAAGCAGTCTCTGCTGGACCACGGCATTCGATCCGAACCTGTGCTCATTCCCAACGGCATTCCTCTACCTGAACCGATTGATTGGCGGCAGGTCAAACGGGAGCGGATGAAACTCCAGATCTATGGCCCCTCGTTTGTCTATGTGGGTCGGATGTCTCCGGAAAAGTCGTTACCCGTCGTGCTCGAGGCATTTGCCCAAGTCCAACGGCGGCGGCGGCGCGCACGGCTGGTGATGATTGGCGACGGACCTTCCCTCGCGAGCCTGAAAAATCAGGCTCAGGAGTTAGGTATCGCCTCCGCTGTTGAATTTCTCGGGCATGTGGAACACGACCGGCTCATCAGCGAACGGTTGCCGCTCTTGGGTGATGCCTTTGTCACCGCCAGCAAAACCGAAAATCAACCAATGAGCATTCTGGAGGCAATGGCGATGGGCCTGCCAGTCATCGGTGCGGCGGCCAAGGGAATTCCCGAGCTGGTCAATGATGGAACGAACGGTCTCTTGTTTGAGCCGGACAATCCTCGGGCGATGGCCAGCTGCATGCTGCGGATGGCTGCCCATACCAAACGGCGACGGACCATGGGTCAACAGGCGATGCTGACCGCAGCCAATTACAACATGAGCCACGTGGTCGACCGGCTGGAAAGCCTGTATCAAGAGACGATCTCAAGAAGCCGCCAAACTCGTCCAGTGGCCCAGTTGTCCTTGGACAAGACTGCTGCCTTGGCCAAAGCCACCTCTTTCAAACGCTGAACTCCCGCTCAGCGGTGAGACTGCTTGGGCTGTGGAGCTACTTGGGCTGGCCGCTCAATTTTTCAGTGTTCCGAGAACCACCCCGATCACAAAAGGCAATTCTTCGGGCGCGGTGAGCGGCGGAGCGAGCACATCGATATCGTAGCGTTGACCTTCCACAATCAATGCCAACCGAAAGAGGATGTGACTGGCTCTGTAGAAATCAATCTGGTGTGGTCACGTGCATTTTTTCAGCAGCTCGGCTTGGGATGAATGAAAATTGTAGGGCGTGAGCACTTTGGTTTGCATTTCGCGCGGGTGACGGGGTGGTTTGGCTCGATCATTCGGCAGAACGATTCGCGAGAAACTGACTTTGGTGAAAGATGGCAGAGATCGGAATTGGCCGGCGAACGTTTCTGCGTGCTTTTGGTGCTGCGCTGTTGGCTCTACCCCAAGGTCCGTCTCCATCGGTGCTTTTTTCGGGACCTTACTACATCAATCGCGGAGTGGGCTTGGGATTTAAGATCCCGCCGAATTGGAGCGTCTTGACGGCTGCGGATTTGGGCGAAATTGATTGTTTGGCGATGTTCAGTTCGGAATTCAGAGCGCAAATCGCGGAATATGTTGACAACTCTCAAAAGCCGATTGTGGCGTTGAAGAGCGACCTGAATCCGGACTGCACGATCGAGATTTACCTCACGGCTCGCCAGACCGAACCGCACCCGCTTGATGAAATGTTCAATAACCTGCGATTCTTCAAGAACGGAGGGGCTCGGCCGAAAAAGAGCTTTTCCCCGCTGATGCTGAAGATCAGGGAAGACTGGCAATTCAATCGGATTGCGAGGGATAACTATCGTGTAAGTGGGTTGCCAACGGACTTCCTCATTTCGAATTGCCCTGCGACAGAGTACACCGCAACCTTCGATTTTCTCCCTCCGGCCCTATCCTCCGCCAAGCGGATGCGTTGCCGGACCGTCTACGTCATCCATCATGAAGTCGCCTACTGGATTCGATTATTAGACACTGCAGATTGCCTGGAGAGCTTTGATCCTTTTCTGGAGACGGTACGACTGATTTGAGTTTTTCGGCGGAATCATAGGGGTCAGGCCGGCTCTGTAGAAAAGCAAAGAGCACCAGAGGATCATGAGGTTGTGGGTCAGAACAACCAAGGCGAGTTGGGCAGTAGTTTGCGCGACGCCTTTTGAAAGGTCGCGAAGTGAGGCACCGACTCCAGTCCAATCAGTTGGCAGAGTTCTGCCGAATCATCGAGTAGTCCTTCCAGGCCTCGATAGTCCAACCCGAGCGAGGTCTTAAGCACCAAACAAGCAAACAACTGAGGCTGGGTATACTTTTTCGGACTGTTCCGATGGGAGTAGTCCGCTAGCTTCGCCTGGCCCACGCTCAGCGCGGTCAAGAGAATGTCTTTCGGTGATTTGCTGGTCGTATTCACGGCCCAGAGTACGAACCATCAGGCCGCAAAGTTCGTACAAATCCTGCTGTTTTCTACAGAGCCGATGTGACTCGTTTCTTTCTCGACAGTCCCGGCGACAAAGACGACGGGGATCTTGCCGACCTTCGCCTGACCAAGTTCGAATTGGCCAAGCCGTTTCTGGGCGGCAGTAACAAACCGGATGAATGCAGCCGCTTCGTTGCCAGCCGGTTGCGACTCATGGTAGACCCGCCACTCGTAATTTCCCCTCGTCGAACGAATCTGGTCATAGACTCGATCGGTCTCTGAGTCGCGGCGGGCATAGGGGTCGACCTTCCAGCATGGAGGTAGTCCCAAAGCCCTGCCTCCCTGGGGCTGGACGCAGCTGGCCAGCGCGGACCCAGTGCCCAAACCGGCGCGAATCTCAAGTTCCGTGTCGATACTCATCTGAGCCGATGCTCGGCTGACTCTGATCTTCTGCAGACTCCCCACGGGGCTGGGCGGGCCTCCAAATCCTCCACGTCATTGATCTCGCTCTCGCCGAAGGTGGTGACCAAATCACCCGGTTTCAGTCCGGCTTTCTCGCCGGCCGAACCAGGGGCGACTCGGGTAATCACTGCTCCAATCGGACTTTCGATCTCAAAATCCCGGGCCACCTCTGTCCCGGCTGATTCCAGAGCCAAACCGACCAGCCGCGGCATCCCGTCCAACCGCGTCCGCAATCTGACCGGACGAGGAAGCTTGATCGGGCTGTTTCGGACAAACTCTGCTTCCTCCTGATTGGCGGGAGCGTCGTCTCGGGCATGCCAGGCGGGAGCTGAGCGGCCGGAAGAGGGAACGGCGGAACTTCAGGCTGGGCCTGAACCTCGGGCTGAGTCTCGGGGCGCGCGGCGGGCTGGGCAATCGTACTCGGGGAAGGTGACTTGGGGGCGGGGACCGCGGCCCCTGAAAAGTCGATCCATTCGGGAGCGAATACACTTTGAACTTGGTCCCAAATGTTGTCCCCCGTGTGGCTGAATTCGAACTCGAATCCAAACAGTTTTCGATTGGGTCCACTGGCTGTCCGGCGAAACAAGGCGAAACAGGGATTGCTCGGTTGAAGACCGCTTTTCGCGCGGTTTCCCCGCCAGACGGACTTCCTCCGTGACTTGAAAGTCGGCCAAGCCGGTGTCGACGGATTGCGCAGCAGCGTCTACAGCCTAGAGCAGCCCCTGAATCGCGCCGTCGCTTACTGGATGCAGTACTTTTCCAGAAGCCGGTAGAGCGAGCGGCGGCCGATGCCCAGTGCCTGGGCAGTACGGGTCTTGTTGCACTGGTTCCGGCGGTAGACCTGTTCGACATGCAGCTTGTTGAGGCTGTCCAAATCGAGCTTGCTGCCGACTTTCAGTTCCGCGGAGACTCCCTGCTGTTCGCTCCCCTTCACGATCTCCTCAGGCAGATTTTCCTTGAGGATCTCATCCCCTTCAGCCAGAATCTTGGCCCGCTCCAGGGCGTTGTGCAGCTGGCGAATATTGCCCGGCCAGGTGTAGTTGCTGAGCAGTTCGATCACCGGCTCGGAGACTTTCCACTGGTCGCCGAGGAAGTGTTCAATCAACAGGCGAATGTCACCGTCCCGCTCACGCAGCGGGGGAAGATGGATTTTGAGGACATTGATTCGGTAGTACAGGTCTTCGCGGAAACGCCCTTCGGCCACTTCCTTGCCCAAATCGCGATTCGTTGCGGCGATCAACCGCACCTTAACTTTGCGCTCCTTGACGCTGCCGACCCGGCGAAGTGAGCCGTCCTCCAGCACCCGCAGCAGTTTGGCCTGGAGCGAGCCGGCGAGTTCACCGAACTCGTCAATAAACAGGGTCCCGCCGTCGGCGATCTCGAACAGGCCGGGCTTGGCCGCCGCTGCGCCCGTAAAGGCACCCTTCTCATGTCCAAAGAGCTCGCTCTCCAGCAGAGCCTCGGGCAAGGCCGCACAGTTAATCACGACCAGCGGCATTTCAGCCAGAGCGGAGCGCTCGTGGATGGCTCGCGCCACGAGTTCCTTGCCGGTGCCGCTCTCGCCTTCGATCAACACTGGCTTTTCCGTGACGGCGGTCTTGTCAATTAATCGAAACACCTCCTGCATTGCGGGCGATTCGCCAATCATGTTGGCAGGCGGGGCCGTGTGCTGAATCACATGCCGCAGCTGCCGATTTTCCTTGAGCAACTGGCTCGCGCGCCAAGCTTTCTGAATCAGCAGATCGAGCTCATTCAGCTTGGCAGGCTTGGTGAGAAAGTCGAATGCCCCCTTTTTAATCGATTCGACGGCGTTCTCGATCGTCCCGCCGCCGGTGAGCATGATCACCTGCAGTTCGTTCTCGCTGTCGCGGAGCTCCGTCAACAACTGCAAACCAGTGATATTGGGCATGTGAATGTCGACTACCGCGACATCAAAGACCTGGCTATTGACCAATTCCAAGGCTTCGCGACCGTCGCTAGCCGTAAAGACGTGATAGCCAAGCTTGCGAAAGTAGGAACTCGCGGCGTCCCGAAAGTCCTCTTCGTCATCGACAATCAGCAATTTGATTTGGTTGCGGTTGGCCAAGTTCATTGAATTCGGTCCCCGAAGAGTTTGAGCGAAAGTAGTGCTGTTCATTGCCGGAAATATTCCATGTTAACTGCTGACAGGGGGCTGGCTCGATCGAACAGGGAACCAGCGGGACAGAACCCGTCCGCGCCGCAAAAAAGATCCGGCTCAGGTCACGGCCAACTGCGGAGTCGCCACCGGTTCGGCCTGGGGCGCAGTCGCCCGAATTGCCAAGACCGGACAAGGGGCATGCCGAAGCACCTCTTCGGCCACACTTCCCAGGAGCAATCGGGAAAAACCGGTCCGCCCATGAGTCGGCATAACGATCAAGTCGACCTGGTTTTGGAGGGCATAGTGGACAATCGACGGAGCAGGTTGGCCGCGGACCAATTCGTGCCGATGCAGAACACCGGAAGAGGTCGGGGTAATTTGCTTCAGGGCCTGACGCTCCCGCTCAATCGCCTGATTGACTTCCGGGATCGCCGCGCCGCTGGAAGCTGGCAACTCGGGGACCGCAACGTAGAAAAACACCAACTCCGCACCGCACTCGCGGGCCAAGGCGGAGGCAACGCGCACGCACTCCGAGCAGGTTTGAGTCAGGTCGACGGGACAGAGGATTCGTTTCCAGTTCATCGCGGGCATCCACTGAAGTACGGGCAGAGAGAATTGTCAGAAGGTGCAGGCATCGCCGGGCCCAGAGAGTGCCTTGTCCCGGAATGCATCCCTCAAGTGCAACTGCTATGCCAAGCAAGTGCAGATGCGAGCCCACGCAATCGATGGGCCAAACGCGGGGAAAATAAGCAGCCGGAAGACTGGAACTAGACTTGGCACAAGGCTCGGCGTGCGTTTTCGCACGCTCCTGTGCGGCGAGGGGGCGAGAACGGAGGCACGCCTCCGCTGGACGCTAGTGGCCCACCGGCTTGGGCTGGTCGTGCGCCGGGAGCGAGATTGTCATCCGCGCGCCGCCCAGTTCGCTTCGGTCGACTTGAATCGTTCCCTGATGGGCTTCGATGATTCTCCGGGTGATGGCCAGGCCCAAACCAGTTCCCTTGGTCTTGGTCGTGAAGAAGGGTTCGAAAACCCGGCCCAGCCGCTCGGCCGAAATCCCGGGACCATTATCTTCGAGCGTCACTTGGCAAAAGGCATTGTCCGGGGAGCGGGCGATCGAGCAGCAGATCGCGCCCAAGGGACCAGCCGCATCAATTGCATTCTGCAGAAGGTTGGTCAGAACCTGATCGAGCCGATGTCGATCAGCAAGGATCATGGCATCGGCGGGGTGAGCGCAATTGACGGCCAAGGTGGTTCCATAATCGCGCCAACGCGTTTCGAGGTTGTACCAGGCGGTCGAAGCCAAACGCACGAGGTCTACCAGCTCACGATCGAGATTGATCGGAGCGGCGTAATTCCGCACTTCCTCGTAGAGGATATGCAACCGGTCAAGTGCATTCTGAATCCGGTGAGCCTGCTTCAACGCTTCCGGACGATCCTCGATATCCAGCAGCAAGGCCTCCAGGCAGGCATGGCTCCGTTGCAGCACGTTCCGGCTCTCGTGTGCCAAACCGGTAACCATCTGGCCGATGGCCGCCAGCCGCTCGGACTGCTGGACCTTCGCCGCGGCCGATTCCTCAAGCTGCCTTGCGAAGGATTGCTGGTATGCGTAGTCAATGATCGCCGCGTCCATGTCGAGCAGTTTATTGACGGCGATGACCGTCTCACAAAGCTCGTGCCGGGGCAAGTCTGAAACATTGCAAAGACCAGACGTAATGCCGATCCGAAGCCGGGTGAGGGCGGCCATGGCATAAGCCTGATTCAGGCCGATTTGCACGTGTCGGCGGCCGACGCGCCAGCGGGTCTCGGCAAAGTCGTCGTCGTAGCGGCCGGCAAACAGACTCGCAACCCAGCCGGCCAGCGTCCCCTTCAACCGCTCCACTTGGGGCTCGCCGCCGCTGATCACCCGAGCGGTAAACTCATGCGCGAGAATGGTGCTGTAAAAGTCCTCAACCAAACTGGACACCAGGGGTTCCACCTGAGGCCACACCCGACGGACCCGTTCCGCGTCTCGTTCCTGCCAGCCGACATACGATTTGATTCGCTCAAAGAAAACCGAAATGTCGACATCGGCTCGGTCAGCCAGCACATGGCTTTCGCGCGAATTCGGAACGCTCATGGAAATTTCAATCAGGCAACGGAAGGAGAGAGCGGAAGAAACCGGTTGACGGGCCCAAATCCTACCACGGAACGGCCTGAAATGGTCTCAATGAACTTCGTTGACCAGCCCTATTTCTTGTCGCCCGCATCGGCAGGACCGCGAAGCACAAGAACCGGCACCTGAGCCAAACGAACGACCCGTTCAGCCACACTTCCCATAAACAGGCGGCTCAAGCCCCGCCGACCATGCGAGGAAATGACGATCAAATCGGCGGCCACCTCCTGGGCATAATCGGTAATTGCAAAGCCGGGATCGCCGAAAAGCGTGATCAGTTCCAAGCCGGCTAATTCGGGATGTTCGGCGACCGTCTTGCGGAAATTTTGCGCCGCGTACTCCTGAATCGTCTGCTCCGTCACCGTGTCCCAAATCACAGTCGGTTCCGTCGCCGTCGGTATCAGACCAACATGCACGACCTTGACCTTCGAGCAGTCGGAAACCATCGCCATGCTGGTCTTCAGCGCCGCGAGGGCCATATCGGAAAAGTCCCAGGGTACGAGCAGGCAATTGCCGGTGAATTTAAGCATGTTTGGGTCCTATCTCTGCAAAGCAATCAAGAACTGAGACCGAGCCGCTCCCGCCTCGCCCACGCGCTGGCTGGGCGCTAACCCGTTTCCTGCCAACCGAAGCAAACCGCATGCCGGGTCAAAGTTCCCTTTCCTCCTCAGCCGACTACCCGCCAAGAGCCCCTGAACGAGCCCCTGACCTGCGGCTGTGCCTCGCCCGGCCGCGCGTGCGAGTGTGCGGATCGGCACGGAGCCCCCCTTGGAATCAAGCCAGCGCTGCGGAGGCCCCGGGGACAATTGCCCCGAAAAATAACTTTTCCAGCGTTAAGGCCCCCAGACGAATCGGTAAAGCCCCGACCGGCACCCGGTTTGCAGCAGTGGCTTGCCCAGCGTTTAGCCGAGTCGACGTCGCTTCTTGGCCAATCTTGTTTGGGCGGAAAGGAGTCCTTCCATGTCCCTTGTTTCCAAATCATCTTCCTCCGATTCATTGTTACCCATGCCAAGCCCCTCTGTCGCCGATGCGTCCCTCGACAAGCAAGCCCTGGCCCTGCAAGCAGCGGCTGCTCCTCGCGAGCGGAGTTCATTACCGCCCGGTGAGGCAATGTCTGAACCCGATCATTTCCTCGAGCTGCCAGCGACTCTTCCATCCGTCAAACAACCGGGTCACCCTTGTGCAGGGGAAGGACGCTGCTGTGGGGGCTGCAAAAATCCCAAGCGTCCCCTGCACGCAAAGGTACCTTCCTCCGAAAGCTCATCAACCGAACCCGTGGCGATTGCACTCGAGTCTTCTTCGGCAACCAGCCAAACCGCGCAGACGGCTTGAGCGGCCAAGTCGTTGAACCGGGATCGTTGGAGGTGTGCATTTGGCCGGCGACGTTGTTCGGCCGGCGCGATTTTTTGGCCAGCTCAACTCGGTGGAGCAGGCGCTGGCTCGCATCAGGCAAAGCAGAGCGCGAGCTCTCGGCGGATCGAGGCTTCCCCACCCCGGCTTGCCGCCAGAGCGATTAAGATGAGTATCAATCGTGCATTTGTTCAGGACTGGTTGCGAGGCCGGCCTGAGTTGAAATAATTTTCGCAAACCGAAGTGAGCGTATCCAATGAATCGACGAATGGGTTTTGGCCTCTGTTTGCTCGGGCTGGTTTTGGCTGGATGGCTGGCGTTGTCAGGCTCCTCGATCGGACAAGAACAGGATCCGGATTCCCTTTCCCGCCGCGACTTCATGCGGATGAAGCTGAATTACACCCAAAACATTCTCGAAGGCCTGACCACGCGCGACTTCGGGCTGATTATCAGTGGAGCTGAGGAGGTGGAGCGAATCACCCAAGCCGAGGCTTGGAACTCAAATGACTTCGCCGACTACCAGAAAATCAGCGAGGAGCTGCGGAGCGTCGCCCAGCATCTGAAAAAGGCTGGCCAAAAGTCCAATCTCGAGGCAGCCGCGCTGCGGTACTTTGAACTGACCATGAAATGCATGGACTGCCATCAGTACCTGCGCAAAGCCGATTTCTAACGCTTCTTTACGGACCGGCACTCCGGCTTGGAACGCGGCTCAGAGCTCGGACGGGCTGGCGCGGCCGCACCGTTCCAGAAGCGCTGAGGGGGCCGAGCGCTCTGCTGTCTTTTGCGAATGTGAACTCAAGCGGGTTCCAGCTTGCTTCGGAGCGCCTGCTCCAAAGTCGCCAGGACCGAGCCCGCTGCCTGCTGCTGTCGGAGGACTCGCGTAGGCGCGGAAAGCTGCTGTTTGAGCTGAACAGTCAGCTCGAGCGGGCCGGCATCAAAACCGGTCGACTGCGGAATCGCGCGCTTCAGACGGCGAGCGACCGCGATGTGGATCGTTCCATCGCTCCCGGGCGGAGCGTCCGGGCCGAGGTGACCAGTAACCGCGGCGGCCCAATCGGCCTCGATTGTCCGCTGCAGGGCAGCGCTGGCCATTTGTGCTGTGACCTCTGGGGAAACCGCGGTGAAGGCCGCGATCAGCTGGGCATCCACCCCCAGCCAAGCCGTTTTGCTCGCCTCGCGGTAAGTGACCAGCGAGCCGCAAAGGCAACGGCTGATTCCGGGAACGATCGCCAATGAGGCGGCGACCAATCCAGCCGTGCAACTCTCCGCGAAAACGACGCGCTGCCCGTGCTGCAGCAGCAACCTCCCCAGTGACCGGGCGGTTTGCTGCAACTCGGCTGATAGCTGGTGTGGCTCGGCTGAATCCATGATTCTTCCAGTTCCGTGTTTCCGTGAGGAGAATTTTGGGCGGACCCTTGGGGCTGCCATTTGGGGCGGTGGCTGGGTCCAACCAAGCCCCGCGCGGACTGGGGTTCAAGTCGGGCCAAAGCAGCCAGCGGAGTGTTGGCTGGCTAACGGCGCAGCCGGCCGGGGCAATCGATTATATTAGCAGCGCGGCCACAAACTCCGTTTTCAGCAGCAGGGGAAGCAACATGCACTTCCGGCATCAGCCCGGCTCCCGGTTCTTGACTGGCTTCCCTTTGGTCTTGGGGTTCGCCGTGTTCTGGTGCGGATCGTTTGCCAGAGTGGCAGCGGGACAGGACGACTCTCCTTGCGGTCCAAGTTCCCGCAACGGCCCGCTGGCGAGGTTGATTCCGCAGGATTATCAGGGAGCGGATTTTAGGCCCGCCTGCCGCGCGCATGACGCCTGCTACGGCTGTCCGGGAGCTGACAAGGAATCCTGTGATCGGCAGTTTCTGGAGGACTTGATCTGCGCCTGCCAGAACTCGGCTCACCCGCGGCGCTGTGAAGCCTGGGCGCGGAGGATGTATCTGGCCACGCGAGTCGCCGGCCGAAAGAGTTTCTTGCGCGGCCAGCAGTAAACCCTCGACTCAGCACGCCCTGAGCAAGACGCATCAGGCCGAATCGCCCTCAGGCTCGGCCGGACCACTCAAGGGCTGGAGCGATGAAATCAAAAATAACACAGCCCCATCATCCGCACACAGGTTTGTCTCGGAACCTGAGTGACGAAGTCTGGGGCTGTGCGTGGGGTAAACGCTGCGCGCTTCCAAGGCGCTTCGGCCAAAGCCGACTTCAGCAAACTACTTGACCGTTATTTTCCGAGGCTTGACCGACTCCGATTTGGGAAGCGTCACCGTCAAGACGCCTTCCTTGAATTCAGCACCTGCCTCGGCTTCATTCACTGCACAGGGAAGCGGGAGGCTGCGGCTGAAGCTGCCGAAACGGCGTTCGATGCGGTGGTACTGCTTGGTCTTGTCCCCCTCTTCCTTTTCTTCTTTTCGCTCGCCGCGAATGGTGAGCAGATTGTTGTCCACGCTGATTTCGATGTCTTTGCCAGCGACGCCCGGCAGGTCCATTTTCACAACGACAGCCTGTTCCGTTTCGCTGACGTCCATCCGGGTGTGGAACGGGTCGGGAATAAAGTCTCCGTTCGTATCGAGCATCGACTCAAGCATCCGGTCGAGGTCGAGCATGGAATTGGGCAGCCACTGGCCCAAGCCGAAGGGACTGCGTCGACGAAGTTGCGGTTTTGTGACAATTGTCTGTGCCATCTCAATTCTCCTTAGGGGCAGGAAACGCCGAGGCCGAGTATTTCCGATTCATCCAGAAACATCTTTCCGGACAATTTGGGGCCTCGGATACCTTGGGACCGAAACGCCTTGGGAGTCACGGAGGCCTCATTCGGCTCGGGGGCTCTCAGTTAGCAGAGCGACCACTCTGCTCACTCTCGATTGCAAGTTGAATGCCAAACCTGCTCATGGATGAGAAAAGGCGAGAACCTTGAAAATCGCCGGGCTGGGGAGTTCCAGCCGGAGCGCAGGTGAGCCCAAGTTGCACAATCGAGCCTTGCGCGGGCGCGCCATTCGGAGCCACTTTGACCCTGGGACTGGCGCAACGAACGGCTTTTTCGCGGGACCTCGAACTGGCACTCTTTTTGCTCTTTCGGGTTCTTCCGGTCGCAGGGCTACGCTGGCTGTAGCGGAACGTCAGGCGGCGACCAAGGCACTGTTTGAGAGGGGAATTTTTATGGCCGCATCGCTTGTTTGGCATGGCTCCGCTCCTCGCCCGAGGCGGATGCACTTCTCGCTGGGCTACTCCCGGGAGGCGGCCGATTTGGACGGTCATCTATCGGCTTACGGCAACTCCACCGGCAACTCTACCGGCAACTCGACGGCCACCGCCCCTCGCCTGAATCCCGGGGAGCTCAACGCTGGCCGCAGCTCGCTTCAGAACAAGTGGTCTGGCTTGGCTGGTGGCGATCGAATGGCTGCCGAAGAGGTGGCTTTCCCCCAGGAAAGCGAGTCCGCCAATCAAGTTGAAGCTGCGTTTCTCCGGGAATTGGACCGGCATCCGCACTTCCGCGGGCGCGGCGATTGGGTGCAAGTTCGCTTTGGCCAAGGGACATTGCGGCTCAGCGGGACCTTGCCCACCTTCTATCTGAAACAACTTGCCCAAGCGATCGCGCATCGGCTCCCTTCCGTTGTCCGCGTCGTCAATCGGATCGAGGTTCACAACCTTGTCAGCGGCAATCACCGGCTGGAAACCTGGAAGGTCAGCTAAACTCCAGTCGGCCCGAAGACCTAGGGCGGAACGAAGACCCTGGACGGCCCGAAGAAACTAGTGCGAAAGCGATTCCGCATCAGTCGGGAGTGCGCTTGGACTGCTGCTTGGCGTTGGCTGCCCGGACCTCCAGGTCATCGCAAAGCATCCGCTGGGGTGGAGTCTCGAGGTCGTCATACTGCCCTTCGCTGACCGTGGTCACAAACCCGGCAACGGCCAATGCGCCCAACAGGAGAGCGATCGGCAAGGCGATGAAAATGACACTCATGTTTTCAGCTCGCTGAATTCCAACTGGTTGAGATGCGCACGTTTTGAGATGCGCACGTGTTGAGATGCGGGCATGCGGGGGGCGACCGCGACGACGCCAGCAATCCCTTTCCGGTCGGCCGGGACTGACGCCGAGAAGGTCGAGGAGAATCTAGCGGAATTTGAGCTGGGTGCGAGCGGTTTACAGCTGACTTCCCACTCGCCCTGAAACCAGCGCCAAGCAGGCTCAGCGCGGTAGCCAGCCCTCCCGCTGAATGGCCCTCTGGAAAGTGACCCGACCGAACAAAGCTGGGGCATTCGCGCGCGGCGCGAGCGCTGAGTCCATTCAAAGACGGGACCAGCCTGGCTGCACCAAGCGTCTAGCCGACTTTGGGGGATCGGGCTGGCAGGAAGAAGAACAAAAAGGCCATCATCAGGGCGGCGATACCGGCCACGATCAAGATCGGTTCCATAACAAGTTCCTCACTCAAAAAGTAATCTCTGAAAGTTCAACCGAATCATTCGAGAGTCCCCCGTCTGGGTCACCCCGTCTGGGTCACCCCGCGCGGGAACTGGGAGATCTCTCCAGTCAACCTTGCAAGTCCCGTTCCAAAACCCGGGGCGCGGAGTTAGGCTGACTTCCGCAGCACCAGTCGGGGCCAACGTGCGGGTGCCGCACGGCGAGGCGCGCCCGAGGCGCGCTGGAACGCACTTATCGGATTCACAGCAACCATCAAAGGCGGGCAAAAGAAATGAGTGGGGATCGAAAGCTGAATCGGCGACCAGGGCAGGCTCGCTGCTGGCTACCACTGCTCGTCTGGGCAATCGGCTGGGGCAGCGGGGCGTTAATGGAGAGTTTGGGCATGGCTCAAGACAAGTCGGGCGACCAGAACTGGGAAGCGTTGTACGAGCAGGGCGAGTTTCGCGGCTCCGGTGACGGTTTGCTTCGTTACCGGTTACTGCGACCGGCGGCAGTTGCGGCGGGTCAGCGTTACCCGCTGGTGGTGTTTCTGCATGGCGCGGGGGAGCGGGGTGATGACAATCGCGCCCAGTTGGTGCATGGACTGCGGGAATTTGCCCGGCCCGATCGACGTGAAAAGTTCCCGGCCTTTGTGATCGCCCCGCAGTGTCCCCGCGAGCAGAAGTGGGTCGACCTCGCCTGGGATGCTCCTCAGCACCAGCAACCGGAAAAACCAGCCCCGTCTCTGCAGCTTTGTCGAGAGCTCCTCGACCGCTTACAGACGGAGTTGCCGATTGATGCCGACCGGATCTACCTGACAGGGCTTTCGATGGGTGGCTTTGGAACCTTTGATGCGCTGACTCGCTGGCCCGATCAGTTTGCCGCGGCGATCCCCGTCTGCGGAGGCGGTGATCCGCGACCCGAGCAAGTCGCCCGGTTTCGCGACGTCCCCCTTTGGGTTTTCCATGGCGCGCAGGACAATCTCGTCAGGCCGGAACGTTCCCGCGAAATGGTCGCGGCGCTGAAAGCGGCCGGCGGAACACCTCGCTATACAGAGTATCCAGAGGCGGGACATGACAGCTGGACCGCAACCTATGCAGACGAGGCGGTATTGGAGTGGCTGTTTTCACAGCGGCGCGGGGCTGCGAAACCGCATTCGGGGAACTAGACTGCTCCTCTTTAAGGGCTTCAGCGGCGGCTGGCGGGGCTGGAATCTCTGCCCAGCTCCGGAAAGCGCGATCGAATCAGGCACGATCGAATCAGGCACGATCGAATCAGGCACGATCGAATCAGGCACCTCGGCGACAGCGCCCTCAGAGAGCAACCGGCAATGAGTCGACGAGACTGGATGGAGTTGGTACTGTTGGCGGCGGTCTGGGGAGCAGCCTTTCTGTTCACCCGGATAGCAGCCCCCGAATTTGGCCCGGTGGCCCTGATCGCAACCCGGGTCACGGTTGCCGCCCTGTTCCTGTTGGTGCTTTTGATTGGTCAGGGGAAGCAGCATCACTTGCGGCGCAACCTCGGGCCGCTGCTGCTGATGGGTGCTTTGAACACGGCGATTCCATTCACGATGTTTGCCTATGCGACACTGCATGTGCCGGCTGGATTCGCCTCGGTCCTGAATGGCACCGTGCCACTGTTCAGCGCCGTCATCGCACTCTTCTGGAGGCTGGAGTCACTTCCTCCGATGCGAATCGCGGGACTGCTGATTGGTTTTCTGGGAGTCATCGTTCTGGTGCTTCCGAAACTGTCTGGCACCAATGATTTGCTGGCGGTGCTGGCTGGGCTGGGGGCAGCCAACTTGTATGGCTTCTGTGCCCATTACTCCAAGCGACGGTTTGCCGGAGAGGATTCGCTGGTTGTTTCCACCGGGACGCTGCTCGCAGCCAGTGGCTTGCTGCTGCCGCTGGCTTATTTCTGGTGGCCGCAGGAGTTTCCCTCGCCTGTCGCCTGGGGAAACGCGATCGCTCTGGGGCTGATCTGCACTGCCCTGGCATACGTGATCTACTTCAACCTGCTCGCCCGAGTGGGCGCGATGCGCTCGGTCACCGTGACCTATTTGATTCCACCCTTTGGAATGCTTTGGGGTTATCTGGTGCTGGGCGAGGCGTTTACCTGGAACATGGTTTTGGGTTGTGCGATCATTGTGGTCGGGACCGTGCTGGTGGTCCGTTCGCAACAACCGCCCGCAGCGGTGCAAAAGTAGGTCGACCGCTGGCGGGGTGCTTATTCCCCGGCGGGTGGCTCGTTTTTCACTTTCCACTGCAAATAGGAGTCGAGGAAGCCCTGGATGTCTCCGTCCAGAACGGCGTGAAAATCGCCCATTGAGAACCCGGTACGAACATCCTTGACTCGCTGATCAGGGTGCTGGAAGTAGTTGCGAATCTGGCTGCCAAATCCGACCCGAGCCTTGGTCTGGTATTTCGCCGCCTCGGCTTCCTCGCGTTTCATCTCTTCCAGCCGCGCCATTTGCGCGCGAAGCATCTTCCAGGCTTGCGCCCGGTTCTTGTGCTGACTCCGCTCCTGCTGACATTGGACGACGATTCCAGTCGGGAGGTGAGTCAGCCGGACAGCCGAGTCGGTCTTGTTAACATGTTGACCGCCGGCCCCGCTGGCCCGGTAGGTATCGGTCCGCACATCGGCTTCATCGATTTCAATCGCCTCGGAATCCTCGACTTCGGGAGTGACGTCAACGGCCGCAAAACTGGTTTGGCGTTTTCCTTCGGCATTGAACGGGCTGATCCGGACCAGCCGGTGCATGCCGGTTTCCCCTTTGAGATAGCCATAGGCCATGGGGCCGCGGATCGCCAGCGAGGCTGAGTTGATGCCGGCCTCGAGGTTGTCCTGGCGGTCGAGCAATTCGGTCGAGTACTCGTTGGCCTGGGCCCAGTGGAGGTACATTCGCAACAGCATCTCCGCCCAGTCGTTGGCGTCTGTGCCGCCATCGCGGGCATTGATTGTGAGAATTGCTCCCGCGGCATCGTGCGGACCATTGAGCAGAGCTTTCAGCTCCAACTCCTCGAGGCGTTTCTCCAGTCGTTCGATTTCGGAGCGAACTTCGCTGGTTGCGGCAGGGTCGTCCTCCGCCAATTCCATCAGGGCTGTGAGGTCTCCCTCGGCGGCGATAACCTCCTGCAGCGGAGTAACCAGAGACTTGAGCGATTTGAGCTTGCCTACCGTTTGCTGAGCCGATTCGGGTTTATCCCAGAAGCCGGCCTGGCTCATCTCATCTTCGATTGCGCGGATTTTCTCGACTTTGGATTCGTAGTCAAAGACTGTCTCGCATCTGCGAGACTCGTTGTTGAATCAGTTCGGCGCGGTTGTAGAGTTCTGAATCCATCAGTCGTTTGAGTTCCATGGACCGGAGAAAACCGGTGTGGGCACCGGCCAGTGTTTCGAAGAGGTTGCATTCTAGGTGAATCGGGGCCGGGGTGAAGCGGGTGCGGTTGTAGCGTTTCTGGCAATTGTGAATGTCAGGAAAGCGATTGAACTTGTGGGGAATCCGCCCAGCGACCGGTTCCTGCTCCCCAATTCCCCCCAAACCGGAATTGGTTGACCCGGTTCTTGAGCGTGCCTAAAGTAGGAGATTGCGGCAATCCATGCCGGTTTTACCGCCGGTCTGGAGTACAATTGAAAGGGCCTCGGCGGTTGTTGGCGGGAACCAGTTCCACTCCGGTCCGGAATCAATGAGCCCAGCGGGGCTTGAGCCGTCGGCAGGCAGAGTTGGATCGGACCGGATCGGGGAAAACCGTAAGCTCCGAGTCTCGCTGAGTCCTCGGACGATCCGTCCTCGGACGCGCGCTCAATTGCCTCAAGCTTAACCGCGCGGCGGTGGCGCTTCCCCTGCGGTAAGCTGCCCTGCTCGGAATGAAGGCCTTCGGGCTGAACCGAGGTTCGGGCGGAACGAGGGCACAAGCAGGTGTTGGGGACGGGCCGAAACTGGCTGTTGGCGCCCCAACAGGACCCGGCGGCCCGACAGGACCGAGCGGATTGGCCGGCTGACGGCGGTAAGAAGTGGCTTGGTTCGCAGGCCGTCATTCAAGGGAAGCATTCAAGGGAAGTTAGAGGAGCAGAGGAATGTCATCCACCGAAACGCCATCCAGCGAAACCGGCAAACCGGTCGACGCGGCCGACTTGGCCAGTCGCTTTACGGTAAAGCGCGTAGAGCGCGAGGTCGACCGTTACTTTCGGGCATTGGTGAAAATGCAGGGCAGCGACTTGCACATGAAAGTTGGCCGCCCGCCGATTATTCGTTTGCACGGCAGTCTGAAGGAGCTCAATCGGGGCCCGATCGACAATGAGGAAATGTGCCGATTGCTGTTTCCGATGATGAATGACAAGGCTCGGGCAACCTTCGACAAGGAAGGCGGGGCTGACTTTGCCTACACGGTCGACGTGGATGGCGTGGAATGGCGGTTCCGCGTCAACATGCTCCAGCAGCTTGGTCGACCGGGTCTGGTTGCCCGCCGCGTGAACAACAAAATCCCGGACTTCCGCGGGCTTTACCTGCCCGATGTGATGGGGAGCCTTTGCGATTTCGATCAGGGAATGGTCCTGCTGGCGGGTGTGACCGGCTCCGGCAAAAGCACGACCATCGCATCCATGCTCGACTACATCAACCGGCGTGAAGCGGTCCATATTCTCACGCTGGAGGACCCGATCGAGTTCGTCTTTACCGAAGACAAGGCGTTGATCAACCAGCGCGAGGTGGGGATCGACGTGAAGGACTTCGGCATCGGGATGAAGCATGCGGTCCGCGAAGATCCAGACATTATTCTGGTGGGTGAAATGCGTGACGAAGAGACGTTCATGACGGCGATTCACGCCGCCGAAACCGGGCACCTGGTGTTCGGAACGATCCACGCCTCCAGCGCGCCCTCCACGATTGGCCGTATTCTCGACTTGTTCCCGGAAGACCTGCACCCGGCCATTCGGAGTGCCATCGCCTTCAACATGAAAGCGATCGTCGCACAGAAGCTTCTCCCCTCGATCAAGGAAGGAGTGGGGCGCGTTCCGACCTGTGAAATCATGACGTTCAACCCGACGATCCGAAAACTGATCCTGGAAGGCAAAGACGAGAAACTCGCGGATGCCATCCGCATCGGTGAAGAGGAAGGGATGCAGGACTTTACCAAGAGCCTCAAGGACTTGGTCGACAAGGAATTGATCGATCGCCCGACCGCCTTTCAAGTGGCTCCTAACAAGGAAGCCCTCAAGATGCGGCTCAAGGGTATCAATGTCTCTCAGCCCGGGATTCTTTAATGCCGTCGCGTTTGGTTCCTTGTGTTGCCGCCCTGTTGGTCGTGCTCTTGCCCTGCTCTGCCCTGTTGTTGGCTCAAGAACAGCAGCCGGCAGTGGTCGGCGATCAATCCGCGCCCGGTGTCGGCGGAGCGAGTGTCTTTGCCGGCTATAAGCTCCTGATCGTGGCCATTTTCTACCTGCTCTGGGTAGCCTTGTCCGACTGGATGAACCGCGATTTACTGCGCTGGGGAGCGCAGATGAAGCTTGATCCGGAGACCTGGAACCTGATCAATGTCCTCTGCTTTGGCATGGCCTTTTTGCTGGTCCTCCTGATTCCGATTTTCTGGGCTTCACTGCCAGCCCTTGTGCTCGCTTCCTTTGTCCCGATGCTCGTTTACCGATCGGTCCGCAAAGGCCGAATTGCCGAAGACGCTGAACTGGCGTTTCGGATTTCCGGTGGCTCAGAAGGGGTCGAGGAGACCCCGCTCGCCCAGGACGAAGGCGTCTTGATGGAGTTTACCGCGGCTGGAGGGAGTGAAGAGGAACAAACGGCCAACCTGATCCGAGCCCGCCAGGGTGCCGCCTTCGTCCAGCTCAAAGACCTTCTGGTCACCTCCATCACCAATCGGGCCGACTTGATTGCGCTCGATTACACGCGGCAGTCGGTTGCCGGGAAGATGATGGTCGATGGCACTTGGCACAATCTCCCCCCCCTCGATCGGCAAACCGGAGATGCCTTGCTCTACAGCCTGAAATGCCTCGCCGGGCTGAACCCGACCGACCGCCGCAATCAGCAAATCGGCAAGTTTGGCCTGAAATGGCTCGACATGTCGCTCAAAGCCAACTTTGAGCTGGTGACTGCCGGGGTGCCGACCGGCGAGCGGGTGCAGCTGAAAACACTGCGCGCGGCCAGCAAGGACCTGACGCTCGTTCAACTGGGAATGTGGCCCGAGATGCAGGCTGAACTGGTCAAGGCGATGAACGAGCCGGGTTTGGTTCTGGTCTCTGCCCCGCCCCGCACCGGATTGACCTCAACCTGGCGTTCCGCCCTGCTCGCCTGCGACCGCCTGACGCGCGACGTGGTTGGCCTGATTCCCTCTGGCGATGTGGAAACGGAAGTTGAGAACGTCCAAGTTCGGACCTACACCGCCGAGAAGCTTGCCGAAACCCTGCGGGCAACCTGGTTACAGCAGCCAGACGCCTTGGTCTTTCCCAATCTGCTGGAGACCAAAGTCGTTAACGAAGTTCTGCAGGAAGTCGTCGAAGAGAAGAAGTCGGTGTTTATCCGCGCTCAAGCCAACTCGGCTGTCGAAGCCCTGCTGGCAGCTCTGGCCAAAGCGCCCGACAAGAAGCTGTTCGCTCAGGCAATTACCGCCGTCTCTGGCCAGCGACTGGTGCGGAGGTTGTGTGACAACTGCAAACAGCCACTGAACCTCAAGCCCGAGGCCATCGTCAAGCTGGGCGGCAACCCCAAGACAGCGCCGGCCGTTTATACACACTTTCAACTGCCACCTCCCGAGCAGCGGGTGGACGAAAAGGGCCAGCCGATTGAGATTCCCCCCTGCCCAATCTGTCAGGGGATCGGATACATCGGCCGGATCGCCGCCTACGACCTGGTGCAAGTCGACAACGGCCTGCGCGAGCTGTTGCTGAAAAACCCCGCGGCCGAAAAAGTCGACGCCTATTTGCGCGGTCGGGGTCAATTGTCACAACTGCAGCAAGCCTACCGGCTGGTGCTTGTTGGCGTCACCTCGATCGCTGAAGTCCAGCGGGTGTTTGCTCCTCCCCGTGCAGGTTAGAACCGGAGTCCTCTCGCCCCATGCCCAAACCCAAAGACCAATCCGCCCGCAACATCGAGTTGCCGCCCGTCAAGTTCGAAGCTGCCGGGGATTCCCAGGAGGAGCGCGATTACAACCTCCAGCTGGTGGAACCGTCACCCGGCTTTCCGACGCTGATGTTGATGGTGGCTGATGTGGTGATACGGCACGTTGATACCGCCGTATTTGACTTTACTCCCAAAGCAGTGGCCATTCGTTACCTGATCGATGGGGTCTGGCACAAAATGCCGCCGATGGATCGGGAGAGCGGCGACTTCATGCTCGCCACACTCAAACAGCTCTGCGGTTTGAACTACCGGGAACGCCGGCAACGCCAGGAAGGCGCCTGCAAGGCACTCTACTTTGAAAAGAAGTTCAACCTCAAGGTGATCAGCCAAGGTGTGCCGACAGGCGAGCGGGTCGGGATTTATCTGGAATCGAAAAAACCCCCAATGGAGTCGCTCGAAGACCTTGGGATGCGGGCGAAGATGCGGGAACAACTCCTGCCGCTGCTCAATTCGCCGTCGGGACTGGTCGTCGTCACCGCCCTGCCGAACGAAGGATACTCGACGCTTTGGCGAGCAGTGCTGGGCGGCTGTGACCGATTTCTCCGCGATCACTATGTCCTTGAACCACAAGGTCAAGGAGAGAAGGAAGTGATCAATTTTCATCCGGTCGCCTACAATCCCGCCGCCGGCGAAACTCCGCAGTCCCTGTTGCCGGAGCTTTTGCTCCGCGAACCGCACGTCCTCGCCTTTGCGGAACTGTCGGACGGAAACCTGCTAAACGAGATCTGCCGCCTTGCCAAATCCGTCCCGCTCTTGACCCTCACCCGGATCTATTCCCGACATGCGATTGAGGCGGTGCCACGCCTGCTGGCGCTCAAGCCCGACCCGAAAAGCCTGGCTGAGAACCTGACCGCGATCGTCTCGATGCGACTGGTGCGAAAGCTGTGCGAATACTGCAAACAACCCTACCAGCCCGCTCCCCAGGTTTTGGCAAAGCTGGGAATCCCTCCCAACCGGGTACAAAAGTTTTTCCGCCCGCTCCCTTTCCAGCCCGGCAAGCTTGATGAAGAGGGAAATGAGATCCCCCCCTGTGATGTTTGCCAGGGCTTGGGCTACGTCGGCCGAACGGGTGTCTGCGAACTGCTGCAGCTGACCCCCGCTTTGCGAGAGGCCCTGCAGACAAACCCGCGGGTTGATCACCTGACTCGGGTCGCAGAAGAGGGTGGTCACATTTCCATGCGGGATGAAGCGGTGGTTCTGGTCGCCAAAGGAATCACCAGCCTGGAAGAGCTCCAGCGAGTCTTCTCCAAATAAACCCTCTTACACTTGGACCTGGTTGACATGCTGATCCTGACCCTCGTTCTGGTATTCCTCGTGATTGTTGGCTCGACCTGCTGGTTCGGGCTCTGGAACAATATCATCACGCTCTGCAATTTCCTGATTGCCGCGGTCGCCGCCTATGGACTCTTGGATGTCGCCAAAGGACTTTTTGATTTGGCTGATCCCTCGATTACCAAGTACGCTGGCCTGCTCAGCGTTTGGGGAGTTTTTGTCTTGACCACGGTGGTCCTCCGGACGGTGACTGACTCCCTCTCCAGCGTGCGGTTGAGATTTCACCCCGCCCTGGAAATTGTCGGGAGAATCCTGGTCTGCGGCGCTCTGGCGGTCGGCTTCATCCTGTTTGCCCTGAGCACTCTCCAATTCGTGGAAACCGCCAGCGCAGGCCAGAGCAATTCTCTGGTCGAGCAATACCATTCGCTCGGCATGTACGGCTGGAACAGCCTCGCCGACTACTGGGCCACCGGGCCATTCGCGTTTTAAGGCAGTGACCGCAACCCGCGGCTGCTCTTCGGCCTGCGGGCAGGGAAACTGCGGGCAGGGAAACTGCGGGCAGGGAAACTGCGGGCAGGGAAACTGCGGGCAGGGAAACGGGCGGCAACTGAATCGCCACCCGCAGCCGACCAGCCCCGCAGACCGCCCAGCGCTAACGCGATTGGAACGAAATCCTCCAGCCGGTACGATATCATGAGCAGTCAGGGTGCAGCTGAGCCCAGCAGTCGGCTCCGCCCGGGAGACCGGTTCTCGCATCCCGGCGGCGGCCTCGGGAGCTTCCACGGCCGGTTGGCCGGGCCGGTTGGCCAGGCCAAATCCCAGCCGGATGGCAGCCGGATGCCGTCGGATTCGCACCTCCCCCAGCATGTCCCTCGCGCTTTGCAGGAAAGAGTTTTTCGATGTCAGAACTGGAAATCGAATCTCCGGATGACCCGCGGCTCATCGGGACCTATCGTCCCTTCAGCGGATTGGCTGTCTTGGCGCTCGTGCTCGCACTCTCAGCGGCAATCGCCATCGTGAACACCCAGCTGTTCCTCCTGCCACTGGCCGCTCTGCTGGTCTCGCTGGTCGCCTGCTTCCGAATCGGCTCAGCCAAAAATCCTCCGGTCGGCGCCAGCCTGGCTCTGCTGGCCGCCTTTTTGTCCGGCTTGTTCCTCTGCAGCAGTCTGCTGTACGCCCGCTGGCGGGAGGCGCATTACTTTGAAGAGGCCCACAGATATGCCGATATCTGGTTTGACCTCGTGCAAGATGGTGAGATCTACCGGCCTCACCACCTGATGCGGGAGTTCCCCCGCCGCCAACCTTCCAACATTGACGTGGCGAGGTACTACCAGAATCTGTCCGATGTGCCGAACGAGTTTGATGACTCCCGCCTTGAGATCCGAGATTACGAACAACTCGAGCCGGAAAAGTCGATTCGCCAGTACGGCCACCGCATGACCTGCCAGTTCGATGGGCCGCACTATTACCAATACCGAGTCAAAACCGAGTACTTCACGCTCAAGTACACCCTCCGCTGGCCTGCCGAGAGTGGACGCCCCGACTGGCCCCTGCTGATCATGCTGCAGCGGAAAGAGCACAAACTCCCCTGGGGCACGCAGTGGACTCTGATTGATGTCTATCCGACTGGGGAGCCAAAGATGTTTGAGCGCGCCAGACGTGGATTGGGTGTCGTTGACTAGTCCTTTGGCTCGCCTGATTTCAGGTTACGATGGACTGGAAGTTCGTCCCACAATTCGACTCCATCCTGATGTTTGGCTTTGCCAAACCACCAGCCGCTGGGCGAACCGCAGGTGAATCAAACTTTTCCGCAGCTGTCTGCTCAAGCTGCAAGTCTCTGCTCAAGCTGCAAGCCGATCGCTTCCCAACCCCATCCCCCGCCCGGCCAACTCCCAATTGAGGCTCTTGGGCGAACTCCGAAGTTGGTTTTTTGACGCCGCGCGGCCGAGCCGCTGAACTTCGCCCCAGCTGGCAGGAGTTTTGCGATGTGTTGCGGGAGTGGCAAGGGCGAAAAAAAACGGCTTCCACGATTTTCGCCTGGAAGCCGTTCAATTGAAATTTCAGTCAAGAAGTCGGAGCTCGGCCGATCCGGGAGCTGAGAGGGGATGACTGCGGGATTAGCCGCCATCACCTTCCTTCGGCTCGCCGCCGTCTTTCTTTTCTCCTTCAGCCGGCTGGTCTTTCTTGTCTTCGGATTTGGCTTCTTCCTTTTTCTCGTCGCCACCGC
Source organism: Blastopirellula sp. (assembly GCA_021298375.1). GTDB lineage: Bacteria > Planctomycetota > Planctomycetia > Pirellulales > Pirellulaceae > BJ22. The sequence goes on along the minus strand of JAJTFE010000001.1, from coordinate 33,869 downwards.
CCGGAGGAGGTCCGCCACCACCTGCCGCGACGGGGCGAGGCAGAATGGGCTCCTTGTATTCGGCTGCGTCCGTTACAGCCGTGCCGGTAATCGTTTCCTTCGTGGGCGCGTCACCTTGAGCGACCTTGAAGACTTCGCCGTGCTTGTCGTAGACAACAAACATCGAATAGAAGCTCAGGAACGGAATCGTCCTGGTCATCTTGTATTCTTCGACTGTGTATTCGTCGATTTTGAAAGTCCGGGCAGGCTTAAAGCCAATCTCCTGCTGAACCTTGTCAGACTTGTAAGGACCATCGACGGGGTCCATCATGTTCCAGATTTTGTCTGTCAGTTCCTCGACTTTCGGCTTGCGGTTATTGGTGTCGTTGTACCAAGAAAAGCCGACCAGGCCGAGAATCGCAAGTAGCACAATGAGCCGGATAGTTGATCCACTGGATTTCGATGACATCGAAGCGACCTTTTTCGAATTTGGAGTTTCAAGGCTGAACAAGTAAACGGCGACGCCCAAGCCGCCGACAACCGGTTGAGTCTGCTCACAGTTTAATTCAATACGTTCGTGTTGGTTGGGCCTGTTCGGGAAATTGGCTGGGAAACCGGTTTTTTGGGGGAGCCATTTTCCCGGTTTCACCAACAGGGAAAGGGTTGCCTTTTGAAGCGACCGGGCAATTCCGGGGTTTTCTGCGGGAAAGACCGCGGGCTCGGGCTAACCCGCCCGAACAACCCGACCCCGCCAACGCGGCTCGGGAAGCGGCAGCTTTGGCCTGTTCGGCCCTTGCGGCGTCGGCTGTGTACTGTCGGGGGTCCGGAGTCCGCGGCGGAGGACTATCGGGCTCGGGTCCCCTTTCAGCAGGCCCTTTCGTCAGCGGGTCCTTTCGTCAGCAGGCCCTTTTGTCAGCGGGTCCTTCGCCGTGGGCCAGCGGCGGGGTCGGGGGGCTGCGCGATCGGGACGTCTTGTGGTTGGGTCACTCGTGATCGGGTCACTCGTGGTTGTGGCCCGCGTGGTTATCGCCCGCGTGGTCGTCTGGCTTTTCCGCTGAACCTCCCGCCTTGGCACCCTCAGCGGCGGGGACTGGAAGCCGCCCCGAGTCGCGCTGGAGGTTGATGAATTCCGATCCCAATTGCCGCTTGATCATGTCGATTGTGGGGCGGCGGTCACCCTCAAAAAAGGTCGCCGCCCCGCTGCTCTGGTAAACCACAAACAGCTTGCGAAGGGTGAAAAACGGGAGCGTTCGCCGAAACTCGTACTCTTCCACTTCGTAGGCTTTGACCTCGTACGTGGCTTTCGGTTTCAGCCCGAGTGTCTTTTGGATCAGGTCTTTGGGAATACCATGACCATCGTCGGTTTCGGTTTGAATCAGCTGATTCATGTTCCGAATCAACTGGGCGGTGCGGGGGCTTTTGACAAAGATGTCATTGAGCCACGCCCCGCCGAGCAGCAGCAGAATCAGCGTCAGCACAATCAGGCGATTGCGGGTGCCGGTTTCTGGGGAACCGGACCGCGATGCTTTGGGGGATTCCCGCTCGTTCTGGGACATGCTGGTGCTCTCCGGCCAGGGCCCTGAATCCCATCCGCTTTCCCCGCGGGCCGGGGTTCGACGAAGGATCAAGACCTGGATTCAGGCGTTCTGTTCGCGTTCCGTCCGTTTAACTCCCCGCGGGAATCAGCTTGCTCAGCCGGCCTGGGGACCCCATTGCATTATATCCGCCGTCGATGTGCAGGGTTTCTGCAGTAATCCCGTCTGACATTCCGGAGAGCAGAAAGGCGCCGGTGCGGCCAACTTCCTCGTGGTTAATGTTTCGTCCCAGCGGGGCAACGTGCTCGTACATCTGGAGCATCTCGCCAACCCCAGCCGCACTGCCGGCGAGCGTCTTGAGTGGGCCGGCACTGAGCGCATTGACCCGAACACCCTTGGGTCCAAGGTCATAGGCCAGATAGCGAGTCGCTGCTTCGAGGGCTGCCTTGCAGATCCCCATCACATTGTAGCCGGGAACGATCTTTTCGCCCCCAAAGTAAGTCATGCAAAGCACAGCGGCATTCGGGGCAAACGCCTCCTTGGCTGCGTTGCAGACGGCGATCAGGCTGTAAACGCTGATGTCCATCGCCAGTTTGAACCCGGCCCGACTGGTCTCGATCGTGTCTCGCAGCAGGTCGTCCCGATCGGCGTAAGCCACCGAATGCAGCAGGAAGTCGAGTTTCCCAAAGCGCTCGACCGCAGCGGCAATTACGGACCGAATCTGCTCATCGTCCTGGACATCGAGCGGAACGAGGAATTTCGCTGCCGGGTTGCCGTCGATCGCTTTTTCGACGCGACGGCGGTTCTTTTGCTTGTCATCGTCCGGCCGATCTGGGAGATGGGTAAAGCCGCACTCGCCTCCGCCATTCATGATTTCCTGGGCAATCGCCCAGGCAATCGAACGATCATTGGCGACCCCGAGGATCAAACCCTTTTTTCCAGCAAACATCCCCATGAAAATCACTCCCCAAATGGATCGTGGCAACGAATAATGGCGAACGACATCTGGATTGTCCGCGAACGACATCTGGATTGCCCGTGAACGACATCCTGACTGGTCGCGAACGACATCCGATACAATTCAGACTTGAAACCGCGGCCGAAATCATGTGGGCGGGGAGCATGACTGAAATAATCATGGTCGAACCGCCCCAAGACCGGCTGAACCTCACCGGATTGATCTCATCAATCCTGTGTCCGCGGACGAGTGCTCAAGGGATCCAGTGTATCAAGTGTTTCTTCTGACTTCAGTGGGGTTGAACCGCCGTCAATGAGCCTGTCCGCCGACGAACTGATTGCCCGCTCCCCCGCCGCTTCGCACTTGCTCTGCCGCTTGCTCGAGTTGGGCCCCCATGCTGACGCGGAATGGTGGCCTTTGGCGCTCCGCGAAGTCGCCCGCAGTTTGGGGCTCCCTTTTGCGGGGCTCGTCCAAGGCGCCAAAGGGCGCTGGACCGCCAAGTTCCAAAGCGGCCGGCTGGCTGAAGACTTGCCCGCCCAGTGGCTGGCCGATCTGCTGGGCGAGGAAACCTCAAGTGACTCGAGTTTCACGGTAGGAAGCCAAGCCGGAGGGGCAGGCAATCTCTGGACCGCCGCCGCTCTCAGGCGTTCCGCCCAGGCCGGTGAACTGCTCGTTGGCTACGGTCCCGTTTCGGTGCAGGCCACGCTGCCGGCAGTTGTTGCTGCTCTGGAACTGGCCAACGCGGCCCGGACCTCAACTGCGACCGCCGAGCGAAAAGCGGCGCGGCTGCGAGCGCTGCTGGACGTGACCGTTGCCTGGAACCGCCATCGCAGCACGCCTGAGTTGCTGCAACGAATCGCCGAAACTTCCACGCAACTGCTCGGCGCCGAGCGGGCCACCATCTTTCTGATCGACCGGACTCGCGGAATGCTGGTTGGCAAGCCTGCGCTCGGTGTCGCGGGAGGCGAATTGCTTGTTCCCCTGCAAGCGGGTGTCGTCGGGCGGACGATCGCGACGGGAGAAGTTCACCGAATCGATGCGGACATTGCCAGCGAGCAGGCGCTTGTCGACCGGGCAGTTGACCAGAGCCTCAATTACCAGACGCGCTCCCTGATCTGCGCCCCGATGCGGGATGCCCGGGGCCAGGTGATTGGCGCGTTTGAATTAATCAACAAAAGGCTCGGTAATTTTACGGCGACCGATGAAGCGGAACTGGTTGAACTCGCCGCGCACGCCAGCGTCGCCATCGATAACGCCCAGCGCGTGGAACAGTTGGTCGAGTCAAACCGACACGTGGCGGAAGAGGCAGCGGGCAGAGTCCAAATCATTGGACAGTCCCCGGCAATTGAGAGGGTCAAAGTCACCGCTGCGCGCGTTGCTCACACCGACTTGAATCTGTTGATTACCGGGGAAAACGGAACGGGCAAGGAAGTCATTGCCCAGCTCGTGCATTACATGAGCCCCCGGCGGGACCAGATTCTTGTCGCCGTCAACTGCGCAGCGATCTCCGAGACCCTGCTTGAAAGCGAACTGTTTGGCCACGAAAAAGGCGCCTTCACCGACGCCTACCAGACCCGCAAAGGGAAATTCGAACTGGCCACTGGCGGTACCCTGTTCCTCGACGAGATTGGCGACTTGAGCCTTGGCGGACAGGCGAAGCTTCTCAGGGTTCTGGAAGACAAAGTCGTCGTCCGCGTCGGTGGCTCAACGCCGATTCCGACCAACGCCCGAGTGATTGCCGCTACCAATCAGGACTTGGCCCAATTGGTGCGCGAGAAAAAATTCCGAGAAGATCTCTTTTTCCGTCTGAACGTGGTCTCGATTTCAATGCCTCCGCTCCGCGACCGCGGTGACGACATCCTGCTCCTGTCGGAGCACTTCCTCAAGTGGTTTGCCACCAAGGCCCGACGTCCAGTTCCCGAACTCGCGCCAGCCGCCCGCAAGCGTTTGCTGGCTCACGATTGGCCGGGCAATGTTCGCGAGCTGCGGAATATGATGGAGCGGATCGCCTATCTCTCCCACGAGCAACGCATCGACGCCAGCGATTTGCCATTTGTCGCTCCGACTCGTTCGGTTGCCCTGGCGCCCGCCTTGCCGGATGATTTATCCCTGGCGGCTGCGACCGACCAGTTCCAAAGAGATTACATCGAAAGCCACATTCGTCGGGCTCATGGCAACATGACCGAGGCGGCCGAATCGCTCGGCCTCCATCGGAGCAATCTGTACCGCAAGATGAACCAGCTCGGGATGGATGGGGAGAAGCCACCCCGCACCTGAGGCCACGCTCAAAGGGGGCCAGGTCACAGCTCTCTCGGCCGCTGGGAAAACCCGAAAATCCGGGCGAGGGGAAAGAGCTCCGGCCGGATGGAATAACCCTTTTTTGGCTGAAATAACTCGATTTCCAACGCTGTAAACGCCGAATCTGACTACTTCAGAGACCCGTGGGACTCGACGAGAGGCCCTGTTTTCTGTATATTTCGAGGTTCCCCCGGGCGGCCGGGGTCCGCTTTTTCGCATTCTTCTGCTGATTAGTCCGTTTTAGAGTCAGAGTCATGTACGCAATCATCGTCGACGGTGGTCACCAATACAAAGTCGAGGAAGGACAAACCCTCGAAATCGATTTCCGCGAAGCCGCTGAACCGGGCAGCGAATTGGTGTTTGATCGCGTTCTGGCTGTCTCCAACGGCGAGCAGTTCCGGCTCGGGCAACCCACCGTCAATGGCGCCACGGTCACGGCCAGCGTCATCGGTGAGAGCAAAGGCGAAAAGCTGGTGGTGCAGAAGTTCCGTCGCCGCAAGAATTCACGCCGTCGCACCGGCCATCGCCAGAAGTTTACTCTGGTCAAGATCACCAAAATCGCCGGCTAAGCGCGGGTTCTTTAAGCACGAGTTCCGTAAGCACGGGCCGTTCTGAATGACCGGCTGCTTGTTGCCATTGGTTTCCCGTCTCACCCGTTTGGGTCAAGCTCGTCCGGACCCTCTCCTGCCTGCGCTACGATCCCCCCGTGATCGCGGTGAGCTTGCCGCGGCTGAAGCGGCGGCGTTCTCTGCTCGGATGATGTTTCTGCCCTCGCTTTGTTTCTGCACGCGGTGGTTCTGCACGCCCGCCTTTTGTTCTGCGCTTGCGTGGTGCCTGGCCGTTGCCAGCAGTCGAAGCCACCCCGGGGGCGGCGACCCGTCCGCGCTGCTGGCTCAGCTCGGGGTCAGCTCGCGTGTCCTGTTGCCCCTTGATGTCAGGCCTGTGCCGAGCAGTCCATCCAATCCGGGTCCGCGCTTTTTCTTCTCTGGAACGGGTAGTGGCGAAGCCATGCCGGGGAGGGACCACCGTTCTTGGCTGCGTTCTTGGCTGTGTGCCCAAGCCCTTGATTTGTGCCCAGGCCGATCCAGCGATGGTTCATTTGCCGTACCGGGGCTGGAGTTCCGATTCGGGCCAGCTACTTGCTGCCCCCGTAGCCGATCGGCGAAACATGCCTAAAATCGAGGCGGTGTGATCTGAACCATCGGCAATCAACCATTTCGAGCGGTCTGACAGGGCGTTTTTCAGGTCACCCCTTTGCTTTCTTTTTAGGCAATTAGCCAAACGAGTTCGCCCATGACCTCCTCTTTGCCAGAGTTTCAACCGGCCGATTTTGGGCTGATTGGCGAAAGCCCCGCGATGCGGGAGGTCTACCGCTTGACCGCACTCGCTGCGCGGAGCAACGCCTCGGTTTTACTGCTGGGCGAGACGGGAACCGGCAAAGAGCTGATTGCGGGAGCCCTCCATCGGCTGAGCGCCCGGTCCACAGCGCCCTTTGTCCGGGTCAACTGCGGAGCATTGCCGGAGACACTCCTGGACAGCGAATTGTTTGGGCATGTGAAGGGCTCGTTTACCGATGCTATCCGCGACCGGGCGGGACGTTTTGAGGCGGCGACGGGGGGAACCATTTTTTTGGATGAGATCAATTCGACCTCTTCCACGCTGCAAGTCAAATTGCTCCGGGTCCTGCAGGAGCGACAATTTGAGCGGGTGGGCGAGTCGCGTTCGGTGGAGGTCGATGTGCGCGTGATCGCGGCCAGCAACCGCGATTTGGCCAAGGAAGTCAGCGAGGGGCGATTTCGCGAAGACCTCTTCTGGCGGTTGAACGTGCTCCCGATTCAGCTTCCTCCGCTGCGGCGCCGACGCGAGGACATCGAACCTCTGATTCGGCATTTTCTTGGGATCTACGGGCAGCTGAACGAGCGACAGATCGACGACGTTGAGCCTGCGGCTCTCGCGGCCATGGTTGAATACAACTGGCCAGGAAATGTCAGAGAGCTGCAAAACTACGTCGAACGCGCAGTTGTGCTGGCAACCGGCAGAGTCCTCGAGCGCTCGCTCCTGCCGGTCTGCGTTACCGGCGGGCCGCAAGACGTGCAATCGGCCGTGTTCCGTCCGACCGATGACCAATCGCTGTTGCGCGAATTCGTCTTCAACCAACTCTCGCGCGCAGGCAAGGAAGCGAGCAATCTTTACGACCAGATCGTTTTGCCGCTGGAGAAAGAATTGCTCCACCAGGTGATGGAGAATTGCCGCCAGGTGCAGACCAAGGCGGCACAGTGCCTCGGCATGAATCGCAACACGCTCTACAAAAAGCTGAAAGAACACGGCCTCGACAAAGCTGAGGAATAGGCGGGGGCATCCTCAACCGAATCCCCAATCGCCTAATTCTCTTGGGGCGAAAAAAAGGGCAGCCACGCTCGCGGCTGCCCTGTGAATGGCTCTCGATTTCGTTTCGTCAGGCTAAGGCTGGGCGAATTTCGGGAGTTGGGTTGGAGAGGAGCTTAAAAGTCGTCGTCCTCTTCTTCCTCTTCCTCTTCCTCTTCTTCCGAATCTTCATCATCCCAATCTTCGTCGTCGTCTTCCCAGTCCTCGTCTTCCTCGGAATCCTCTTCTTCATCTTCCTCTTCGTCGTCGACTTCTTCCCACTCGGCGTCTTCCTCTTCCTCTTCTTCCGAGTCTTCATCGTCTTCAAATTCGTCGTCTTCGAAGTCGTCCTCTTCGTCTTCGAATTCGTCGTCCTCGAAGTCATCTTCTTCGTCGTCGCCGTCTTCGTCTTCAAACTCGTCGTCTTCTTCTTCGAGTTCTTCATCCTCCTCTTCTTCGTCTTCATCCTTTCGCGCGGCGAGCGAGGCCGGGATCAGGACAGACCACAACAACTGCTCTGGAAGAGCCTTGCGAGAGGGTCGGCGAATTTTTCGGGGCAAGAGAGACAGGGTCACGACGAGGTCTCCTATCGGTTCATCAGTAGTAACGTCAAATGCATCAGCTGAAACTGCTTCCCACGGCTGGGCGGTCTCCGCCCCCCAGTTACAACCTTCCGCCGGGATTCTTTCGAAGCCGTCATCGGTCAGTCGTTCTGGTCGACCAGTTGGGAGCCAGTGTTCGCTTCGGAGCCGGCAGCTGAATCAGCTGCGGACACCTGGTTGTTATCGGGCTCGGCGTTGTCACCAGCCGAACCATCGAGAGCCGTATTAGTGTTTGTATTTTTTGGTTCTGCGGCAAGCGGGGGAAGTTCGGCGGCGGGCTCGGCCCAGGCCGGCAAACCTGTACCCCGCATTTTTCCGGCCCGCGGCAAAGATTCAAGGCTGCTGAGACCAAATGTCGTCAAAAAAAGTTTGGTTGTTGAATAAAGGAAGGGATGACCGAGCATTTCGCTTCGGCCAGATATGCGGACCAGCCCTTTTTCCAGCAGTTGGCGGATCATTTCGCCGCAGCTAACGCCTCGAATGGCCTCGATCTCCGCCTTGATGATCGGCTGGCGATAGGCAATCACCGTCAAGGTCTCCAGAGCCGGACCAGACAGGCGGCTGGGGGCTGGCAAATGCTCCAGCTTGCGAAGCCACTGGGCGAATTGGGGACGGGTGCGAAGCTGATAACCCCCAGCCACTTGCTTGACGTGAAAGGAACGACCAACAGCATCATAGAAAGCGTTCAACTGCTTCAAATGGACTCGAGCCTCTGTTCCATCCTCCAGACCAGCCAATTGGGCTATCCGGCGATTGGAAAGCGGACTGCGCGCCAGAAACATGACTGCCTCGACTCGCCGCAGCGTCTCGTTCAGTTGCGGTTCCGTTTCCATCAGTTCAGCCTTCAATCCTTGCCTGAAACCGAGCGCTCAGCCCGCTGGGAATTTCCTTCTGCGCCAGGCCACTGCCCCATTTTGGCGCTTGGCCAATCCTGGTGAAAGGTCAAACCTGGCCTAAATTCCGGGATTCGTCCGCTGTCTCCCTTGTTTTGCCGAATACCTTTCTTCGCCGGGAGCGGAGTCTTGGTGGTCCCTTCGGGAAATGCTGGGCAGACGGAATGGGCGAGGGTACAGTTGAAGCGATGAGAACCGTTTACCTTGATTGCAATTCAACCACCCCGCTGCATCCTTTGGTCGCTGAGGCTCTGCTGGAAGCCCACCGGGAGGGTTATCTCAACCCCGCCAGCCAACACCGTCCCGGGCAACTGGCGCGGCAGGCGCTGGAGCGTTCCCGTACGGGCGTCATTGCCCTTTTGGGTGGGAAATCTTTTGGGATGCGTTCCGACCGTTTGGTCTTTACCAGCGGTGGCACCGAGGCGAATAACCTCCTTTTGCTCGGACTCGCGGCCCAGAACGCTGACCAGCAGATACTCGTTTCGGCGATTGAACACCCCAGCGTTCTGGCCGCCGCAGAGCATCTCCGCAGGCTTGGCCGGGATGTCAAGCTGATTCCGGTAGACCAAACCGGCCAAGTCCGGCTGGATGCGTTGGAGCACCTTCTCGAGCGGCCGACCAGCCTGATCAGCGTGATGTTCGCCAACAACGAAACGGGTGTGCTTCAGCCACTGACCGAAGTTATCGAATTGGCTCACAGCCGCGGCGTTCTGGTTCACACCGATGCCGTCCAAGCGGTCGGCAAGGTTCCTGTCGACTTTGCCAAGCTGCGGGTCGACGCCCTCACTTTCACGCCGCACAAGTTCTATGGGCCGCGGGGGATTGGGGGGCTGCTTCTGAAGGCCGAAGTAGGCTTGGAACCTATCTTGTTTGGTGGCTTTCAACAGGCTGGGTTAAGACCTGGAACCGAAGATGTCGCCTTGGCCGTGGGGTGCCATCGCGCTTTGGAACTCTGTCTGGAAAATCTGTCAGAACAACAAGCTCGCCTCAAGGTCTTGCGCGACCGCTTCCTGACTCGGCTCCAAGCGGGGCTGGGAGACGGGTTTCTGGTCAATGGATCCGCTGCCCAGCTGCTGCCCAACACCTTGAACCTCGCCTTTCCCGGGGTGGACCGACAGGCCCTGCTGCTGGCTGCCGACTTTGCCGGTTTGGCAATCTCTACTGGCTCGGCTTGTGCCAGCGGATCCAGTGAGCCCTCGCCTGTCCTGCAAGCAATGGGATTGGCCCCGGAGGTGATCGAATCCTCTGTCCGCATCAGTTTTGGAACAAGGACAGAGCAGAGCGACCTCGACTGGGCTGGGGAGGAACTCTGTCGCATTGTCAATGGTTTGCGAAAATAGCGATAAAAGGGGGCTGATTTGGCTGCTTCGCAGGCCGCTGTCGGCTCGCGAAAAAGTGGGTGAACTGTTAGAATTTTGGGTCCGTCGGTACCCTTGCCGGACCCCGTTCTCCGAGTTCTCTCCAGTCGCCTGTTCCATGTCTTCCGCACCCCCATCCGAGCTCTTTCTGCTGCCTCTTGAAAGTGGCACAGCAGATACCCGTTTGGGCGACTCGCTCTCGACAGAATCTTCGATCCGCTCTTTGCTTCAAGAAGCCGGTTCCCAGCGGGCCGTTCGACCGGCGACCGGCGGGAGTTTGAGTGGCAAACCTCCTCTTTGGTTTGTCGGCGATGAAGCGAACTCTTTGCTTCGGGTCCTGAGCGACTTGACCCAACTCGATTTCGTTGATGGACCAGTAGTCCTTTATGGTCCTCCACAAACTGGCAAGAGTGTCCTTGCCGACGCACTGGCCAAGCGCTGGGCCCGAAACCGTTTCTTCCGCTTGCGTGTCACTTCCCACTCCGTACCGGCCGATAACCCCCCGGATAATCAGCACCCAGAGGCGGGCAGACTTGTTCCCAGCAAGGCAGTTTGCCTTTCCGCTTTTGACTGGTCGCAGCAACTTCAGGAAGCGCTCGATACGAACTCGCTGCCGGCTTTTCACCAGCGTTTCCTCCAGGCCGGAGCCGTGATGATTGACGACCTGCAACAGCTTCACAAATCCCCCTTCGCACAGGGCCAGTTGCTGCTCTTGATCGATCGGCTTGAAGTGGCTGATATTCCGTTAGTCTTCACCCTGAATCAACCGCCGCAAGCCGTGGCGGGGCTCAGGGCCGATTTGGTCAGTCGACTCCTGGGCGGTCTCCTCCTGCCTGTTTCGTTGCCAGGTCAAACTGCTCGCGAAAAACTGGCTTTGGATTGGGCACAGGAAGCCCGTCTGAACCTCTCATCAGCTGCTTGGGAGTGGTTGTTAAATCTCCCCCAGACGAAAAGCTATCCCGGCTTGATGGGTACTTTGCGAAAACTCCAAGTCCATTTTCGAGGTCAGTCACGGGAATACTGGGAACCAGCTGACCTTCAAGCCGTTCTCTGTTTGCCAACAACCGAAGCCAATTTGGCTTGGCCTCAGCTGATTATTGAAACGGTCGCCCAACATTTCGATCTTCCTGTAGAACTGCTTTATGGTTCCAGTCGACGACAAACTACCGTTCAAGCTCGTGGTTTGGCGATGACGCTGATTCGGGCACTTTGTAACTGCTCGCTCACGGAACTAGGTCAGCTGTTCGGAAATCGTGATCATTCGACTGTGCTGAATGCCGTGGATGCAACTCGGAAACGATTTCACACCGATCAACACTTCGAGGTCACCGCTAACCGATTACTGGAAAAGCTGGAACAAATTGCCAGTTTGCAGCGACTGCCGTTTTCCCGGCATTCGCTTCCCGAGTGGCTCCAATGTTCCCACGACCGGATGCGAGACTAATCGAGGAGAAAATTCAAAACCATTTTCAACCAGTGCTTGCGGATAACCTGTCAGCAAATTGACAGTTACTGTCTCCAAGTCTGTTTTCGAATCCCTGGTCAAACCAAACCGTCAACGTTGTCCGTCACTTCTGTTCGCTTTCAAGACACTTCATCAACATGCCATCAACCGGTTTTCCACAACAGCCAAGCCCTCTGTTTCGAGGGCTGCTTACCGACTACTGGCACCAGTTATCAACACCTAAGGCAACTCCTTACTTCGACTACTGAACAAATTAATTAATTAAAGATTAACCCGGGATGCTCCCCGCCCCAAAAGGACACCTGTTTCATGAAGCTTGTCGTAAATCGTGAAAACTTTCAAAAGTTGTTTCAGATTGCCGCAATCGTTGCGCCCCAGCGAAGCCCTAAGCCAATTCTCCAGAACGTCAAACTGGAAGCGTTTGATAACAGCCTGATTCTGACAGCGACGGACACGGAGGTCGGTGTTCGCTTGAGAATGTCAGACGTCGATGTCAAGCAACCAGGGGCAGTGGTGATCCCCGTTGGTCGGTTGAACATGATCATGCGGGAAAGCAACGAAGAAACGTTGACAATTGAAGGTGATGAATCGCGGACCAAAGTCAGTGGTCGGAGCAGTAAGTTTGAGCTGCAAGGTCAGAACCCGAGTGAGTTTCCAGAGGTACCGGACGTCTCTGGCAATGACTGTTTGGAAGTAAAAGCCGGTGTTTTGAGGGAGTTGATTCGCCGTACGCTGTTTGCAACGGATACGGAAAGCAGCCGTTACGCCTTGGGAGGTGTGCTGCTGGAGCATGATCAAAAGTCTTTGATTTCAGTCGGCACCGACGGCCGGCGGCTGGCCAAGATGGAAGGCCCGGTGAACGTGGTCGGCAAGCCGGATGGAACAGGAACGGCGACTATTGTGCCAGCTCGAGCGATGCAGTTGATCGAACGGATTCTTCCGGATGATGAGGCTCTGGTTCAGCTTCTGCCCCGAGCGAATGACCTGGTGGTTAAAGTCCCCAATGGTTTGTTTGTGACCAGGCTCGTAGAAGGCCGTTTCCCCAAATGGCGTGATGTGATTCCGAAACGAACGGAAACCAATCGCATAGAGTTGCCGATTGGGCCGATGTATTCAGCCTTGCGACAAGCGGCGATTGTCAGCAGTGAAGAAAGTCGCGGGGTGGATTTCGTATTCAGTGAAGGCAATCTCATTCTCAGCAACTCGACCAGTGAAGTAGGTCAATCGCGGATTGAGATGCCCGTGGCATACAGCGGACCAGAGCTCGCAATCATGCTCGACCATCGTTACATGGCTGATTTTCTCAAAGTACTGCCACCGGATCAGAATTTCACCATGGATGTGGCGAGCTCCGACCAGGCGGCTTTCTGCCAAACGGCGGACCATTACGGTTATGTAATCATGCCGCTGGCCCGCGACCGGAAATAGGGATGACCCGACAGTCCGATGAAAAGCGAAGAGGAAGAAGAATTCGAATTTACCGCAGAGCTGGTGAAACACCGCCAGGTGTTTACACCTGTTCCTCAGTCGATTCAGCGTCTGATCAATCGGGTCATCGCCCGCAGGGGCGTGACCCAGGTTCAGGCTCGGGACGAACTAATCGCCGCCTGGCGATCGGTTTGCGACCCGCAATTCGTCAATCACACCCAAGTGCTGGCCCTCCGGCACAGGAAACTGGAAGTGAGAGTAGGACACAGCCTGATTAACCAGCAACTGAACTTTGAAAAGGATCGTTTGCTGTTGGCTCTGCAGCAAAAGCTTCCCCAGGCAAACCTTCAAGGGCTGGTATTCAAGACGGGACCGGTCGACCCATCAGCCAACTGAGGGGCCTCACCTGTCGGCAGCCGAAACAAAGAATTGACCCCAAGACAAATTGGAAAATACAGGAAAGTTGAAGCCCCAAAGGCCAGGCTGAACCTGACAGAATTTAGCGCCAGAAAGCAACGATGAGCAACGATACGCCAGAACCTGCCAAGTCGGGATACACCTCAGCCGACCTGCAACACCTCTCGGACTTGGAGCACGTTCGCGAACGCCCCGGCATGTACATTGCCGATACGACCGTCCGAGGCTTGCACCATCTCGTCTGGGAAGTCGTCGACAATTCAATTGATGAGTGTCTCGCTGGTCACGCCAAGTTTGTCAGCGTCACCATCAACAACGATGGGTCAGTGACCGTGCAGGATGATGGTCGCGGAATTCCCGTGGACATCCACAAGCAATTGACCGAGCAAATGGACCGGGAGGTTTCCACCCTGGAAGGGGTGATGACCGTCCTTAAATTCGGCGGAAAATTTGACAAGGGAGCTTACAAAATCTCCGGCGGTCTGCACGGCGTCGGGGTAACGGTGGTCAACTTCCTCTCAGAGTGGTGCGCTGTGGAGGTATCCCGCGATGGCCACGTCTTCCAGCAGGAATATGAACGAGGCGTACCGACGGGCCCGGTGAACCGCGTGGGAAAAACCGACAAGCAGGGAACGAAGACCACGTTCAAGCCGGACGCCCAGATCTTTCCGGTGACCAAATTTGACTACAACACCATTCACAAACGCCTGCAGGACCTGGCGTTTCTCAACAGCGGGGTCCGGATTAAGGTTCGGGACGAGCGTTCGGGCGAAGCGGCAGAGTTCTACCATGAACGCGGGATCATTGAGTTTGTTGAGTACCTGAACCGTTCCAGTGATCCGCTGCACTCGGAAGTCATCTTCCTGCGCGGCGAACAGGAAGGAATCGGTTATGAAGTGGCTGTTCAATACACGGCCGAGCTGACCGAAACGGTCCATTCCTATGTCAATAACATCAACACACAGGAGGGTGGAACCCACGTCTCCGGTTTTCGCACGGCCTTGACCAGGTCGTTGAACAACTACGCCAAAAAGAACAATCTGTTTCCCAAGGAACTCAACGTCACCGGGGAAGATTTTCGCGAAGGCCTGACCGCCGTGATCTCGATGCGCGTGCCAGAGCCGCAATTCGAGGGCCAGACGAAGACCAAGCTGGGTAACAATGAAGTCGAGGGGATCGTCAACTCGGCTTTTGGCGAGTACCTGAAGACCTACCTCGAAGAGAATCCTGGCCCGGCGAAAGTGGTCGTGCGCAAGGGTATCCAGGCGGCAGAGGCCCGGGAGGCAGCTCGCAAAGCGCGTGAGCAGGTGCGGCGAAAGTCGGTGCTCGGTGGAGCCGGTTTGCCCGGCAAGCTTCGCGATTGCCTCAGTAACGATGTCGACAAATGCGAACTGTACCTGGTCGAAGGTGACTCTGCCGGTGGCAGTGCGGAAGGCGGTCGACTCAAGGAATTTCAGGCGATCCTCCCGCTCCGCGGAAAGATCATCAACGCCTACAAGGCCCGGGAAGACAAGGTACTGGCCAACGAAGAAGTCCAGAGCATCATTGGCGCTATTCGGATCGGCGTGGGCGGCGACCAGGATTTAAGCAAGCGGCGGTATGGCAAGATCATCATCATGACCGACGCCGACGTCGATGGTTCGCACATCCGGACGCTGCTTCTTTGCTTCTTCTATCGACAGATGAGCCAGCTCATCGAGAAGGGGCACGTGTACGTCGCCCAACCGCCGTTGTTCCGCGTAAAGGTCAAAAAGGACACCTACTACGTCCAGACCGAAGAGGAAATGAAGCGCCAGTTGATGGACCGCGGCATGGAGGATGTGGCCCTGATTACCGAGGACGGGCGGACCCTCGACGGCGAAACGATTCGCCGGCTCTGCAACACGCTCGCCAGCATGGAAGATGCGATCATGGCTCTCGAGCGCCGAGGGATCAATCTCCGTACTCACGCCCAGCGGATCCAGGTGGAAACCGGCCGGCTGCCCGTGTTCCATGTGTTTCATGGGCGACAGGAGCGCTGGTTCGTCACCCGCAAAGAACTGGACGACTTCGTCAAGGCAGAAGAAGCCCGCAGCGGCAAAGAGATGTCGGTGGAGCAAGCCAATCCCGAGAACGTCTCCGCAACAGGTGCTCCAAAAGCAGTGGATGGAAACGAAAATCGATTACAAATCAACGAACTCAACGAAGTCCGCACCATCAACTCCGGACTCAAGGAACTGGAGGACATGGGCTTCTCGATCGACAGCCTTTGGCCGCAGCAGCGAACGGGGATGGATGACTCAAGGTATACGATTCGCCGCGGGGAGAACCTCTCTGGCATCGATGACCTCCGCGGGCTGCTCAATGGCATCCGCGCCGCAGGCGAAAAGGGGATGTCAGTCACCCGCTTTAAAGGATTGGGTGAAATGAACGCCGAAGAGTTGCGCGAGACAACCCTCGACCCGGCTAACCGGACGCTTGTCAAAGTGACGATGACGAACGCAGCTGACGCGGACGAACTGTTCCGCGTGTTGATGGGCGACAAGGTAGAGCCCCGCCGCGAATTCATCGAAAAACACGCCTTGGAAGTTCGCAACCTCGACGTTTGAGAACAAAACTGTTTCCGCTTGACGCCAGACCGCCTCAGTTTTCGGAGTCCACCGAATGCAGCAATCAGAAGTGGTTCCTCGCGACAGCTCGAGGGTTGGTCGCTCGTGGCGGAGGTTACTTGTGCGGATCGCGCTGCTCGGCTTGATCCTCTCGGTAGGCGGGTCAGGGCGGGCTCAAACCACCGATTCGACCCCAACCGCGGGATCGGCTTCAAACCAACCCGCTTCTGCTCAAAGCAATCGCGAGCCGTTGCGGCTCATCCTCGGCACGGTTACCGAACAACGCAAATACTCGATTCGGGTCGCCAGCGGCGAAGAGGACCTCGAAGTGGCAATCCCTGATGGCGTGGCGATTGACCAGCGGCTGGACCGGCCGAAGCTTGACCTTGCCAACCGTTTGCTGACCCAGGAATTGCCCGGCAGTCAGGCGACCGGTGCCGAGTTTGGTCAGGCGATCGAGTTTCAGCTTCCGCTCCCCCAACCGCTCGGGCTGCTGGCCGAATTCTCTCATCCCAACGAACGGCGTCGCCTGCTGGGCGACAACCCCAAGCGATTGATTCGTTATCGCCTCCTGCCGCTGGAGAACCTCCCCGCAGATAGCGGTAAAGAGTTGACGTTGACGGCAGAAGTGAAGGGCGTGGATGCCGATGGTTTGGTGACGCTTGCTGTCGGCAATGAGGAGTGGACCGCCGAACTGGGCAACCGCGACGCCCGGCTCGGGGCGCGTTCGATTGCCGACCTTAAGCCGTTCGAGGCGGAGGTCGAGGTTCTGGCGGACTGGATTGATAATCGCTGGGTAGCTCAAGAAATCTTGTTCCGTCAGATTGCCCGGTCCGAGTCGGCTGGCCAGCAACCCCGTTTGCTGCTGCTGGGCGATGAAGTCTCGCTCAGTGTTCTCCACAGTCTTCGCAAACAATTGGCAGGTCGCTATTCGGTTTACCATCCCCCGGAAAACTGCCGCGGGACTGCCCAGTGGAATCGCCTGCCGCTCTGGCTTGGCCCCTACCGCCAGGAAGGTTACCGCTGGGACACGATCGTTTTTAATGTCGGCCTGGGCGATCTGTCGACAGAGGAAGCAGAATACGCCGAACGCCTGAAGCTGGCCGTCAATCTGTTAAGACAGACCGATGCGAACTTGATTTGGCTCACCACCACACCCCTTCCGAGCGCTTGGGAGCCACCAGCCGGGCTGGCTGCGGGAAAAATGACGCGCGCGCAGGCTCAGCAAAAAATCGCCCGGCTCAACGAGATCGCGCGCGAGGTACTCGCCGACTTTCCCGCGATCAGGCAATACGACCTCGGAGCCCAGATTTCAGCCGAACGGGAGGGAAAACTGCAGGTCTGGTCACGTCAATCGTCGGCCGTCTTCGACCCCGAGCAAAGCGCGCTGGTGGCTGAATGGATTATTTCCCAGCTCGCAGCTCCCCAGCCAGAAGCACCCAAGTGATCAACTGAAAAGAAAAATGAAGACGCGTGAAGAAAGCGCTAACGCTTAACAGTTTTATCTCGAAAGCTTCTTTTAAAGTTCACGAAGCGTTCGATGACTCTTCACAATTGACTCCTAACATGTCTGTTCCGCGAGGGAACTTGGTGGCGTATTTTTTGTAAATTCGCCATTCCCCGCAGTCAGAGTAGTTATTGTTAAGGACTCAAATCGATGAAGCGTCAAGGTTTTACCCTGATCGAACTGCTGGTCGTGATTGCCATCATCGGCATTCTCGTCTCCCTGCTGTTCCCGGCATTTTTGGCGGTGCGAAATGCCGCCCGTTCGACCCAGTGCTCGAACAATCTCCGTCAATTTGCGTTGGCGTCGGCATCGTTCGCCAACAACAACCCCAATGGCAACGTCTGCTCGGGTGCTTACGACCCGACTCGTGACGGAGCCGTGGAAATCTTTTCTTGGGTTGCCGACTGCGTCTCGCAAGGCACTATTCCAGGAAATTTGCTTTGCCCCAGCAGTAATTTGCCGGGCAACGAAAAGTTGAATAATCTTCTGGGCAAGGATACCAGCAACGCCTCCGTTACTCCGCCAGACCGCAACATTGGCAGTACCTTGTACCTCTCGCAAACCTGGGGTGCTGCTGTTGATCCTGCCCGGACCGAATGGGTTCGGACGAACCTAATCCTCAAGGGTTACAACACCAACTATGCTTCCAGTTGGCACATGGTTCGCTCGGCTCCAGGACTGGTCAACGGCCTGACCGCCGGCAACCTGAAGAACTTCCTCCCGACAGCCGGTCCGCTCAAGACCTCGGCCCTCGACGCCGCCGCTGTACCCAGCACCGCGATCGCCATGCTCGGTTGTGCCGACAAGGGCGACGATGCCGAAGCCAAGTTGATTGTGACCGTAACGCCTCCTTCCTCGCTTCGCTTGAGCATTGGCGCCAGCCTGGCTGAAGTCTTCAATGACGGACCGAGCTATGTGACCGCCAGCAAGTTGGCGATCGTCCCGACCGGAACCCCGCTCGCTTGGCTCGTGCCCGGTCGCCTGCCGATCGAAGGCGAAATCAACTCCAGCGATCAGGTTTACACTGGCAGCGCCAGCATTCCGCTGGTTCTCCAAGACACTCGCGACTGGCGGGCTTGGCACGGTGGATACGTCAACGTTTCCTTTGCTGACGGTAGCGTCCGCAAGCTGTACGACGCCAACGGCGACGGTTACATCAACCCGGGCTTCTCGATTCCGGCTGGCAGCAATGTTGAAATCTATGGTTACAAGGACAATCGCTGCGAAGTCAATCCTTGGGACATGTACACCGGTACCTTTATCGACAAGGCCATCAACCGCAAGGCTTACGAATAGTCTTGCTCCCCCAGCCTGAGAGGCGAACAGGCGGTAGTCTTGCGGCACCGAGCCCAACAACTCACGCAGTTGTTGGGCAGGGCCGGCTGCCGGCTCCTGCCAGCTTTTAAGGCGCTTGCGTCCCCTAGCCACCATCCCTTTCCAGGTGGCTAACCCCCGAGGGAGGTGCCGTGCGCGGTGCACCTCCCTTTTTCTCGTTTCTGGTCAATTCAGATGCGTGACGCCTCGCGGGCGACGCGGATCGGAAGACCGAGCGAACCTCCTGCCTTGGACTCACAAAGGAGGCTACGCCATGCGTCGCCCCGGTTTTACGCTCACGGAGCTGTTGGTCGTGATTGCGAT
Source organism: Blastopirellula sp. (assembly GCA_021298375.1). Taxonomy (GTDB): domain Bacteria; phylum Planctomycetota; class Planctomycetia; order Pirellulales; family Pirellulaceae; genus BJ22. The sequence goes on along the minus strand of JAJTFE010000001.1, from coordinate 14,839 downwards.
CATCGGCATCCTGATGTCGTTGCTCTTTCCCGCTTTTTTGGCCGTGCGGAATGCGGCCCGCTCGACCCAGTGCCTGAACAACCTGCGGCAGTTTGGGCTGGCACTGCACGCCCACGCCGGAAACCACCCCCGGGGACAACTTTGCTCCGGCGCGTTTGATCCAACGCGGGATGGTCCCGTCGAAATCTTTTCCTGGGTTGCCGACTGTGTCCGCCAGAACACGCTTCCCTCGACACTCCTCTGCCCTTCCAGTTCATGCCTGGGAGACGAGCAACTCAATAACCTGCTGGCGAAGAACCCAATCGACAACAAGGTGACGCCGCCCGATCGACGGACAGGGAGTTCGCTTTATCTCTCCCAAACCTGGGGAGCGGAGAGCGATCCCGACCGCACCGAGTGGGTGCGAACCAATCTGGTGCTCAAAGGCTTTAATACCAACTACGCGGCCAGCTGGCACTTGGTCCGAGGAGGCCCGAAAAATGTTAATGGCAAAACACAGGGCAGCCTGCGGAATCTGGCGGGGTGCACCGGTCCGCTGACGCTTCACGCCCTCGACGGAGCGCGGGTCCCCGACTCGACGGTCGCCATTTTAGGCTGTGCTGACAAATCGGATGACGGCTGGAATCGATTGTCAACAGCGATCCGGCCTCCCGCCTCGCTGCGGCTCGGTGATGGCGTTTTGCTCTCCGAGAATTTCAACGATGGTCCAGCAATGAATATCACTTCATCCAAACCATCCCTGCCACCCAAGTTCGCACCGGTGCCAAATGGGACGCCGATGACCTGGTTGAGTCCGGCAAGCTTCCCGGTCGAAGGCGATATTGTGAAGGAGGAGGCGAAGTTCACCGGGAGTGAATCGATCCCGCTCGTGTTACAGGATACGCGCGACTGGCGGGCCTGGCATGGCGGTTCATTGAACCTGCTTTTCGCCGACGGCAGCGTGAGAAAAGTCTATGACACCAATCACGATGGTTACATCAACCCGGGATTTGCGATCCAGCCCAAGCCCGACACGACCCTGACCGGATACACGGATAATCGCTGTGAAGTGAACCCCTGGGAGCTTTACCCCGGGGCATTCCTCGAGCAAGGCGTGAATCGCAAGGCTTATGAATAGTCGCGGCATCCAGACGGACCAGAATTTCGCCCGCGCCAATGGTGGGTGTGGCTTAATTTGATGCGCAGACCAGTCAGGCACTGTCCGGCAATCAGCTGACCAGCGACATGGCGTAAAGCATTTCACGGCAAATCTGCCGTGTCCGCTCCTGATAGCGATTTGCCTCTTGCGGCGTATCGTCTGCGACCTTCGGATCTTCGTAGCGAATCGGCAACCGCAGTTCGCATCCAGGAACCAGCGGACAAGCTTCATCGGCTTGTGTACAGGTCAGCACTGCGCAGAAACCGCTCGGAGGGTTGGGAGAATCGTCGTATCTCTTGGAGTAACAGCACATGCTGGGCAAAGCCGTTCCCGCCAGGACTTGATATCGAGGGTTTGAGGCTTGGGAGTCGTCAGTACTGATTTGAAAACCAACGGATCTCAAGGCAGCCACTGCCCGTGGATTAAACGCGGTTGCCTCTGTCCCGCCAGAGAATGTGGAGACATGCGAAAGGCCGTAGCACCATGCCGCCACCTGGCCCCAAATTTGCCCGAGGTGACTGCGGCGGGAATTGTGGGTACAGATGTAATTGATCAAAGCGGGCAGGCCCGCCCGTCGCTTCGCCTTGACGTAATCAGTCAAATGCTCCAATTCTTCTCGCCGCGCTGAAGCAATCAGCTCGAACTCCCGCATCACATTTTCCAGGTAGTCCGCGAGTGGAGGAAAAAACAAATCTGGTTGGCTGGCGCGATGAGACATGTCTGCAAAGGAAAAGGGGAATGATCGGGGCTCGAGTTAAGCGAAAAATCGGCCCGGGGAGCGGAAGTACTCCCCGCACCCGAGGTTCTAGCGAAATTGGGAAAACACAGCGCGGCGACCGCTCCTAACAGCATCCCTGATTGCCACAACAACCGCCTCCAGACGAGAGCGGCAACGCGGCCGTTATTGGTTCCCCAATCCACGCAGTCAGTTCTTGAAGCGAGGGATAGGTTCCTTGAGCGACCAGCTTTCCCTCGATGAGCACCACGGGCAGGCAATTCGTTCCCGCGGTGCTGATCAGCTTGTGAATCGTCTGGTTCTGGACAAACTCCAGCGGCTGCTGAGCCAGATTAAACCGCTGGACTTTGTGGCCGACGGCTCGAAGCCGCTCGAGGTCGGCGGCAAACTGCGGCAGAGCCGAATCGACCTCGGGGCCGCAAACCCCGGTCGAGCAACACATTGGCGGATCGAATACCTGAACCAACGCCATCGCATTTCTCCGAAATAAGTGAAACAAAAAAATTCAACCCTGTTCAACAAGCATTCGTATTCGCCCCGCCCGCGAGGTCTGTTGCGTTGAAGGCCCAGGGCGCCCAAACGCTCACGACCTGACGGATAACCCGGTTCGTCGCCGGGGTCTCGCCGAGCGTCCGTTGACCTCTTCCATCAAGCAGAAAGCCTCTTCCAGCAGGGATCGCACGCACACATCGACCACCTGATACAGGACGTTGTTGCCAATACGGCGGGAACGGACAACTCCCAGATCGGCCAACCGCTGAATCTGATTGGAAACCGCTTGTGGCTTCATGCCGATTTTTCGAGCCAAATCAGTGAGGCAAAGTTCCTCATCCCGAATCAAGGCATGCAGGAGGCGCAATCGGGTATCGTTGGCCAAAACCTTGAAGACAGCCGCCAGCCCCCCTGCCTGAATCGGTGAAAGAAGCGGGCGCGAGATCAAGGACTCTGGACCGCTGCAGCCGGGAGTCTTCGAACGAGGTCCAGCCATTCAGCCATTCTCCTTGCTGGTTTGGGGGGGCGACTGGGAATGACTCAGGTTGAGTAGTTTTCGATTCCCCACGGGGTCAAACGGCAGAAACGGAATGATAGCCAAACGCCCGGTATTGGCGCGTACTCTTTGGATTTGAGCCCGCTCCGCTTCGGCCCGCTTGAGCAGCAAAGGATCATCAGGTCGCGCCGCAGAGAGCGCCGAATTGATCACCCAAGCCCACGGCTCAATCCCCGCTCGGCGCAAATCGGCTTGAAGCAGTTCAGCTTCCGAAACAGGTGTTGGCTCAGCCAGAGTGACGATGACCATCTTTGTCTGTTCCGGGTCTTGGAGTCTCATTAGCGGTGTAATGGGGCTCTTTCCGCCTGCGAGATGCCGGGTCATGTCCCGGTGATAGGCTCCTGTGGCATCCAGAAGCAACAACGTGTGTCCCGTGGGAGCGGTGTCGACGACGACGAATTTCTGCTGCGCTTCCTGAAGGATGCGGGAGAACGCCTGAAATACGGCAATCTCATCGGTGCAGGGCGACCTGAGATCTTCCGCCAAAAGGGCCCGCCCGGCCTCATCCAGTTGCCGGCCGTTTGTCTCAAGCACTTCCCTCCGATACCGCTCGCTCTCCGCGACCGGGTCGATGCGGTCCACCTGCAGGTTGCGGAAATTGGAGTCAACCGTAAAGACCAGGTGCGCGGCCGGGTCGGTCGTCGTCAGGTGCACAGCATGGCCCCGATTGGCAAGCTCGACCGCAATCGCGGAAGCCACCGTCGTTTTCCCCACGCCGCCTTTGCCGAGCACCATCACAAGCCCATGCTGATCCCGCTCCAGCTCATCAATCAATTCGGATAGTCGATGTCCGTCGGTGAGCTGCGAGTTCCCCGCAGCCGCTTCTGGTCGCTTTGCGGAAGGCGCCGTATCCGCTTGAGCATCTGACATTCGGGGTAACAACGCCCGCAGAGCCGCTACGCCAACGAGGTTGAAGGGCTGCAGCCAAACCGCTTCCCGCGGCAAGCCAGCCAATTCGGCTGGCAATTCGGCGATCGCGTGTTGCTCGCGCTGCCAAATGGACTCGGCCAGGGGGTCTCCGGAAGTCGGTTGGGGAAGCAGCCCGTTGAGTATCAGAATCTGATTGCAAACGCCCATCGCCTGCAGTTCATGACTTGTCCTCGCCGCCTCCCGCAGGGCCGCCTTCTGTGCCCGGGAAACGAGGACCATTTGAGTGCTGGCCGGGTTTCCCAGAAGCGCGACGGCCTCGGTATAGCGGTGACGCTGTTTTTCCAGTCCAGCCAGTGGACCAAGGCACGACGTCCCATTGGGGCTCGATTCCAGAAATCCACTCCAGGCAGAAGGCAATTGCAACAATCGCAAGGTGTGACCAGTTGGAGCTGTATCGAAAATCAGGTGGTCGTAGTTCAGAGCGACTTCGGGGTCAGTCAAGAGTCCGGTGAACTCATCGAATGCAGCGATCTCTGTCGTGCAGGCTCCGGAGAGCTGCTCTTCCATGCTGCGGATCGCTTCGGGAGGAAGCAAGTTGCGAACCGGCCCGATGAGGCGATCGCGATAGGCGGCCGCCGCGGCACCCGGATCGACATTCAACGCGTGCAGTCGGGGTACTTCTGGAATGGCGGTCGGCTCATGATCCCCGATGGTTAAGCCGAAAACCTGGTCGAGATTGGATGCCGGGTCAGTGCTTACGAGGAGCACCCTTTTGCCATCATCGGCGAGTCGGACAGCCGTCGCGCAGGCCAGCGAGGTTTTGCCGACACCGCCCTTGCCGGTAAAGAACAACAACCTGGAGGCCTTAGCCAGCAATTCCATGTCCGCGCTCCCTTAGCACCCACCGGCAATTCACAATTACACGATTATGTGTAATCGCAGTCTCACGGCAAGGGGTGCGCCGGCGAACCAGTCGCAGACCCGCGTCCGCCAATCAAGCAAGCCCAGCTTCAAAGGGAAACAAAAAAACCGGAAGCATCAGCTTCCGGTCAGGGATCGAGTGCCAGCCGATCGGGACAACAGTCGTTATTTACAGGACCGATTTGGAGCGTTCGCGGGCAGGACCTACCGCCCCGCCTCATCTGAGCGTCGCCAGCAGACTCCTTGCCCGGTTCCATCACCAGTAAAACGAATCGACTTGATCAGCCGCTTTCGATTCAGGCATTTGATCGTATCGTGCAGCCGATCCTTCTGCGAAATTCCTTCGGTCACCGGCAAGGGATCGTCGATGCGATCGGGCCAACCCATTTCCTCGAAGGCGGTCAGAATCAATTCCTGATTGCGGGCCGGCCAGTTGAATCGCTTGACTACCCGTGCGGCGAACATCAACACCCGGCGGGCTCGATCCCAACTGGGCCGGTCACCCAGTTCGGACTGTTCCAGAGACTCCGTCAGCTCGGCCAAGGGTTCAAAACCCTCCAGCGCCGGTTCATCACAGAGCCCCGCGAAATCCAGGCCCCCGTGGGAGCCCGCTGGTCGAAGAGAAGTGGAAAATGTCTTCGTGGCGTGAAAGTGATTCATGACATCAATTCTCTACAGGCGGGAAAAATGAGAAAAGGGTTGCCCGATGGAAGCTGGTTTAGATGGTCCGGTGTGGGCCTGCCGAGCATTCGCAACTAACAGCCGACCCGGAAAAGTCGACCGCGAGGCAACGTCGTGGATGGAACACAACCCCAGAGACACTAAACTATCCAATGCATTGGCAGTCTGGTGAATACGACAAACAGCGTACGTCTCAGGATGGCGATCGCTGCCGTCGAAAATTCCCAACTTGGTGGGTAGTCCGGCGACCGTTCCACCAACCCCGAGAGTGAGAGCGTTTTTCCTTCCCGCTTCGTGCAAAAAATGTTTCCCTACAAACCGATTTTCTTGATAACACTTCTATTCTTCGTCTCTGAACTCCCCGCTCAAGAAACCGGTCTCAAGGCCTCGGGCCAAGCCGTTTGGGAGCTGCAGCACGAGGAAAAAGGGGCGAGCTTCCGCGGTTTGTCGGCCGTTTCCCCGGAAGTCTGCTGGGTCAGCGGGACCGGGGGAAGAGTCCTTCGCACACGCGATGGCGGGGAGACCTGGGATGCGGTCGGCCCGCCGGCTTGCGAGGAACTCGACTTTCGAGATATCGAAGCGTGGGATGAAAATACGGCGGTAGTCATGAGCAGCGGCGAGCTTGATCGGATTTATCGCACGACGGATGGCGGCCAGACTTGGGAACTCGTTTTTGAGCATCCCCAGCGGGCCGCCTTTTTCGACGGAATGGTCTTTGCCAATCGGGACTTGGGTTGGTTGATGGGCGATCCGCTCGCAGGTCGGATGATGATTCTCCAAACCACTGACGGCGGCCGTTCTTGGGCCGAACTTTCGGCGGAACAACTTCCAATCGTCGAGGAAGGAGAGGCCGGTTTCGCAGCCAGCGGCACCAATCTCGCCGCTGGCCCCCGGGTGGGAAGTCTGGCGATTGCCTTGGGGGGCGCACCAGCAGGAAAGCATTTCGAGTCGAGTCGAATCCTGTTCACGAATGACGGCGGCCGTTCTTGGGAAGCTTGGTCTGTTCCCATCGTCAGAGGCGAAGCGAGCGGGATGTTTTCTCTGTGTTGCGTCGACGACCGTCGTTGGGTCACCGTTGGCGGGGATTACCGAAAAGCGGACTCGACCGCTCAAACGGCCGCCTGGTCTGAGAACAGCGGGCGCACTTGGTTTGCCGTCTCGCAGCAGCCCCCCAGCGGCTACCGCTCCGCAGTCGCCAAAACACTCAGTGCCAAAGGTGAAGTCAGCCTGATCGCCGTCGGCCCGAACGGAACTGATGAGTCGACAGACCTCGGCAAATCCTGGCGGCGTGTGTCCGAGGAAGGCTTTCATACCATCGATTTCAACCCTGACCAGAAGGCTGGTTGGGCAGCCGGCGCCGGTGGTAGAATTGCTCGCTGGCGGCGAGATTAGGCAACTTGAAGCCGCTCCAAATCAAATTGTTTTCACTGTCCCTCAGGAGTGATACCCATGAATGCTGCTGCCGCCATCAAAACCGGATTGGATATGGGTGAGTTTGTCTCGCTCGCCTACCTTGGCGATCTCAGCGATCACGACCTGCTTCAGCGTCCGGCCCAGGGCTGTAATCACATTGCCTGGCAATTGGGCCATTTGATCGCCAGCGAGCATCAAATGATCAATGCCTGCTTCCCCGGCACCATGCCGCCGTTGCCCGCAGGATTCGCCGAAAAATACGCCAAGCAGACCGCCGATTCGGATCGCCCGGCTGATTTTCATTCCAAGGAAGAATTGTTGGGTGTGTACCGAGCCCAACGGGCGGCGACACTGGCCAAGCTGGCGACCCTTGCCGACTCGGCCTTTGACGCCGAAGCCCCCGAAGCGATGCGTAGTTACGCTCCCACTGTTGGGGCCGTCTTCTCGATGCAGGGCTCCCACTGGCTGATGCACGCCGGCCAATGGGCGGTGCTGCGTCGCCAACTGAGCCGCGCTCCCCTGTTCTAGGCTTCAGCCGCAGGTTTCCGCCAGCTCGCCCCACAATTCACGCCCCGCTGCTTCAGGCTGACCGCTTCGGGGTTTTCAGTTGGAGCGATTTGCTCAGAGCGAGTCGATCAGGCCCCAGATCCGCCCTGACACGGGCAGGCGGCACGGCGCGTCTAGCCACCGTCCTTGCCCGCCGGTTCAAGCTCGCGGGACGACTCGTCCGCGGGTTGATCGGCAGTATCGGGTTCGACCCATGAGCCTTCAGATTCTTCCGCTGACGCGTCATCCGCTGGCCATTCATCCGACCCGTTTTCCCGGTCCCGATTTCCCCGTTGCCGTCCCGATCGAGTTCGCCTCGGGTCCTCGTCCTGCGAGCCCTCGTCCGGAGGATTTGCGACTCGTTCGCTGTTGCTGATACTCGCTTCCACGGTTTCCCGTTCGGCATCGTTCAATTCACCGAACGGTTTCCCAAAAACGGTCTTGGCCCAAGTCTCCTCCAGGGTCCAATCGCCAGCCTTCCGCAGTCGAACACCGATCAACGGCAACCGCTTGAGAGGATAGATTTCCGCCTCGACCTGTTGGCCGTCTACTTCGGTGGAAGCGAGAAAATGCTGCCGCCCCGCTTTTGCCTCAGCCTGGTCCTGCAGGTGGAACTTTGTCAGCTTGGAATTTCCCAGCTGTAAATAGCCGTCGGGTTGTACCTCAGCGAGCTTGGACTTGCGCTCGCGGTCATAGGTCAGCTCGACGTGAATGTCGGTTGCCACAATCCCTGGTCCCGGGACCTTGAGGTGTTCAGCGGGACTGAAGCCATTGATTCGATACCGGTTAGCTTCATTGGGCAGTCCGGCATCGAATTGGATTTTTCCATCAAACCACCGGGAACGGGTCGCGACCTTTCCTTCGGGCAACACTGCAAACACGATCTCGAAGGGGATGTCCGTGAGCAGGTTGTCGACCAGGCCTCGCTCCAACCGGCCCCGAAAGGTTCGTTCCAGCTCCGCACTCTCAATCGCGGTGGTTCGTTCGGTCTGGAGTTCAATCGAGTCGGCCTTCACGACCAGATCGCCGAACTCGACCAATCGACCGTTTTCGATCACCACATCGTCGAGCCGGATCTCGTCGATCCGGAATTCTTCGCCTGTCTTGGGGTCCGTGATTTTCAAATTGGTAAAGCTGATGCTTTGCACTGCGAGGGTGCCCTGGGAGGACCCGGAAAACTCCGATTGGAAATCGCTGAAGTCTTCCTGCAGCTCGTCAAACAGCAAGTCGCCGTTGAGGTCGCTGTCAAATTTCAAGTCCCCGTAAAGCGTGCCTCCGCCAATCCGGACTTCCTCAACCGTAAAGGAACTGGAGAACATTCCACCATTGCGATACTTGATCCGAATATCGTTCAGCTCCGACCAGGGAGCCTTGTTGCCATCGGCGTCTCGCAGGCTGTTATCCTTGAAGCGCAGGGAGGCCATCTCAAAGCCCGTGCTGAGGTTTCCTTTCAGCCCGTCGATTTTGACGTTTCCGGATTCCTCAAGAGCCCGCTTCATGAAAGCCAGCGGCAGATTGCTGTACAGGAGGCTGTAATAACCAACCCCGCACAAGGCGATCAGGCCGAGCAAAATCCCGCCGCAGCCGAGTGCGAAGCAACCACAGCCTCGTCCGCTACTACCGCCGGAATAGGGAGCCTGGTACTGAGGGGGCAGCGGCTTGTTCGGTACACCGGGTTGCATTTCAGGGCCCTTTCGTCAGAATCGCGCATCGACTGTAGTTCGCCCAGGCGGGGAATATCTTGCCTGTATCCCATCGATTTTCCCAGAAACAGTCTTCTTTTCCCAGTCCTCTGCCCCTGGCAACGCGAATCCATGGAAGTCATTTCCCTTCAATCCGGCAGCAATGGCAACTGCTACTTTGTCCAGTCGGGCAATGTCAGCCTTGTGATCGACGCCGGAATCAGCGGGAGTGCGGCCGAAAATCGGCTCCGCGAAAAAGGGAAAAACATCCGCTCCGCCCAGGGACTTTTGATTACCCACGATCACCGCGACCATACCCAGAGCATGGGGATTTACCAGCGCAAATTCGGCCTCCCGATCTACATTACCGAACCGACGTTCCGCGCGGTTCATCGCTGGTGCAAACTCGGACGCCTGGCGGATATCCGCCACTTCAACTCGGGAGACTCGCTCCAGTTCGAACAAGTCTCCGTTCACTCCATACCTACCCCTCACGATGGAGCCGATGGGGTGGCCTACGTGATCGAAGATGGCCAACACCGACTGGGGATTCTGACGGATCTCGGCCACGCGTTTGCAGGCTTGCGGGAGGTCCTGCAGTCGCTCGATGCGGTGATCATCGAAAGCAATTACGATGAACAAATGCTGGAGCACGGCCCTTATCCTCAGCATCTGAAACAGCGGATCCGCGGACCCGGGGGACATCTTTCCAATCGCGAAGCAGCCGAACTCATCCGGCCCGCCACCAATCGCCTGCAGTGGGCCTGCCTCTGCCATCTCTCCCAGGAAAACAACCACCCCCGCGTGGCCTTGGACACCCACCGCGAACTGCTCGGGAGCAATTTTCCGCTCCATATCTCCGGGCGCTATCAGGCCACTGACGTTCTGCGACTGGAGTAAGCCAACCCGAGTGAGGTCGGTACTGGCCAGTCGATGGTTGTCAGGGATGGGGAAAGCCAGCAGCTCGAGCGGCTGGCGAACTGCTCGCGTTCTTCGCGACCGTCCGGCCAAGGTGCAGGAGTTTCCAGGGTGCAGGAGTTCCCAAGGTGCAGGAGTTCAAGGAGGGCGGGAGCGAGGCTCAAGCAGATCCGCCGATCGCCTCCCTCTTTTGGCGCTCACTCCCCCGATGGGGCGACCGGCCCTCGTCCCAGATGACAACCCACCTGCTTCGCATTGCCCTTCTTTGCTCTGCCCAGCAACAGACAGTTGACTCCCCCTCCACCCGCGCTCATTGGGTTACAATCGAAGCAGGTTCATTTCCCGCTCTCCTCCGAGGAGTCCAGGCATGCGTTGTTTCCTTGTTGCGGTTTCAGGTTTGCTGGTCATGTCATTTGCTCTTCCGTCCGCTGCCCAAGACGGCTATCAACTTCCTCCGCAAGCGATTGTGGATATTATTGATGCGCGACCTGAACCGGGCGTGTCGATCAGCCCCGACAGCCAATGGATGATGTTGGTCGAGCGGGACGCAATGCCCGGAATTGCGGATGTCAGTCGCCGCAAACTGCAGCTGGCCGGGATGCGAATCGACCCCGCCGCCAACGGGCCATTCCAAGTCAGTTACAGCCGCGGTCTGGCGCTGCGACCGCGGAAAGGAGGCGATCCGGTCCGCATCCCAATCGCGGCGGGAGCCAGAATCAGCGGCGTGAGCTGGTCGCACCGCAGCACTCACTTTGCCTTCACGATTGCAACCGACCAAGGTAGCGAGTTATGGGTCGGCTCAGTGCAGCGTCCCGACCAGCCGCGACTTCTGACCTCGCGGCTCTCACTTGTTCTGGGCGACTTTGACTGGATGCCGGATGGCCAACGCATCCTCTGCCACCTCGTTCCCGAAAGTCGTGGCCATGAGCCGACACGGCCTGACGCGCCGACCGGCCCCAATGTCCAGGAGTCAGCAGGAAACACGTCTCCGATCCGGACCTATCAGGACCTGCTGCAGACACCTCATGACGAGGCCCTCTTCGAATACTACGGGCGCTCACAACTGGCATTGATTGATCTGGACGGCAAAATTGAGCTGGTTGGCAAGGCAGATTTAATCGACAGCGCCGTCCCTTCCCCCAGTGGCCAGTTTCTGCTCGTCACGACCGTGCACCGACCCTATTCGTATCTGCTGACGTACAGCTCGTTCCCCAAACGGATTGAAGTCTGGAACCTTGCTGGCGACCTGGTCTATCCGGTGGTCGACGTTCCTCTGGAAGAGAATATTCCGATCGAAGGCGTCCGGACGGGACCACGCGCGGTCAGCTGGATGTCCAGCCAGCCGCAGACCCTGCTGTGGTTTGAGGCGCTCGACGATGGCGACCCCCGAAAAAAGGTGCCCCACCGCGATCGCCTGATGAGCCAGCAAATCCCCACGCGAATGGCTCCGCGTGAACTGGTCAAAATCGAACACCGGGCTGCAGGAATCAGCTTCTTTGAAGACCCAAATCAACTGTTGCTGACCGAGTACGACCGCGACCGCCGCTGGACCCGGTCGCTTTTGCATCAGCTGGACCGACCCGAGGAGACTCCCCGGGTACTGGATGATCGCAGTCAGCGCGATCGCTACAACGATCCCGGCAGAATGGTGACTCATCCCAATGCTGCTGGCTTCCCCGTGGCTCTGCAGCAGGGCGAGTGGGTTTACCTGGTTGGCCAAGGCGCCAGCCCCGAGGGCTTGCTCCCCTTCCTTGATCGCCGCAGTCTTTTGTCCTTGAAGACGGAGCGTCTCTGGCGCTGCGAACCGGGTGCCCTGGAATCCCCCGTGGCCATTTGCAGCGAATCCACACCTGCGGCCGTGCAGATCATCACCCGTTCGGAGACCCCAACGGATCCGCCCAACTACTTCCTCCGCGAACTCGCCACCGGAAGCCGTTCGGCGTTGACCTCGTTTGCCGATCCGACTCCGCAAATTCGCGGCATCAAAAAGGAAATCGTGAAGTACAAACGGGCTGATGGCGTCGATCTCTCAGCGACCCTTTATCTCCCTGCGGATCATCAACCCGGCCAGCAGTTGCCCCTGATCGTCTGGGCCTACCCGCTGGAGTTTAACGACCCGAGCACCGCTGGCCAGATTTCCAGCAGCCCTTGGACTTTTACCCGGATGAGCGGCATTACCCATTTGACGCTTGTCACACAGGGCTACGCCATCATGGATGCAGCCACGATGCCGGTAATCGGCGATCCGGAAACGATGAACGACAGTTTCGTCCAGCAGATTGTCAGCTCGGCTCAGGCAGCTATCGACAAGGCGGTCGAGATGGGCGTGGCCGATCGTAATCGAGTTGGCGTCGGTGGGCACAGTTACGGGGCCTTCATGACTGCCAACCTGATGGCACACTGCGATCTGTTCAAGGCGGGAGTCGCGCGAAGCGGAGCCTATAACCGGACGCTGACTCCGTTCGGATTTCAGGCTGAACGCCGACCACTCTGGGAGGCCAAGGATGTCTATCTCAAGCTCTCGCCTTTCCTCTACGCCAATCAGATCAACGAACCGCTGCTGTTGATTCATGGCGAAGAGGACAATAATCCCGGGACATTTCCGATTCAGTCGCAGCGGCTTTTTCAGGCGATCAAGGGCAACGGCGGGACGACCCGACTGGTGATGCTGCCGTTCGAAAGCCACGGTTATGTGGCCCGCGAATCGGTTCTGCACACGCAATCCGAAATGCTCGCCTGGTTTGACCGGTTTGTAAAAAATGCCAGCCAAGGCTCCGGCTCAAGCGCGAGCGACCCGCCCGGGAAACCGGATTAACCTGTTCGCCCGGATAACCCGAGCAGCCAATCAATCCCGTCGGACCCGTGCTACCTCATCCGCACGAGCACACAAGTACACGAGCACACAAGTACACAAGCACACGAGCAAAAAGGAAAAGTGATGTCGATCGCCGTTCAGGGACTGCAATTTGGCTTGAAAAAGAACCTCGATTGGGCCCAGCGACTGACCGCTGACCTGAGCCCGGAGCAGATGACGCTCCAGCCTCCTGGCGATCGACCTGCTCCGGTCAATCATCCGGCCTGGATTTTCAGCCATCTCAATGTTTACCTGCCGGTCATGGCAGGACTGCTCCGCGGCGAGACGTTTGAAGACCCAAAGTTTCATCCCTTCGGGATGCAATCGAAGCCGGAGGCCGACGCGTCCGTTTACGCCTCGAAAGAGGATCTGCTGAAGGCTTGGAACGCCGGACATGAAGAACTGGCCAGGCTGCTCTCGACGGCGACCGATGCGACCTTGCTGCAGCCCGTGACCTTGCCGCGGTGGAGAGAAATCATGCCGACCGCAGGCATCGTAGTGCCGTATTTGTTGCTGGTCCACGAGAACCAGCATCTGGGCCAACTCAGTGCCTGGCGGCGGGTGCTCGGTTTGCCGCCGGTCTAAACCGCGGCGACGAAGTGGCTGCCTTGCCCGCTCCAACTCCCGCGCAATCCCACCAGAGCGAACGCCCCAGCGATGTCGACCCAGCGATGTCGACCCAGCGCGGTCGACTCTCTGGAATAGGTCCTCAGTCGAGTTTCGCCGCTGTTCGGTTCGCTGTCGCTTGGTTCGCTGTCGCGAGCCAGGGCTCACCGTAACGGGCTCACCGTAACGGGCTCACCGTAACGGGCTCACCGTAACAGACTCAGCGTTTGACTTCTACGGTCGGGCTGGTCGGATTCTCAACCACGGCAATCGCCGGGTGCGGCGGTTCCTTGAGCAACAGCTCGCGGAAGAAGTCGACAGACTCATCGACGACATCGGCTTGAATCAAGAGCAACTCGCCTGGCTCGGCGTGCTGGATGGCTTGCTCGACGCTTTCCTTCCAACTGGCGTACCAGGCCTTGTGGCGGACTCGCGCTCCGAGGGCGAGACCCTCGCGGAACAATTGGATGATGTCCCCGGGTTGGCGACCGCGGACATAGTCCCCTTCGTAAAGAATCACTCGATCGAAGTGATGGCCGAGTAGTTGACCCTGGCGGATCATGTCGCCATCGCGTCGGTCGCCGGCAGCGGAATACACGGCTGTGCGCCGCTTGTTGGGGAAGTTCTGCAGAGCATCCAGGACCCCTTTCAGGGCCGAAGGGTTGTGACCGTAATCGACGACCAGGGTCAGCGAACCGTACTGCAGAATGTTGAACCGGCCGGGAGTTCCGTCGATCGAGGGCTGGAACGATTCCAGACCGGCCCGAATGACTTCAGCGGGGACTCCCAGCGTCCATGCGGCGGCCGCACCTGCCATCGCGTTCTCGACTTGAAAACGGATTCGTCCACCGTGGGTGATCGGGATCCGATCCAAGCCCAGGAGCGTGAATTCAGTTTCCCCATGTGCGAGGATCAGGGCGTTGTCCCGGACGAATACGGCTTTGCCGCCGGCCTTGCGACGGGCGACCACGTGTTCGTTTTCGGGGTTGAAGGAGAACCAGACAATCTGCCCGGGGCAATGTGATTCCATTGCCACGGTCAGCGGATCGTCTGCATTTAAAATCCCGCTGCCGTCTTTGCTGACTGCTTCGATGACCACCCGTTTGACTTTGGCGAGCTGTTCGGGTGTTGAGATATTGGCGATGCCGAGGTGATCGCCCTCCCCGATATTGGTCACCACGCCGACGTCGCAACGGTCATAGCAGACGCCCTCGCGGATAATTCCGCCCCGAGCGGTTTCGAGGACCGCGGCGTCGACATTCGGATTCTGCAGGACCCGCCGACCGCTTTGCGGGCCGGAGCAATCGCCGCTGTCCAGTCGCCGTCCGGCGACGTAGACGCCATCGGTGCTGGTGAAGCCGACCCGCTTGCCTTGGAGGAAGAGGATATGGGCAATCAGCCGGACCGTGGTCGTCTTGCCGTTAAC